>JAICSH010000004.1 GCA_025936995.1 Thermoleophilia bacterium | reverse complement strand
GCGGAGCGCGGTCGATGCGGCGCGCTGCTCCGCCGGGACGAGGGTCAGCGTGAGGACCTGGCCTGCTGTCCCCACGAATCCGAACCCGGCGCCGCCGACGGCCGAGCAGACGAATCCCTGCCACGGGCGATCGACGAACGCCAAGCCTCCGTAGCCGAGCGCGTTCACGACGTTGCCCGCGCCGAGGAGCCGCTTCGCACTGAGACGATCGAGCAGCGCCCCCGAAGGGAGCGTCACCACTGCGGCCGTGCCCATGACCGTCGCCAGCACGAGCCCCGCGGTCGCCGTCGAGAAGCCGCGAACCGCGTGGAGGTAGACGATCTCGAACGGAAGGATCAGCCCGGTGCCGAGATAGTTGAGCGCGTTCCCGGCTTGGAGAAGGAGGACCGGCCTGGGGAGGCCCGTGCGCCAAGCGGCGAGCACCCGTGTGAAGGAAGACTGCTTCTGCATGAGCGTCGAGACACCGCGACGCCGCGAAACGGACCGCCGGTCCGTTGGCGGCAGACCTGGTGTCATTGACCCGTGACCCTCGATCTCGAGCGGGCCAAGGGAGGAGACGAGCGCGCGTTCGCGACGCTGGTCGAGCCGGTCCGGCGCGAGCTCCAGCTGCATTGCTACCGGCTGCTCGGCTCGGTGCAGGACGCGGAGGACATCGTTCAGGAAACGCTGCTTGCCGCCTGGCGTGGACTCGACGGTTTCGAGGAGCGGGCGTCGCTGCGCTCCTGGCTCTACCGGATCGCAACCAACCGGAGTCTCAACGCAATTCGCGAACGCGGGCGCCGTCCCGCCACGGAGAACACCATGAGACCGTCAAGAATTCGCCGCGCCGTCGAGCCCAGCTGGCTCGAGCCATACGCGGACAGCGCGCTTCCGGATCCCGCTCCTGGACCTGAGGCACGCTACGAGCAGCGCGAAGCGATCCAGCTCTCGTTCATCGTCGCGCTGCAGCAGCTGCCCGCGAAGCAGCGCGCAGCGCTCGTGCTGCGCGACGTGCTCGGCTTCCACACCGACGAGGCCGCCTCGATCCTCGAGACGACGCCGCAGTCGGTCAAAGCCGCGCTCCAACGCGCACGCACAGCGCTCGACTCGTACACCGTCGAGCGCCAGCAGGCGCCGCTTCCCGACTCGCCGACCGAACGGAACCTTCTCGCCACCTTCAGCGATGCCTTCGAAGCCGGCGACACGGCGCGCCTCCTCACTCTGCTGAGCTCCGACGCTCGTGTGACCATGCCGCCGCAGCCGGGCGAGCTCATCGGACGAGAAGCAATCGGCGTGTACCTCGACCGCGGCGCCGAGATCCGCGGCGCCCCGCTACAGGTACGCGCGACCCGCGCCAACGGCCAGCCGGCCTTCGGCTGCTACCTGCGCTCGCAGCCCTGGGGCATGATCGTCCTCGCCTTGAGCGGCAGCAAGGTCGACGAGATCACCCTCTTCGCCGACCCCGCACTGCCCGGCCGCTTCGGTCTTCCCGAACACATCTAGCCGACGAGGATCCACCGAAGGGCAACTAGAGGACGTACTCCCAGCCGGGCTGCCAGGTGAACGGCTCGCCGATCAGATCCTCGAGCTCGCGGCCGTTCACGACCACCTCGAGGGCGAGGTGCGTCGCAATGTGGTCGATCACGAGGACGCGCTCGCCATCACGCTCGCTCCGCAGCTCCTCGAGGAACCCCGTAACGCGCTCCACCGCCAGCCGCCAGCTCTCGCCGCCCGGGTAGGGCACGTCGATGCGCTTGGCCCGGTCGTGTACCGGCTCCCGCGTCCCGTTCAGCTCGCCGTAGTCGCACTCGCGGAGGCGCGCGTCCTGGACGATCAGGAGCGACGAGCCGGCGAACGCGATCTCGGCCGTCTCGACGGCGCGCCCGAGATCGGAGGTGAAGACGACCGAGATCCCGTTGTCGCGCCGGCGCTCTCCGAGCTCCCGTGCCTGCTCGCGCCCGGCCGCCGAGAGCCTCCCCGGCAGCGCGCCGGTCGCGATCCCCGCCTCGTTGTCCTCGCTCGTGGAGTGCGTCTCGTAGACGACCTCGACGCTCACTCCCGCAGCCCCAGCCGCCGCTCGAGGCTCGTCTTCGCCGCGGGCCACTCGTCGTCGATCACCGCGTACCACGCGGAGTCGCGCCGCTCGCCGCCGCGGACGACTTGGTGCTTGCGGGCGACGCCTTCGAACGTGGCGCCGACCTTCTCGAGCGCGGGCCGCGAGCGCTCGTTCGAGGCGTCGGTCTTGAACTCGACGCGGAAGTAGCCCTCGTCCTCGAACGCATGGCGGAGGAGCAGGTACTTCGCCTCGGTGTTCGCGTCCGTCCCCCACGCTTTCGGGTTGAGCCACGTGTTCCCGATCTCGACGACGCGGTCCTCGGGCCGGTCGTTGAGGAAGTTCGTGTGCCCGACGAGCTCGCCGTCGAGGTAGTGGAGGAAGCCCATGTCCACGGACGCGAAGAAGCGGCGGAACTCTTCGCGCTCGTAGCCGTTGAAACGCATCCAGCGCCACGTGCGCGGGTCCTGCGCGACCTGCCAGAGCTCCTCCTCGTGACGGGGCTCGAGCGGGACCAGCCGGACGCGCGGACCCTCGAGGACTACGTGAAGCGCCAGCTTTCCCCCTCCTCGAACGAGCGCAGGATCCGGCGCGCGACGACGGCCTTGTGCACCTCGTCCGGCCCGTCGTAGATCCGTCCGCCGCGGGCCATCCGCCACATGAGCGCGAGCGGCGTGTCCTCGGTGAGGCCCAGGCCGCCGTGTACCTGGATCGCGCGGTCGAGCACCTCGCCGAGCACGCGCGCGGCGAAGAACTTGATGAGCGAGATCTCGACGCGCGCCTGGTTGCCCTCGTCCAGCCGGTGCGCGGCCTGAAGCGTCATCAGCCGGCACGCCTGGATGTCGGCGGCCGACTCTGCGATCCAGTTCTGGACGGTCTGCTTCTCGGCGAGCGGGCCGCCGAACGCCTCGCGGTCGAGCGCCCGCTCGCACATGAGCTCGAACGCGCGCTCCATCTGCCCGAGCCAGCGCATGACGTGGTGGATGCGACCGGGGCCGAGCCGCTTCTGCGCGATCCGGAACCCGGCGCCCGGCTCGCCGAGCATGTTCGAGAGCGGCACGCGGACGCCGGTGAAGCGCGTCTCGCAGTGCGTCCCCCAGCCGCGCCCCTCGTGGCCCATGACCGGGATGCGGCGCACGAGCTCGTAGCCGGGCGTGTCGGTCGGGACGAGGATCATCGAGGCGCGCGCGTGTGGCTCGGCCTCCGGCTCGGTCACGACCATGACGACGCCGAACGCCGCGCCGTCCGCTCCCGAGGAGAACCACTTGTGCGCGTCGATCACCCACTCGTCGCCGTCCCGAACGGCGCGCCCGCGCAGCAGGGTCGGATCGGAGCCCGCCACCTCCGGCTCGGTCATGCCGAAGAACGAGCGCACCTCGCCGGAGACGAGCGGCCGGAGGAAGCGCTCCTTCTGCTCGTCGGAGCCGTAGAGGTGGAGGATCTCGGCGTTTCCGGCGTCCGGCGCCTGGCAGCCGAAGACGAGCTGCGCGATGAAGCTGCGACCGATCTCCTCGTTGAGGTGCGCGTACTCGAGGAAGCCGCTGCCGGAGCCTCCCGCCTCCACCGGCAGGTGCGGCGCCCAGAGGCCCGCGTCCTTCGCCTTCTGCTGCAACTCGCGCACGAGCGCGTCGGCAGCGTCGTCCTCCCGCATGAGCGCCGGCTCGTTCGGATAGACGTGCTCCTCCATGAACGCGCGCACGCGCTCGCGCCTCTCCTCCACAGCGGCGATGATCGCAGACATGCGCGAGGCACTCGAGGCGGTGCTGGGGCCGATCTCCGAGCCCGTGCTGGTCGCGGGCGGCGCGTCGAAGGAGGCGTGGGCCGTGGACGCGGGCGGCGAGCCGCTGCTCGTGCGCCGCGCGGGCGGCGGCGTGATCCACCGGCACACGCTCTCGCTGCGACACGAGTTCGAGGTGCTGCGCGTTGCGCACGAGGCGGGCGTCAAGGCGCCGCGGCCCGTCGCGTACATCGAGGATCTGGAGGGGCGCGAGGCGTTCGTCATGGAGCGGCTGGAGGGCGAGACGATCGGACGCCGCATCGTGCGCATGACCGTCCCCGAGCGGCTGCCGGTCGAGATGGCCGAGGAGCTGGCGAAGATCCACGCCCTCCCCCCGCACGAGCTGCCGTTCCTCGCGGAGGCGTCGATCGACCGGCTCGTGGAGGAGCTCGACGAGGTCGGCGAGCCGCACCCGGCGATCGAGCTCGGCCTCTGGTGGCTGCGCGAGCACCGACCGCCGCCGCGCGATCCCGTCGTCGTCCACGGCGACTTCCGGATCGGCAACCTCGTCGTCGGCGAGACGGGACTCGTCGGCGTGCTCGACTGGGAGTTCGCCCATCTCGACGACCCGGCCCGCGACCTCTCGTTCGCGCTCGTCCGCGCGTGGCGCTTCGGCGTGCCCGAGAAGCGGCTCGGCGGCGTCGGCGACGTCGAGCCGTACCTCGGGCGCTACAACGAGCTGACCGGCTTCGACGTGCGCCCGGAGGAGCTCGACCACTGGGAGCTCGCGGGAAACGTCGCCTGGGCGGTCGGCTGCCTCACGCAGGCGCAGCGCCACCTCACGGGCCAGGACCGGAGCGTCGAGCTCGCCATTCTCGGCCGGCTCGGCGCCGAGGTCGAGTACGAGATCTGCCACCTGCTCGAGAGGCAGGGCGTCGCGTGAGCGAGCGGCCGACCGCGGACGAGCTCGCCGAGGCGATCGATGAGTTCCTCGCGGGCGAGATCCTCCCCACGCTCGACGACCACCGCCTTCGCTTCCGGACGCTCGTGGCGCTGAACGCGCTCGGCATCGTCCGGCGCGAGCTCGCGACGCTGCCGCCGGAGGCCGACGCGGAGCAACGGGAGCTCGCGGCCCGGATCCGGGCGGGCGACGTACCGGCCGGGACGCACGCCCGCGTGAAGGCGGACGTCGAGAAGCGACTTCGGATCGCGAGCCCGAACTACCTCGAGCGCTCCGAGGGCGAATAAGCTCTCGCCGTGCCCGATCTGAGCGGCAAGGTCGCGATCGTCACCGGTGCGGGGCGCGGGATCGGGCGCTCGCACGCGCTCGCGCTCGCCGCCGCCGGCGCGAAGGTCGTCGTCAACGACCTCGGCGCGGGCCTCGCGGGCGAGGGCTCCGACCCCGGCCCGGCGGGGGAGGTCGTCGAGGAGATCCGCGCTGTGGGCGGCGAGGCGTCCACGAACGGCGAGAACGTCGCGGACTTCGCCGGCGCCGGGCGCCTGGTGCAGCAGGCCATCGACGAGTTCGGCCGGCTCGACATCCTCGTCAACAACGCCGGGATCCTCCGCGACCGGATGCTCGTGAACATGACCGAGGAGGAGTGGGACTCGGTGATCGCCGTTCACCTCAAGGGTCACTTCGCGCCCACGCAGCATGCGGCGACCTACTGGCGCGAGCGGTCGAAGTCGGGCGAGGAGGTGCGCGGCCGCGTCGTCAACACGTCCAGCCCGTCGGGCGTCTTCGGAAACGTCGGCCAGACGAACTACGGCGCGGCGAAGGCGGGCATCGCCGGCTTCACGATCATCGCCGCGCAGGAGCTGCAGCGCTACGGCGTCACCGTGAACTGCCTCGCGCCGAACGCGCGCACCCGCATGACCGAGGAGACGTTCCAGATGGACGCGCCGCCCGAGGGCTTCGACCCACTCGACCCCGCCAACGTCTCCGCCGTCGTCGTCGCGCTCTGCGCCGACGAGGCGCAGGCGATCACCGGCCAGGTCATCCACGTCTGGGGCGGCTCGGTCAACGTCCTCCGCGGCTGGAGCGCCGCGGAACTGCTCGACGCGCCGGACGGCTGGCAGCCGGATGCGCTCCTCGCCGAGCTGCTCGCACGCTTCCCCGACGGTGCCTCGCCGCCGGGGATGCTCGCCGGCATGCAGTCCGCCGGCGGCCGCTCGCTGCAGGCGGCGGACTGACGGTGCCGCTCCTCTCGCTGGACAGCGCTCGGCTGCGCTTCGGCGGGATCGTCGCGCTCGACGACGTCAGCCTCGAGGTCGCAGAGGGTTCGATCGTCGGCGTCATCGGCCCGAACGGGGCCGGCAAGACGACGGCGTTCAACGCGATCACGCGCCTCTACCGGCTCGACTCCGGCGACATCGTCTTCGACGGCCGGTCGCTTCGCCGCGTGCGACCCAGCCGCGTCATCCGGCTCGGCGTCGCGCGCACGTTCCAGAACCTCGAGCTCTTCCCGCGGCTGACCGTGCTGGAGAACGTCCTCGTGGGCGCGCATGCCTCCTCGCGGCTTCAGCGGGAGAACGAGCAGCAGCGACTGGCGCTCGAGACGCTCGCCGACGTCGGGATCGCCGAGCACGCGGCTCGCCCGGCGGCCGGGCTCCCGTTCGGGACGCTGAAGCGAGTCGAGCTCGCCCGCGCGCTCGCGAGCCGGCCGCGGCTGCTCCTCCTCGACGAGCCGGCCGGCGGCCTCAACCACGAGGAGGTCGACGAGCTCGTCGGCCTCATCCGCCGCCTGCGCGACGAGCGCGAGCTCACGATCCTGCTCGTCGAGCACCACATGCGGCTCGTCATGGACCTGTGCGAGCAGGTGCACGTGCTCAACTTCGGCCGCACGATCGCGGCCGGCCCGCCGGCCGACGTGCAGCGCGATCCCGCTGTGATCGAGGCGTACCTCGGAGGAGAGCTCGCCGCGTGACGGCCCTCCTGGAGCTCGAGGACGTCGAGGCGCGCTACGGCCCCGTCCACGCGCTGCACGGGATCTCGCTCGCCGTCGAGGAGGGATCGATCGTCGCCGTGCTCGGCCCGAACGGCGCGGGCAAGACGACGACGCTACGCGCGGTCTCGGGCACGGTACGCCGCTCAGGGAGGATCGTCTTCGCGGGGCGGCAGCTCGACCGGCTCGGCCCCGACGCCGTCGCCCGCCTCGGGATCGCGCACGTCCCCGAGGGCCGCGGCACCTTCGCGGAGCTGACCGTCTGGGAGAACCTCCGCCTCGGCGGCTACACGCGGCGCGGCTCGATCCAGCCGGAGCTCGAGCGCGTCTTCTCCTACTTCCCGTGGCTGGCGGACAGGCGGAGACAGCAGGCAGGGACGCTGAGCGGCGGCGAGCAGCAGATGCTCGCGCTGGCCCGCGCGTTCGTGCACCGGCCGCGGCTCCTGCTCCTCGACGAGCCCTCGCTCGGACTCGCGCCGGTGCTCGTCGCGGAGCTCTTTCGCATCGTCCGCGAGCTGAACGAGCGGGAGGGATTGACCGTCCTCGTCGTCGAGCAGAACGCGCATCTCGCTTTGCAGGCCGCGCAGTCCGGCTATGTGCTCGAGGCCGGCCGCGTCGCCCTCTCGGGCACGAGCGCCGAGCTCAGGGCCGACGACTCCGTCCGCCGCAGCTACCTCGGTTACTAGACCGTGGCGACGCTCGAGTCCTTCCGCCCGCGCCTCCGCGACCGCGCCGCGCTCGGCGGCGTCGTCCCGCCCGTCAGCCTGCTCCTCGTCGCGGGCGCGGCGGGACTCCTCGTCGGCTCGCTGCGGAGCGAGGTCTTCGCCCAGCTGACGGTGCAGGGACTCGCGCTCGGCGCGGTCTACGGCGGCCTCGCGCTCGCGCTCGTGCTCGTCTACCGCGCGACGCACGTCGTCAACTTCGCGCAGGGCGAGCTCGCGATGGCGACCACCTACGTCGCGTATCAGCTCATTCACTGGGGCCTCTCGTACTGGGAGGCGTTCTTCGCGACGCTCGCGATCGCCTTCGTGCTCGGCCTCGTGCTCGAGGTGGCGCTCGTCCGCCCGGTGCAGCACCGCTCCGTGATCGCGGCCGTGATCGTCACCGTCGGCCTGTTCATCCTTATCGACGGCGTCGTCAACTGGATCTGGGGCGGCGACTTCAAGTACATGCAGTCGCCGTTCGGGACGAAGGTCTACAGCGTCGGCGGCGTCTCGATCGCGCGGCTGTACCCGGGGATGTTGGGCGTCGTCGTCATCTCCGTGCTGCTCGTGTGGGCGCTCTTCCGGTTCACGAAGCTCGGCCTCGGCATGCGCGCGGCGGCGCTGCGGCCGGCCGAGTCGGCGCTCGTCGGGGTCCGCGTGGACTGGATGCTCGCGATCGGCTGGGGACTCGCCGCCGTGCTCGGCGCGGTCGCCGGCCTCATGGCCGAGCCGTCGCAGTTCGTCCTCGAGCCGACGCTGATGCAGCCGATACTCGTCTACGCGTTCGCGGCCGCCGTGCTGGGTGGCCTCGACAGCCCGGCGGGAGCCGTCGTCGGCGGGCTCGCGATCGGCGTCTCGCTGAACCTCGTCGTCCAGTACGTGCCGTCGATCAGCTCGGAGCTGCAGGCACCGTTCGCGTTCGCCGTCCTCGTCGCCGTGCTCCTGCTCAAGCCGTCGGGGCTCTTCGGCCACCGGGAGGTGCGGCGGGTATGAGGCAGAGGCTCCCCGCCATCGTCTCGCTGCTCGTCGTCGGGGGAGCGCTCGCGGGTCTCCCCTTCACGCTGAGCGGCTACCACGTCGGGCTCGCGGCGCAGGTCGGGATCTTCTTCGTCGCGGTGCTCGGCCTCAACATCCTCACCGGCTACACCGGCCAGATCTCGATCGGCCACGGCGCGTTCATGGCGATCGGCGGCTACACGACCGCGGTCATGTCGCAGGACCACCACACGAACCTCGTCCTGACGATGCTCATGGCCTTCGCGATCTGCTTCGTCGTCGGCCTCCTCGTCGGCCTGCCGGCGCTGCGGCTCTCCGGCGTCTACCTCGCGCTCGCGACCTTTGCGCTCGCCGTCTCCGTGCCCCAGCTGCCGCTCAAGTGGTCGAAGTTCCTCGGCGGGAGGGACGGCGTCCAGACATCGAAGACGGTCAGCCACCTCTGGCTCTACGGCGCGGCCTGGACGGCGTCCGCGATCCTCTTCGTCCTCGCGTGGCTGATCCTGCGCGGGCGAGTCGGCCGGGCCTTCCGCGCCGTGCGCGACAGCGAGATCGCAGCCGTGGCCTCCGGCATCGAGTTGCCCGTCTACAAGACGCTCGCCTTCGGGATCTCCGCCGCGTACGCGGGCGTCGCGGGCTCGCTCTTCGTTCTCGCCACCAACGGCTTCGCGGAGCCGAGCGAGTTCGGCGTCGTCCTCTCGCTCCAGATCCTCGTCGGCGCCGCCGTCGCCGGTCTCGGCTCGCTCTGGGGAGTCCTCGCCGGCGCCGCGTTCGTCGGCCTCTTGCCCGCCGTCTCGAGCAGCGTGCCCGTCATCGGCTCCGACCACGGCCGTGACGTCGTCTTCGGATCGGCGGTCGTCCTCGTGATGCTCCTGCTCCCCGACGGCTTTGCGGGACTCTTCGCGAGGGTCCGCCGATTCGCCCGCGCTTGAACGGCGAGTCAATCTCCATCAAACTGCCCGGGAAATCGTCCTTACCGACACAATCCGAATTCGGAGGAGGGGGCGCATGGCTGTCCACCGTTGGAAGCTCGGAGCCTTGCTCTGCGCTGTCCTGGCCACGGCCGCGGTAGCAAGCACGGCGGCTGCCTCGCACAGCAGCAGCACGCCGGGGGTGAGCAAGAAGCAGATCGTGATCGGCGGCACGTTCCCGTTCACGGGTCCGGCCTCGCTCTACAAGACGATCCCGGCGGCCGAGCAGGCGTATTACGCCTACGTCAACGCGCGCGGCGGCGTCTTCCACCGCAAGATCAAGGACATCGCCCTCGACGACCAGTACGACCCGTCCCAGACCGTCCCTCAGACGCAGAAGCTCGTGGAGCAGGATCACGTCTTCGCCGTGGTCGGCAGTCTGGGCACGGCGCCGATCCTGTCCACCTGGGGCTATCTCAACCAGAGGAAGATCCCGCAGGTGCTCGTCGCCACCGGCGACGCGTTCTGGGGCAACTGCGTCCACCACGCCTGTGACGGCTCGACGAAGCCGTGGACGCTCGGCTGGCAGCCGACGTATCCGGGCGAGGCGAAGATCTACGCCCAGTACATCCTCGCGAACAAGGCGAGCGCGAAGATCGGCGTCATCTACCAGAACGACGCGTACGGCAAGAACTACCTCGCAGGCCTGAAGACCGGGCTCGGCTCACACGCGAATCAGATCGTCGACACCGAGTCCTACAACGTCGGCGACTCCGCCCAGGTCATCGCGGCGCACATCGTCGCGCTGCGGGCCCACGGCGCGGACACGCTCGCGATCTTCGCGACGCCGACGCCGACCATCCAGTCGCTAGTGGCCAAGACGCTGATCGGCTGGAACCCGCTGACGTTCGTCAACAACGTCTCGGCGAACCGCCTGTTCGAGCTCGCGGCCGCTTCGAACGGGGCCGACCTCGACGGGATCATCTCCACCGCCTACCTCGCGAGCCCGACGACGCAGGCGAACCTGCCCGGGATGAAGCTCGCGAAGAGCATCATCCACAAATACGCGCCCGCTCTCGACCAGAGCCTCGCGGAGGGCGACGGGAACATCATCTACGGCCTCGCAGTCGGCTGGACGTTCGTCGACGGCCTCCAGCACGCCGGCAAGAACCTGACGCGGCCCGGCTTGATGAAGGCGCTGCGAACCATGAACGAGACGAAGAACCCGTTCGTCTACCCGGGCATGTCGGTGCAGACGTCGAAGAAGCGCACCTTCCCGATGGAGCAGCTCAAACTCGAGAAGTGGAGCGGCGGGAAGACAGGCGACTGGCACGCCTTCGGCAAGATCTACAACGGCATCCACTGACTCGTGGGCGGGTGCTGCGCACCCGCCCACTGTCCAATCGAATTTCGCCGGCGGGAGAGCGCGGTCTCCCGCCGGCTCCCTTGCCGCTCTCAGTGCCAGCCGCCTAGATCTGGCTCGGGTCTGTCACCGGCGCCTGGCACGCGAAGCGCTCGCAGACGTAGACCGCCGGCTTGCCGTCCACCGGCGTCTTGCCTTCGAGCAGCGGGACGTCGTCGGCCGGCCCGAAGGCGACGACGGCGTTCGGATCGAAGCCGCTCAGGGCCGCTCGCGCGACCTCGGAGTCCGCGCCGCCGAGGATCGCGAGCTCGCGCGGTGGCGAGAGGTGGAGGTCGAGCGCGCAGAGCGCCCAGCCGAACGCCGTCGGAGCGCGCGCGAGGAGGTCGCGGACGAGGCGCAGCGCGCCGACCGCCTGGCGCTCTAGCTCGTCGTCGCCCCACATCCGGGCGAGCCGCAGGAGGACAAAGGCGAGCATCGAGCTGCCGGACGGCGTCGGGTTGTCGTCGAAGGCCTTCTGCCGCGCGACGAGCGGCTCGCCGTCGGCCGGCGTGAGGAAGAACCCGCCCCGCTCCGGATCGCCGAAGAGCTCGAGAGCGGTGAGGGCGATCCGGCGCGCTTCCCGGAGCCAGCGGAGCTCGCCGGTGGCGACATGCAGCTCGTAGAACCCGTGTGCGACGTTCGCGTAGTCGTCGAGGTAGGCGGGGAACTTCGCGCGCCCGTCGCGCATCGTCCGCCAGAGCGGATCGGCGACCAGCAGCTCCCCGAGCGCGCGGGCCGCGGCAAGGATGCCCTCGCGCTCGAGGCGCCGTCCTCCCTCGGCGAGCGCCGCGAGCGCCAGCCCGTTCCACGACGCGATCACCTTGTCGTCGAGGGCCGGCTGCGGACGCTCGCCCCGAATCGCGAGCAGCCGCGCGCGCGTGACCTCGTCGAGCTCCCCGCGCAGGATCGAGCGCCCGTGCTCGAACGGCTGCAACAGCCCGGCCGGCGCGCCCTCCTCCGCGGTCCACGTGTACGTCAGACCCTCGACGCCGTCCGTGTCCGCGTCCTGCGCCGAGGCAAAGCCTCCGCCGAGGAATCGCAGCTCGCGGAGCATGTAGTCCAGCGTCCGCTCCGCCACCTCGCGGTAGCGCGCCTCGCCGGTGAGCAGCCACGCGTGGAGGTACGGCGGGACGAGGAGCGCGTTGTCGTAGAGCATCTTCTCGAAGTGCGGCACGAGCCACTGCTCGTCGACCGAATACCGGTGGAAGCCGCCGCCGACGAGGTCGTGCATCCCGCCCGCAGCCATCCCGTCGAGCGTGAGCCGCACCGCGTCGAGCTCGCCACGCCGCAGGAGGAACTCGAGAGCCGACGCCGGTGGGAACTTCGGCGCGTGGCCGAAACCGCCCCAGCGCGGATCGAGCTGCGACAGCAGGACACGCTCGGCCTCCGCGAGCAGCGCCCCGGTCAGCGGCTCGAGCGAGGGCTCGGTCTCGGCAGAGCGCCGTAGCGCTCCGACGAGCGCCTCCGCCTGCGCGGCGACGTCCTCCGGCCGCTCGCGGTACGCGCCGGAGACCGCCTGCAGCAGCTGCCGGAACGAGGGCAGGCCGTGGCGCGGCTCGGGCGGGAAGTACGTCCCGCCGAAGAACGGCTCGCCGTCGGGCGTGAGGAAGACGGTGAGCGGCCAGCCGCCCTGGCCGGTGAGCGCGACGACGGCGTCCATGTAGACGGCGTCGACGTCGGGTCGCTCCTCGCGGTCGACCTTGACGTTGACGAAGAGCTCGTTCATGACGGCGGCGGTCGCCTCGTCGTCGAACGACTCCCGCTCCATCACGTGGCACCAGTGGCACGCGGAGTAGCCGATCGAGACGAGCAGCGGCTTCCCCTCGGCGCGGGCGCGGCCGAGAGCCTCCTCGCCCCACGGATGCCAGTCGACAGGGTTGTCCGCGTGCTGGAGGAGGTACGGGCTCGTCTCCTGCGCGAGCCGGTTCATCCGAGTAGCGTAGGCGCCCATGACCACGCTGCCGGGCGGGACCGTCACGTTCGTCTTCACCGACATCGAGGGCTCGACGCGGCTCCTGCAGGAGCTCGGCGACGAAGGCTACGGGCGCGTTTCGGGCGACCACCGCCGGCTCGTGCGCGAGACATTCGTGGCGCGCGAGGGAACGGAGATCGACACGCAGGGCGACGCGTTCTTCTTCTCCTTCCCGCGGGCGCGGGACGCGGTGGCGGCCGCGGTCGACGCGCAGCGGGCGTTGCGTGACCACGACTGGCCGGACGGGAAGGCGGTGTCGGTGCGCATGGGGCTCCACACGGGCGAGCCTCACGTCGGCGAGGAGGGCTACCTCGGGCTCGACGTCGTCCGCGCGGCGCGCATCTCGAGCGCGGGCCACGGCGGCCAGATCCTCATCTCCGAGACGACGCGCGCGCTGCTCGGCAACCAGCTCCCGGACGGGGTCGCCGTCCACGACCTGGGGCAGCAGCACCTCAAGGACGTGCAGCACGAGCACATCTTCGAGCTCACGATCGACGGGCGTGCCGCGTCGTCGCGGCCGCTCAAGACGCACGAGGCGAGCACGAAGACCCGCCAGGAAGACATGGCATCGCGCTTCGAGGAGCGGATCACGGCCTACGTCGAGCGTCAGCTCGAGTCGGCGTTCGGCGAGGAGGGCGACCCGAAAGTGCCGGCCAAGCTCGCGCTCGGCGGCACAGCGCTGGGCCTCGGCGTCCTGCTCATGTTCGTGGTCGTGGTCGTCGCGATCGTCCTGCTCGTCAAGACCGTCTTCTTCTGACGCGGCAGCTCAGCGCGAGTAGCCGACGAGCGTCGCGTGCCGGCGGAAGCCGATCGACTCGTAGAGCCCGCACGCAGCGTCGGTGACGCAGTAGACGATCGCCTGCCGGCCTCCCTCCTCGTGCAGGCGGCGGAGCGCGAACTTGCAGACGGCGGCTCCGAGCCCGCGCCGGCGGAACTCGTCTCGCACGCCGACCGGCTCGAGCTCGCCGACGCGGTTCTCGTCGTCCGGCCAGACGAGGCAATAGGCGGCGAAGCGGCCGTCCGGCGCCTCGACGACGCAATCGAGGGACGCGCGGTACGGCCAGGACGCCTGGACGTTCGCGAAGCTCGACTCGGTGACGCGCGATGGAGCCCAGACGTCGCGGTGGATCGCGACCCGCTCCGCGAGGTCACGGGGCTCGATCGTCCGGCAGCGGAACCCGTCCGGCAGCTCCGGCGGCTCGGGCGCGTCCGAAAGGTCCCGCGCGAGGAAGTGCATGTCCGGCCCCTGGCGGTTGATCTTCGCGTCGCCGGGCCGTGTGAAGCCGTTGCGCTCGAGCGCGGCCCGCACCTCCGCGTCGTCCTCGAAGGCGACCGCGGTGCGCGCGTCCTGGTCGGCGAGGATCTCGTCGAGGAGGTCGAGCCGGTCGCGCCGCACGTCGAACTCGAGCAGCGCCCGGTCGTCCTTCAGCCACGACCATGCGACGGTGCGGCCGCCGTCCTTCCAGACACGGATCTTCCACTCGTGCTCGCGGCCTTCGTGCTGGCGGAGCCCCCAGGTCACGTCGCCGACGTGCCAGGGCGCGCGGACGCCGAGCTCGCGCCGCTGCTCGAGAGCGAGCTCGTGCATCGCTGCGATGATCTCGGGCGTGAGTCGCACGTACGGGGAGCTGGAGGTCGGGGCCGTCTACCGGAGCCGCTTCGGGCGCACCGTACTGGAGGCCGACAACGTCTGGTTCACGCTCCTCACGCTGAACACGAATCCGATCCACTTCGACGCGGAGTACGCCGCGACGACCGAGTGGGAGAGGCCGCTCGTCGACTCGACCTTCACGCTGGCCCTCGTCACGGGCCTGTCCGTCGCCGACGTGTCGGAGCGCGGCGTCAACCTCGGCTGGCGCGAGGTTCGGCTGCCGGCGCCGGTTTTCGCTGGCGACACGATCCGGGCCGAGACGGAGGTGCTCGAGAAGCGCGAGTCGCAGTCGCGGCCCGGCTTCGGCATCGTCACTGTCCGCACGCGCGGCCTCAACCAGCGCGACGAGACCGTGATCGAGTTCGAGCGGTCGATCATGCTGCCGCTGTGAGCGTAGGCTCGACGGAGCTCACCCGTGAGCGGAGGCGGCGGCTTTGCCGGCGCCGGAGCGGGAGATGATCGAGACGGAGCGGCTCCTCCTGCGGAAGCCCTTGCTCGAGGACGCGCGGTCGGCTCTCGACCTCATCACCGACCCGGTCGCGATGGAGCACATCGGGGGTGTCCATCCGCAAGCGGCTTCGGATCCGGAGTTCGTCGTCCGCCGCTGGCTCGAGCGCTGGGACGACAACGGCTGCGGGCCGTTCTCCGTGATCCGCCGCGAGGACGGACGCTGGCTCGGCCGCGTCGGCGTGCTCGTCTGGGACGTGAGAGCGTGGACGCACACGACGTTCGCGAGCGCCGGCGAGTTCGCGCAGCCCGAGCTCGGGTGGGCGCTCGCGAGCGAGCACTGGGGCCGCGGCTACGCGACCGAGGCGGCGCTCGCCGTGCGCGAATGGGCTTACGCCGAGCGGGCGTTCGAACGGCTGGTCTCGCTCATCGCCCCGGTCAACGTCCGCTCGCAGCGGCTGGCGGAGCGGCTGGGCGCGACCCCCGGGGAGACGATCGAGCTCTTCGACAACGGGCCGCACGTCGTCTGGGAGCATCCGCGGTGATCGAGACCCAGCGCCTCCTCCTGCGGAAGCCGACGGTCGCCGACGTCGAGGATCCGCCGGCCTTTCTCGCCGACCCTCGAGTCATGGACTTCCTCGGCGGCGTCGAGGACTCGCGTGGCGTCGTGCGGCAGTGGGTGGACGGGTGGGAGACCTATCCGGCCGGGAAGCTCATCGTCGAAGCGGCCGGCGAGCGAATCGGGCGGGTGGGCTTCAACTTCTACGACCCCGAGCGGTGGGTTCGGTCGAGCTCGCCGGACGCGCAGCCGGAGCTCACCTGGGCGCTTGCGCACGAGCATTGGGGCAAGGGCTACGCGACCGAGGCGGCCGTCGCCGTCCGTGACTGGTTCGGCCGCTCCGGTGTGATCTCGCTCATCGCACCTGGAAACGTCGCCTCTCAGCGGGTCGCCGGGCGGCTCGGAGCAACGCCCGGCGAGACGATCGAGTTGCGGCACTACGGTCCGCACGTGGTCTGGACTCACCCGCGGTGATCGAGACCGAGCGTCTCCTCCTGCGGAAGGTTCGAAGCAAGCCCACGCGGCTCTACGCGCTCGAGCGATGACCGCGCTGCGCCCGCTCGCCGGCACCCGCGTCGTCGACGTTACGGCCTCCATTGCGGGGCCGACAGCGACCCAACTGCTCGCCGCGCTCGGCGCCGACGTCGTCAAGGTCGAGCCGCTCGCGGGCGATCACTCCCGCGCGTGGGGCCCGCCGTTTCTCGACGGCGAGGGCGCGATGTTCCTCTCGGCGAACGCCGGGAAGCGCTCGCTCGCGGTCGACCTCGGGGACGAGCGCGGCCGGGGGATCGTCCTGCAGCTCGTCGATCGCGCAGACGTGTTCCTCCAGAGCCTGCGGCCGGGAGCAGCGGAGCGGCACGGGCTCGACGCCGCCGCGCTCCGGGTCCGCAATCCGCGGCTCGTCCACTGCTCGATCGGCGCGTTCGGCACGCACGGCCCGTTGAGCGACCGGCCAGGCTACGACCCGCTGCTGCAGGCAGCGTCGGGGATCATGAGCGTCACCGGCGAGGCGGGCGGGCCGCCCGCGCGCGTAGGCGTGTCCCTGATCGACCTCGGCACCGGTGTCTGGGCGGCTCTCGGAGTCCTCGCCGCGCTGTACGAGCGGGAGCGCACCGGCGTCGGCCGCACGCTCGAGCTCTCGCTGTACGAGACCGCGCTCTCACTCGTTGCGTTCCAGCTCGTCGGCTACCTCGGCGCCGGCTTCGTTCCCGGCCGCGAGGGGAGCGGCTTCCCTCAGATCGCGCCGTACCAGGTGTTCCCGACCCGCGACGGCGAGCTCATGATCGTCGCGGGAAACGACAAGCTCTTCGCAGCGTTCTGCAGCGTGCTCGGCGTGCCAGAGCTTGCCGGCGACCCGCGCTTCGTCACGAATCCCGACCGCGTCTCGAACCGCGCGGAGCTGGTCGCGCTCGTCGAGCAGCGAACCCGGGAGAGGGGCTCGACGGAGCTGCTCGAGGCGCTCGTCGCCGCGGGCGTGCCCGCGTCGCCGGTGTACGACGTGGGCGAAGCGGCCCGACATCCGCAGACCGAGGCGCTCGGGATCCTCCAGTCGCTCGGAGACCTCGTCACGGTCGCTGCGCCGCTTACGGCCGACGGAGACCGGGTGCGCCACCACGCGCCACCCCCCGCGCTGGGCAAGCACACGGAGGAGATCCTCACCGAGCTCGGCCATTCGCCGGAGGACATCGCCGCACTCGTGTCGGCCCGCATCGTCCGAACGGCGAATCCCAAGTAACAAACTGTTACTAACCTCGACAGTGCCCCGAACGGACGTGTCCCGCCGCTTCCGAAACAGCCTTCCGGCGCACCTAGTAACAGTTTGTTACTAGGTTGGACCGGTCCGAGTGGGCCAGGGGGCTGCGCGGTGGAGGTAGCCCTCGAGCGGTCGGCCCAGGACGCCTTCCAGCCACTGCGCTACGCCGACGAGGGCGTCCGGGTCGACGCCCGTCGGCACGCCCTCGCCCTCGAGCAGGTAGACGAGGTCCTCCGTCGCGACGTTGCCCGTCGCGCGCGGCGAGAACGGACAGCCGCCGAGACCGCCGACCGAGGCGTCGAGGACACTCGCACCTCCCTCGAGCGCTGCCAGGCAGTTCGCATACCCGGTGTTGCGCGTGTTGTGGCCGTGGAAGCCCTGCGCCCGCGTCCGCTGCACGAGCGCGCGCACCGCCGACGGCGTCGCGACACCGATCGTGTCCGCGAGGACGACCTCGGCCCGCCTCACGAACGGGGCTGCGAGCTCGGCGACGGCGCCCGGGTCGACACGGCCCTCGAACGGGCACCCGAACGAGCAGGAGATCGTCACCGTCGCCGGCGTCTCCCCCGCGGCGGAGAGAATCGCCTCCGCGCGCTCGACCGCCTCGGCGAGTGTCGCGTTCCCGTTCTGAAGGTTGAAGGCCTCGGTGGCCGCGAAGGTCACGTTCACGCGATCGAGCGGAGCCGCCGCGAAGCGCTCCCACCCGCGCTCGTTGAGGACGAGGCCGGACAGCTCGACACCCTCGCGCCGGCTCACGCCCGCTACGACCTCCTCGGCGCCGGCCATCTGCGGGACGCGGTCGTCGCGGACGAAGCTCACGGCCTCGATCCGGCGCAGCCCGGCGGCAGCGAGACGGTCGACGAGCTCGGCCCGCGTTTCGGGCGCGAGCACGTCCGGCTCGTTCTGGAGGCCGTCGCGCGGCCCGACGTCGCATACGCAGATTTCCACCGTCGCGAGCGTAATCACTGCGGATGCGGCGACGGAAACAAACCGGAAAGCTTGGGTCGATGCATCCGTCCGCCTCCTTCAGCGCGGCCATCCGCGTGCGCATCGAGAACACGCCCGGCGCATTCGCGCAGCTCGCCTCCGCTATCGGCGAAGCAGGAGGGCTGCTCGGCGCGATCGACCTCGTCCGGGTCGAGGGCTCCACGAAGATCCGCGACGTCAACGTCCTGGCCGACGACGAGCAGCACCTCGCGGCGATCGTCGCCGCCGTCCGGTCGCGCGAGGGCGTCGAGGTGGTCAACGTCTCCGACCGCGTCTTCCTCGCGCACCTCGGCGGCAAGCTCGAGGTGCAGCCGCGCCTGCCGCTGAAGACGCGGGAAGATCTCTCGATGGTCTACACGCCGGGAGTCGCCCGCGTCTCGCGCGCGATCGCCGACGACCCCGACAACGTCTGGAACCTCACCATGAAGCGCAACACCGTGGCGGTGGTGACCGACGGAAGCGCCGTCCTGGGCCTCGGCGACATCGGCCCCGAAGCCGCGCTGCCGGTGATGGAGGGCAAGGCCGTGCTCTTCAAGGAGTTCGCGGACATCGACGCCTTCCCCATCTGCCTGGCGACGAAGGATCCGGACGAGATCGTCCGTACCGTCGAGGCGATCGCGCCGGGGTTCGCCGGCATCAACCTCGAGGACATCTCGGCGCCCCGCTGCTTCGAGGTCGAGCGCAGGCTTCGGGAGCGGCTCGCTATCCCGGTCTTCCACGACGACCAGCACGGGACGGCGATCGTCGTCCTCGCCGCGGTGCTCAATGCGTTGCGCGTCGTCGGCAAGGACCTGTCCGGCGTCCGCATCGTGACCACGGGCGTCGGCGCCGCGGGTATCGCGGTCACGCGGATCCTGCAGTCCGCGGGCGCGACGTGGATCGTCGGCTGCGACGAGGGCGGAGCGATCTACCGCGGCCGTGCCGGCCTGAGCGAGACGAAGCAGCAGTACGCGGAGGAGACCAATCCCGAGAACCTCCGCGGCAGCGCGGACGAGATCCTCGAGGGCGCGGACGTGTTCATCGGCCTCTCGGTGACGGGCGCGATCAGCGCGGACGGCGTCCGCACGATGGCTCCGGATGCAGTCGTCTTCGCGCTCGCGAACCCGAGCCCGGAAGTCGTGCCGGAGGAGATCGAAGGGCACGCCGCCGTCATCGCGACGGGCCGGAGCGACTACCCGAACCAGATCAACAACGTGCTCGCGTTTCCCGGCGTCTTCCGCGGCGCGCTCGACATCCGCGCGAGGACGATCGACTCCGCGATGGAGCTTGCGGCCGCGGAGGCGATCGCCGGCTCGATCGGAGCCGACGAGCTCTCGGCGGACTACATCGTCCCGAGCGTCTTCAACCGGGCGATCGCGCCGGCGGTTGCCGCAGCAGTCGCCGGGGCTGCGCTTCGCAGCGGCGTCGCCCGCCGGTCCGCCTCGACCTTCGCGTCGACCCAGTAGCCGGGCCGCGCGGCTCAGCGCGTACCGAGCTCCATCCCGAGCAGCCGCGGCAGCGCGGCGCCCGCCCGCGCGGCGAGCGGGGCGCGCCGGCCCTCCTCCTCGGCCGCCTCGCAGGCCATGATCGCCCAGCGCACGAGCCCGCCGCCGACCCGGCGGAACGGCTCCCGCGGCAGGCGCGGCACGGCTCGCGCCGCCAGCGGCAGGCGCGTCCACTCGTCGTCGGAGCCCAGCGCGAGCGATGCGAGCGTCTGCCCGCCGAGCCAGCTCGGCCCGACGCCGTGCCCGGAGTAGCCGGCGCCGAAGTGGATCCGCGTCCCGGCCTTCGTGCGGAAGAACGGCAGGTGGTCCGCCGAGACGTCGATCGGACCGCCCCAGGCGCGCTCGACGCGAACACCGGCGAGGCCGGGCAGCAGGCGCCGCAGGCCCGCCTCCGCGCGCGCGGCCGTCGGAACGTCGCGCGAGAAGCGATCGTCGATGCGCCCACCGAGGCCGATGGGCCCGCTGCCGCTCCCCATGAGCACCCGTCCGTCGTTCGTCGTCCGGAAGTAGTGGAGGAACATACGGCCGTCCACGATCGCCTCGCCCCCGGTCCAGCCGATCTCCACAAGCGCCTCGGGCGCGGGCTCGGTGAGCACGACGTAGGAGCCGAAGTTCGTCAGGTTGCGAGAGGCCGGCGACCAGCCCGTCAGCGCGGCATTGGTCGCGAGCACCACCTCCGGCGCGCGGAGGGTTCCCCCCGGAGTCGCCAGCTCGTTCGGCGAGCCGGCGCGCACGCCTCTCACCGGGGTCCGTTCGTGGAGGGTCACCCCCGCGTCGAGCGCTGCGCGCCGCAGCGCCCGCACGAGGAGGCCCGGGTGGACGGTCGCGCATTCCGGATAGAAGATGCCGTTCCGGAAGACCGGCGAGGAGACGCGCTGTGCCACCTCCTCCGGCGTGAGCGGGACCGCCTGGTCGGAGCGTCCGAGCCGAGCGGCGGCGGCCACGCCCTTCTCGACGCCGGCGTCCTGCGCGGGCGCCGCCGACACCTCGAGCATCCCGGCCTCGCGCAGCCACACGTCCTCCCGCCGAGACTCGGCCCAGGCGCGGATGCCGGGGATGATTCGCTCGCCCGCGACGGCGAGCTCGAGTGCGCGCTCCTCGCCGAGCACCGCGACGACCGACGCGAGCGACGCCCAGTAGCCGTGGACGAAGCCACCGTTGCGCCCGCTCGGCCCGTGCCCGCAGATCTCCGCCTCGAGCACCGTGATGCGGAGCTCGGGCGACCGCTCGCGGAGCGCGAGCGCCGTCCACAGGCCCGTGTAGCCGCCGCCGACGATCGCGACGTCAGCCGTCGCGTCGCCGGCGAGCGCAGCCGCCGGCGCCGGATCCCCTTCGCGCGCCAGCGCGTCCTCGAGCCACCACGACGGCAGCCGCGGATCGACCGATGCGCCGGCCATCAGGCCTGCTTCGCGCGCCGGTTCTGGAAGACGACGTTCGCGAGCATGAGCGTGACGGCGACGACGAAGATCGCCGTCCCGATCACGTTGATCTGCGGCGGCGTCGCGACGCGGGCCGCGCCCCAGACGAAGATCGGGAACGTGACCCGGTTGCCCGCGTTGAAGTACGTCACGACGAAGTCGTCGATCGAGATGGCGAAGCAGAGGAGCAGCGCGGCGAGGATCGCCGGCGCGATCAACGGCAGCGTGACCTTCGTGAAGGTCGTGAGCTCGTTCGCCCCGAGGTCCATCGCCGCCTCCTCGAGGTGGCGGTCGAACCCGATCAGGCGCGCCTTCACGGTCACGACCGCGAAGCTGATGCAGAACATGATGTGGGCGATGAGGATCGTCCAGAACCCGATCGGGAGGACGCTCGTCAGGTTCAGGAACAGGGTGAGGAGCGACGCGCCGAGCACGATCTCGGGCGTCGAGAGCGGTAGGAAGACGAGCAGGTTCGTCGCCGCCCGGCCGCGGAAGCCGTAGCGGACGAGCGCGAGCGCGACGAGCGTGCCGAGCAGCGTGGCGACGATGCTCGCGATCAGCGCGATCAGGAGCGAGAGCTGGATCGCGCTCTGCAGGTCCGGGATCGCATTCCACTGCTCCCAGTTCTTCCAGGTGAAGCCCTGCCACGTGTAGTTGAAGCGCCCCTTCGGATCGTTGAAGGAGAACGCGATCACGACCCCGATGGGCAGCATCAGGTACGCGAAGAAGAGAAGCGAGTAGACCGTCAGCACGTGCCGTCGCGCGAACGCGACCGCGGCGGCGAGCGTGCCGCGCCGACTGCGTAGCGGAACCGCCACCGAGGTCATCCGGTGAGCTGCTCCGTCCCGACCGCGCGGGCGTAGAGGAGGATCATCGCCAGGATGATCGCCATGAGGATGAACGACATCGAGGCGGCCGCCGGGTAGTCGAGCAGTTCCTTGTACTTCGACTCGATCACGTTGCCGATCATGTGGTTCGTCGGCGAGCCGAGCAGCTCGGCGTTGATGAAGTCACCCGCCGCCGGGATGAACGTCAGCAGCGTTCCCGCGACCACCCCGGGGAGCGAGAGCGGGAACGTCACGCGTATGAACGCCGCCCACCTGCTGGCATAGAGATCCTCCGCAGCCTCGATCAGCCGCTGGTCGATCTGCTCCAGCGAGACGTAGAGCGGCAGCGCCATGAAGGGGAGGAAGTTGTAGGTGATGCCCGCCACCACGGCGGTTCCGGTCGCGAGCAGACGCCCGCCCGGGCTGAGAACGCCGATGTCGTGGAGGATCCGGACCACGAACCCGTTGTCGGAGAGGATCGTCTCCCAGGCGAGCGTCCGGATCAGGTACGTGACGAAGAACGGCGCCACGATGAAGAGGAGGAGCAGGTTCTTCCACCGCCCGCCGCGGAACGCGATCCAGTAGGCGACCGGATAGCTGACGAGGAACGCGACCACCGTCGCGATGCCTGCATACTCGAACGAGCGCTCGAACTGCCCCCGGTAGCTCCTGATCGCGCTCGAGTAGTTGCCCCACGCCCAGGTGAAGGCGTAGCCGAAGTCGATGTTCCCCGACTCCAGCGACTGGTAGAAGAGGAAGCCGAGCGGGACCAGGAAGAACAGGGCCAGCCAAAGCATCCCCGGGGCGAGGAGCAGGTACGGCGTCAGCCAGCGCTTGCGGTGGAAGACCCGCACGTCAGGCGGAGACGAGGTTCTGCCAAGCCGTCAGCCATTTCTCGTTGTTGAGCGCAGCCGGGTCGATCGTGTGCGCGTTGTCCAGCATGTCCTTCGTCGGGAAGATCAGCGGGTTCTTCGCGACCGCCGGGTCCTGCTTGATCAGCGCTTCCTTCGCTCCGAGGACCGGGCAGACGTAGTTGACGTAATCCTCGATCTCGGCGGCGATCTTCGGGGTGTAGACGAAGTTCATGTAGACCGACGCGGTGTAGGCGTCGCCGCCCTTCGGGATCAGCATGTTGTCGGTCCAGATGTCGCCGCCGGTGTCGGGCAGCTGCCATTTCAGGTGCGGGTTGTCGGCCTGGAGCTGGACCACGTCGCCGGACCACGCCATCGTCGCGAGCAGATCGCCCTTTGCGAACGGTCCGCTGTAGTCGTTGCCGTAGAACGCGCGGACCTGGCCCGAGTCGACCGCCTTCTGGATGGTCTTCATCGCACGGTTGAAGGTCTGGTCGGTGATCTTGCTCGGGTCGTCGCCGTTGTAGGCCATGACCAGCGCGAGCGTGTCCGAGAACTCGCTGAGCAGCCCGACCTTCCCCTTCAGCTTCTTGTTCCCGAGCAGGTCGCCCATCGTCGTGACGGGCTCCGTCAGCTTCTCGTTCCAGCCGATTCCCGTGAAGCCGGACTGCCAGGGCAGGCTGTAGTCGCGGTTGGGGTCCCAGCTGGGGTGGCGCTGCTGCGGGACGAGGTTCTTGATGTTCGGGATCGCGCTCTTGTCGAGCTTCTCCACCCAGCCCTTCTTCACGAGCAGGCTCGGATAGCGCGAGTTGTCGGTCATCACGATGATGTCGCGGCCGGTCGACTGGCCGCTCGAGAGGTCCGGCTGGATCTTCGAGAAGAAGGACGCGTTGTCGTTGATGTCCTCCGCGTAGGCAACGTGCACGCCGTACTTCGCCTGGAACTGGTCGAGCGACGGGTGCTTGTTGCCCTTCTTGTCGATGTAGAGCGTCCAGTTCGAGAAGTGCAGGGTCTTGGCGAGCTTGTGCGCTTCGGTCGAGGTGCCGCCGCCGGACGACGGCGAGCTGCCGCCGCCGCAGGCCGCGAGGATTCCCGGGACCGTGAGGACGGATCCGCTCGCCGCCGCGCGGCGAAGAAACACCTGCCTGGTGATGCGATCGCTCATAGCGTGCCCTCCTGGGCGTCGACGACGAATGTGCTCTCAGGACTCCAGCTGAGAGTCAGGCGTTCCCCTGCCGCAACCTGGCCTCCGGTGCGGTCGTTCTGGACATAGACGGTCACCGGCCCGGCGGGCGTGTCGACGATGTACTGCGTCGAGACCCCGATGTAGGCGCTCTCGGTGACGATTCCGGACAACGAGTTCGTGTCTCCCTCCCCGATGCGGAGCTTCTCGGGCCTGACCCCGATCTGCACCGTCCCCGTCCGGCCGGCGAGCATGCCGTGCGGCAGCTGGACGACGCTGCCCTCCGCCAGCGTCACGCGGTCGTCTCCGGACACGGTCGCCTCGAGCAGGTTCGACGCTCCGAGGAATCCCGCGACGAACGCCGTCCGCGGCCGTTCGTAGAGCTCGCTCGGCGTGCCGAGCTGCTCGATGTGCCCTCCGTTCATGATCACGATCCGGTCGGCCATGGTCATGGCCTCTTCCTGGTCGTGCGTGACGTGGACGAACGTGATTCCGACCTCGTGCTGGATCCGCTTCAGCTCGAGCTGCATCTCCTTGCGCAGCTTGAGGTCGAGGGCGCCGAGCGGCTCGTCGAGGAGGAGCACGCGCGGCCGGTTCACGAGGGCGCGCGCGAGCGCGATCCGCTGCTGCTGGCCGCCCGAGAGCTGCCGCGGCTTGCGCTTCTCCAGCCCCGCGAGGCCCACGAGGTCGAGCGACTCCACGACCCGGCGGCGAACCTCGCCGGCCTTCACGCCGCGGCGGCGCAGCCCGAAGGCGACGTTCTCGAAGATAGAGAGGTGCGGGAACAGCGCGTACGACTGGAAGACGGTGTTCACGTCGCGCTTGTACGGCGGCAGCGGGGCGACGTCGACGCCGCCGAGCTCGATCCGCCCTTCCGTCGGCTCCTCGAAGCCGCCGATCATCCGCAGCGTCGTCGTCTTCCCGCAGCCCGAGGGCCCGAGCAGGGCGAAGAAGTGGCCGCGATCGATGTCGAGCGAGATGCCGTCGACCGCGACGACGTCGTCGAACCGCTTCGTCAGCCCGATCAGCCGGATGTCGTACTCGGCCGTCGCAGGCGCCACAGGAGGTTGAGCCGCCTCCACCGTCAATGCAGCTGCTCCCACGCCTCGGCGAGTGCGTCGCCCAGGATCCCGGTCATCTCGTCGAATTCTGACTGAGTTGCGACGAGCGGAGGAGAGATCTGCACGACGGGATCGCCGCGGTCGTCGGCGCGGCAGATCAAGCCCCTCTCGAACAGGCGCGGCGACAGGAATCCGCGCAGGAGCGTCTCGCATTCCTCGTCGGAGAACGTCTCGCGCGTCTCCTTGTCCTTGACGAGCTCGATCGCGTAGAAGTAGCCGGTGCCGCGCAGGTCTCCCACGATCGGGAGGTCGAGCAGCTGGCCCAGCGTCCGGCTGAACGCGTCCTCGTTGCCGAGGACGTGCTCCATGATGCGCTCCCGCTTCATGATCTCGATGTTCTTCAGCGCGATCGCGCTCATCACGGGGTGGCCTCCGAACGTGATCCCGTGGGTGTACATCGAGGACGCCGAGAGGAACGGCTCCATGACGCGGTCGGTGGCGACGACTGCCCCGATTGCCGCATACGAGGACGATAGACCCTTCGCGCACGTGACGATGTCCGGCCGGATGTCGTAGCGCTCGGACGCGAACCAGTGGCCGACGCGGCCGAAGCCGGTGATCACCTCGTCCGCCGAGAGCAGGATGTCGTACTTGTCGCAGAGCCCGCGGACGCCGCGCCAGTAGCCCTCCGGCGCGACGAAGGAGCCGCCGGCGTTCTGGATCGGCTCCATGTGGACGAGGCAGATCGTCTCGGGACCCATCTCGAGGATCGTCCGCTCGAGCTCCTCGAGCAGGAAGGCCGTGAACTCCGCCTCTGTCTCCTCGGGGGGACGGT
Organism: Thermoleophilia bacterium; assembly: GCA_025936995.1. Lineage (GTDB taxonomy): Bacteria > Actinomycetota > Thermoleophilia > Gaiellales > Gaiellaceae > Palsa-739. Next base: position 49,905 of record JAICSH010000004.1, on the reverse strand, counting down.
GGTAGCGATTCGTGTTGCTCACGTGCCGCACCTCGGGGACGAGCGGCTTGAACGGCTCGCGCAGCGGCTCGACGCCGTTGAGCGAGAGGGCGCCGAAGGTCGTACCGTGGTACGCGATGTCGCGTGCGATCGCCTTGTACTTCTGACCCGGATCGATCCCGTCCCGGGCGATGAAGTACTGACGTGCGAGCTTCCAGGCCGACTCCACGGCCTCGGATCCGCCGGAGACGAAGAAGACGCGGTTCAGGTCGCCGGGGGCGAGCGAGGCTACCTCGGTCGCCAGCTCGATCGCGCGGGGGTGCGCGTAGGTCCAGTTCGTGTAGAAGGGCAGCTCGCGCATCTGCTCGAGCGCCGCCTGGCCGATCTCCTCGCCGAAGCCGTAGCCGAGGTTGACCGAGAAGAGTCCCGCGAGCGCGTCGAGGTAGCGCTTGCCGTCGATGTCCTCGAGGTAGCAGCCGTCGCCGCGCGCGATGATCGGCGGCTGGTGGCCGCCCATGTTCGTGAAGTGGAGCCAGAGGTGCTCGCCCGCCATGCGGCGGAGCTCGTCGGCCGACGTAGCGCTCTGCGTGATGCTCATTTGGTGGTGTCCTCCTTTGGCATGCCGCTCCCCCAGTCGTAGAGCTGCTTCCACATCTCCAGGTATACGAAGGTCTCGGTCGAGACGACGTCCAGTAGAGACCGGAGCCGGCTCGTCAGGTCGAGCAGATGGCGGCGGTCGGTGGCCACCAGCTCGACGACGAGATCGAACTGGCCTGCCGTCGCGATGACGTAGTCGGCCTCCGGCCAGCGCGCGATCGCGTCGGCGGCGTTCTCCGGCGAGCCGGAGGTCTTGACGCCCACGAGCGCCTGCTCGTAGCCGAGCCCGAGCGGGTTCGTGACGCCGACGACCTGGAGGATCCCTTCGGCCGTCAGCCGCCCGTAGCGGGCGCGCACCGTCGCCTCCGACACGCCGACGCTCGCGGCGATCGCGCGGAAAGACTCGCGCCCGTTCGCCTGCAGCGCCTCGATGATGTTGCGGTCGAGCTCGTCGATCCGACGCGCCGGCGCGACCGGTCCACGGTCCGAGCCGCTCGGCGCGATTCGGAGCGGCTGGACGTCGTCGCTGCGCATCGCGCACGATTCCTACCACTCTGCCGCGCATTTCGCCAACAAGAAGGCGCATGAGCGGCGCTTCGCGCGGGGGTTGACGAGCGCCGGCGCTGCGCCTACGCTGCTTCAGTCCGTTCCCGGCGAGAGGAGGTTCGACAAATGACGTCTGCGCTTGCCACCTCCTCGGTCCTCCTGACCTAGCGCCGGACGCTCCTTCTGCTGGACGCGTGCGGCGTCCCAACTTTTCCGCGAAGGAGCTTTGCGTTGCCTGGATTCGATTTGCGCGAGCTCGGATTCACTTCTGAGCTCGCCGACAACCTGGAGCCCGGACTCGTGCCGGGACGCGTCGCCGCCGCCCACCGGGCCGCGTTCGACGTCTGGACGGAGACCGGGTCCGTCCGCTCCCGCCTGCCCGGCCGGCTCATGCACGAGGGCGTCGACGTGGGCGTCGGGGACTGGGTCGGCCTCCGCGACGGGCTGATCCGGACCGTCCTCCCACGCCGCAGCGCCATCCAGCGCACCGCGGCGGGCCTGACCACGACCGCCCAGACCCTGGCCGCGAACGTCGACGTCGCGTTCGTCGTCTCCTCGCTCGGCCCGGACCTCGAGCCGCGGCGGATCGAGCGTTACCTCCTCACGATCTGGGAGAGCGGCGCCCAGCCCGAGATCGTGCTGACGAAGGCCGACCGCCTCGACGACCCGTGGTCGATGGTCGCGGAAGTCGAAGCGGTTGCGGTCGGCGTCCCCGTCCATGTCGTGTCGGCGCTGACCGGCGAAGGGTGCGACGCGCTGCGGGCGCGGATAGCCGACGGCACCACCGCAGTCCTCCTCGGCTCCTCGGGCGTCGGCAAGTCGACACTCGTCAACCGCTGGATCGGCAACGAGGTGATGGAGACGCGCGAGACGCGGGAGGACGACGACGAGGGCCGGCACACGACGACGCACCGCCAGCTGCTCGTCCTGCCGGGCGGCGGACTCGTGATCGACACGCCGGGCCTGCGCGAGCTGCAGCTCTGGGACGTCGGCTCCGCCGCCCTCGACGCGACGTTCTCGGACGTGGAGGAGCTCGCCGCGGACTGCCGCTTCGGCGACTGCACGCACAAGCACGAGCCCGGCTGCGCGGTCCTCGCCGCGATCGACGAAGGAACGCTGCCGTTCGAGCGTCTCCACAGCTGGCGCAAGCTCCAGGGCGAGCTGCTGGCGATCGCGATGCGGCACGACGCGCTGCTGCGAAAGGAGGAGGTCCGCAAGTGGAAGCTGCGCGCGCGCGAGGGCCGAGCGCGGACGCGGCTACGCTGAGGGCTAGAGCTTCGGTGCGGCCGCGGCGACCTCGGCGGGCGCGTCCGCGTGCTTGGCCGAGAAGTTGTCGGCGAACATCTGCGCGAGCTCGCGCGCCTTCCGGTCGTACGCCTCCGGGTCGGCCCAGGTCGAGCGCGGGTCGAGCAGCGCCTCGTCGACGCCCGGCGCCGACACCGGCACCTGGAAGCCGAAGACCGGATCCGTGCGGAACTCGGCCCCCGAGAGCTCGCCCGAGAGCACCGCGGCGAGCAGCGCGCGCGTGGCCTGGATCGGCATCCGGTGACCCTCGCCGAACGGTCCGCCCGTCCAGCCGGTGTTGATCAGCCAGGCGCCCGCGTCGTGGCGCTCGAGCTTCTCGCCGAGCAGCTTCGCGTAGACGGTCGGCGGCTGCGGCAGGAACGGCGCGCCGAAGCACGTCGAGAAGGTCGGCTGCGGCTCGGTCACGCCGAGCTCCGTGCCTGCGAGCTTCGACGTGTAGCCGGAGAGGAAGAAGAAGAGCGCCTGCTCGTGGCTGAGTTTCGCGATCGGCGGCAGGATCCCGAACGCGTCCGCGGCGAGCAGGATCACCGAGCTGGGATGGCCGGCACGCTTGGCCGGCAGCGCGTTCGCGATGCGCTCGAGCTTGTACGCGGCGCGCGTGTTCTCGGTCTTGGAGTCGTCGTCGAGATCGAGGACGCCGCGCTCGTCGGCGACGACGTTCTCGAGCACGGTGCCGAAGCTGTGCACGGCCTTCCAGATCTCGGGCTCCGCGTCGGCGGAGAGGCGGATCGTCTTCGCGTAGCAGCCGCCCTCGAAGTTGAAGACGCCCTCGTCGCCCCAGCCGTGCTCGTCGTCTCCGATCAGCAACCGCTCCGGGTCCGCCGAGAGCGTCGTCTTGCCGGTGCCGGAGAGGCCGAAGAAGACGGCGACGTCGGCGCCGTCCCGCGAGACGTTGGCCGAGCAGTGCATCGGCATCACGCCGTCCTGCGGGAGCCGGTCGTTCATCAGCGTGAAGACGGACTTCTTGATCTCGCCGCCGTAGAACGTGCCGCCGATGAGGATCTCGCCGCGGGACGGGTGGAGGCAGACGAAGACGCCGCTGCGGGTGCCGTCCTGCGCCGGATCGGCCTCGACCTCCGGCTCGTGCAGGACGAGCACGTCCGGCTCGAAGTCCGCGAGCTCGGCCGGCGTGGGCTCGATGAACATCGTCTTGGCGAACAGCGCGTGATACGGGTGCGTGGTGAGGACGCGCACGGCGCACCGGTGGTTGCCATCGGCGCCGCAGAAGGCGTCGATCGCGTAGACGTCGTGCCTCTCGACGTGCGCGACGACCTTCCCGCGCAGGCCGTCGAAGTGCGCCTCGGAGATCTCGGCGTTGACGTCGCTCCACCAGATCCGGTCCTCGGAGCCGGGCTCGCGCACGATGAACTTGTCCTTCGGCGAGCGGCCGGTGAAGCGCCCGGTGTCGACGACGAGCGGCCCGTCCTCGCCGAGGACGGCCTCGCCACGGTCGAGCGCCGCCGTGTAGAGCTGCGACGTCGTCGGATTGCGGAGCACGCGTCCCCCGACGCGCAGCCCGTGGACGGCGAGACTGTCTTCAGGCCGGTCGGTGATCGTCAACGCGCTCCTCCTGGTCGATGGCCGTGCCGGTGTCGCATGGTAGGGGATGGTCTAGGATCGCCGCGTGGATCCGGCAGCGAGGTAGCGGTTCTGTCTTCGGGCGAGGTGTTGCGCCGCCGATAGGCGGGCGGATCGCCTTGCCGCAACCGCTGACGCAACGGAGGTACGAACCGATTCACCGCCAGAACCTGTTCGCCGACGTGCCCTGGGACGGCGAGGGCGACGAGACCGGGTTGGCCCACCGCTCCTTCTGGCGTCCGGAGAACGCCAGGATGGGCGCCACGCTCTGGGAGCTGCGGCCCGGGGCTCCCGGCATGCGGATGCACATGCACTACGGGGGCGAGGAGATGTTCTTCGTCCTTAGCGGGCGTCCCGTGTGGAGGAATCTCGAGGGCGAGGAAGAGCTCGCTCCAGGCGACTTCGTGTTCTGCCCCGAGGGCCGAGCCGGCGTGCACGCCTTCAGCAATCCGCACGACGAGCCTGCGCGGATCCTCGGCATGAGCGCCGGGAGCTTCCCCGACGTCGTCGCCTACCCGGAGCACAACTACGCCTGGGTCGCGACGCGAGATCCCGATCTGGCCGACGGAGCCGACCCGGGCATCATCGCCCGGTTCGACTTCCGCATGGACCAGCCCGACGACCGGGTCAGCTGAACGAAGGGGCCGCGCGAGCGGCCCCTTCCACCTCGCAGCGTTTTCACAGGTCGCTGCCAGGGGCGCCTCATCCGCCGCGGGAAGTCTGGAGGGACGGACAACGAGCAGCAAAGGAGCGACATGTCCCTCAACACAGCGATCCTCCTCAACGCAATCCTCGACTTCGGCGTCGTCGTGGCGGTCGCAGCTGCGATGTTCCTCCCGTTCACGCTCGATCGCCCCGAGAGCGAAGCCAGGCTCTACTCGTTCGCGACGCCCCTCCCCGAAGAGCTCGCCGCGTAGCGATCAGCCGGCGCCGAGCGGCAGCGTGATCGTGAAGGTCGCGCCGCCGCCCGGCGTCGGGCGCACCTCGGCCGTACCGCCGTGCGCCTCGACCACCGCGGCCACGATCGAGAGCCCGAGACCGGCGCCGCCGCTCGTGCGTGCGCGCGAGCTGTCGGCGCGGTAGAAGCGCTCGAAGGCGCGAGTCGCCTGCTCCTCCGTCAGTCCCGGCCCATGGTCGGCCACGGTGAGCGTGGCGCGGCCGTCGACCTGTCCGAGCTCGACCGACACGGGCGTGCCTGCCGGCGTGTGCGCGCGTGCATTCGCGAGCAGGTTGTCGACCACCTGACGAAGCCGGACCGCGTCGCCGGTGACCGTCGCGGGCTCGACGGACAGCTCGATCGGCCGTTCCGGCTCGACGACCCGGGCGGCGTCGACCGCCTCCAGTACGACGGCCGCGAGATCCACCGGCTCGCGCTCGAGGGGACGACCCTCGTCGAGCCGCGCGAGCAGGAGCAGGTCGTCGACCAGGAGGCTCATCCTCTCGGCCTCGCGGACGATCCCTGACATCGACCGCTCGAGATCGTCGGGATGCGCGGCCGAGCCGCGGCCGAACAGCTCGGCGTACGCACGCACCGCCGCCAGCGGGGTGCGCAGCTCGTGCGAGGCGTCGGCGACGAAGCGGCGGAGCCGGCGATCAGACGCCTCGATCCGGTCGAGCATCTCGTTGAGCGCGCTCCCGACCCGGCCGACCTCGGTCTGCGGATCCGGGTGCTCTACCCGGTGCGAGAGGTCGCCGGCCGTGATCGCGGTTGCGGTCTGCTCGATTCGCCGCAGCGGGCTCAGGCCGAGCCGCACGATCCAGAGGCCGACCGCAGCGAGCGCCGCGAGCACGACCGCGGTGACGAGCAGCTCGACGAGGAACAGCCGGTGCAGCGTGTTGTCCTCGCTGCGGAGCGGCGCGGCGATGAACAGCAGCTCGTTCGGGTGGTCACGCTCCATCGACGCGCGGACGCGATAGCGGCCGTCCCCTTCCATGGCATCGACGGTGAGGAACCGGACGCGGTCACCCTCGCCGGTGTTCGGCTGCGCGGGGAGGGAGACGCTGCGTGGATAGCGGGGCTGCGACTCGTGCGTCTCGCCCGGCGCCCCCTGGCACGGCGACTGGAGCGCGCGGCCCGCGAGCGTGCGGAGCTCGACGCAGTACCCGGGCGGCGCGAGCTCGTCCGCATGGTGGTCGTGCTCGTCCCCGAAGAAGGTCTGCTCGACGCCCGGATGCACGGCGTTGAGGGTGCTGTCGACCCGCGAGAAGAGGTAGTCGCTGAGCGACTTGTAGGTCGCGACGTCCGCCGCGGCGAGCCCGAGCGCGGCGAGGAGGACGACGCCGAGCAGGAGCCGCGCCCGCAGCGAGAGCCGGCGCACCGCTAGTCCTCGGCGTCGAGCATGTAGCCGGCTTGCCGGATCGTCCGGATCAGCGGCGGCCCGAGCGCGTCGAGCTTCTTGCGCAGGTAGCTCACGTACGTCTCGACGACGTTCGAGTTGCCGCCGAAGTCGTAGCGCCAGACGTTCTGCAGGATCTGTGCCTTCGAGAGCACGCGGCGCGGGTTGAGGAGGAAGTAGCGCAGCAGCGAGAACTCCGTCGCGGTCAGGTCGACGCGGGTGTCGCCCCGGTGGACCTCGTGACGCACCTCGTCGAGCGTCACGTCCGCGAAGTGGAGGACGTCCCCCGGAAGCTCGCCGGCGGTGCGGCGCAGGATCGCCTGGACGCGCGCGACGACCTCGGCGAGGCTGAACGGCTTCGTGACGTAGTCGTCTCCCCCGGCACGCAGCGCCTCGACCTTGTTCTCGACCCCATCCTTGGCGGTGAGGAAGAGGATCGCGGTCTTGAAGCCGCGCTCGCGCAGACGCCGGCCGACCTCGACCCCGTCGAGGTCCGGGAGCATCCAGTCGAGGACGACGAGATCGGGCTCGAAGTCCGCGACGGCCGAGAGCGCGCCGCGTCCCGTCCCCTCCTCACGCACCTCGAAGCCCTCGTAGCGGAGGGCGGTGGCGACCGCGTCGACAATCGACGGCTCGTCGTCGACGACGAGGACCCTCCCGGCGGCGCCCTTCGCGTTCATGCCTCACACCATGGCACGGCTCTCTGTGAATCTCCTGGGAACGCACCGGACGCGGCATGCACAGGACCTTCCCAGCGGTGGCGAAGGCGGCTCCAACGCGGCCGCCGCATCGTGGTTCCCGTACCCGGGCCAACCCGGATCGGACGAAAGGAGCACACGATGCTCGGCAAGGTCAAGAGGGTCGGACTCGGCGTCGCCGCGCTCGCCGGAGCCGCGGTCGGCGGAGCAGCGGTCGCCGGCGCGGCGACGTCCCACTCCGGCACCGCGACGACGCCCACTGCCAGGGTGGGCCACCCGCCACAGGCGCCGCGGAACATGCCGGCGCACGGCACCGCCGCGCACGAGGACGCCGAGAAGCCGGTCACCGGCGACGCGGCCGACAGGGCGAAGGCGGCCGCCGTGGAGGCCGCCGGCAGCGGCACCGCCGGCGAGGTGACGACCGACTACTTCGGCGACGGCTACGAGGTCACGGTGACGAAGTCGGACGGCAGCGAGGTCGAGATCCACCTCGACAGCTCGTTCGGCGTGATGGAGCGACCCGGTGGGCACGGCGGGCCACCGCCCGGAGTCCCGCGCTGAGCTGCGCGCGCGGGCCGGGCGAGGCCCGCGCTCACGCGCCTTGAAACGCTGCGGCAGGAGCCGGACATGTTCCGGTTGTGCAGGATGGCCTGATGCGCAACGGGTTCGCCGGTCGCCGGGAGCGGTTCGAGGCGGCCTATCGCGAGCTGTACGAGCCGATCTGCGGCTACGCGCTCCGACGGGTTCGTGATCCCGAGGACGCCGCGGAGGCTGTCGCCGAGACCTTCGCCACCCTGTGGCGCCGGTTCGACCGTTGTCCGCAAGACGCTGACCTGCGTCCGTGGCTGTTCGGTGTCGCTCGGCGTGTCATTGCGAACCAGCGCCGCAGTCAACGACGGCGCAGTGCGCTCGGCGAGCGTCTGGCAGCCGGCATCGACCCGACAGCGCTGGACGCAGCCCACCCGGATGAATCCTCGAGCGAGCTCGCCCGCGCCTTTGCCAGCCTGAGCGACTCCGACCGCGAGCTGCTGTCGCTCCTGGCGTGGGAAGGCCTCACGCGAGACGAGGTCGCGATAGCCCTCGGCACGAGTCGGGCCGTCGTGCGGCTCCGCCTGCACCGCGCGCGCAAACGGCTGCGCGACGCACTTCCGGCGAAGAATTTCCAACTCATCGGAGGACAAGAGCATGAGTGGACGTAGCTCGATCGAGTCTCTGAAGCGCCTTTCGCCGCTCGCGGACGGGGAGGCGGCAAACGTCTTCGGTGCCGCCGGACGTGAGTCCCTGCTGGCCGGAGTGACCGAATTGCCATTCGGCCGCGGAGCAGGGCAGCGGCCCGTCGTGCGTCGCCGTCGCTCCCTCGTGCTCGTGCTCGCAGCCGTCGCGGCCGCCGCCACGGCCGCCGGGGCATGGGCGGTCCTCCGAGGCTCGCCCGCGCAGGAGACGACAAGCGTCCAGTGCCTGATCGACGGCAACGACACGGTCATACCTTCGGTCTCCGGCGACCCGGCCCACGACTGTGCTCTCGGATGGAAGCGCGATCACGGAGTCGAGCCGCCCCCGCTCGCCGCCTACGACAACGGCCTCGGAGGCGTGACCGTCCTTCCCCGCGGCCAGAAGCCGCCCGCCGGCTTCACGCCGCTTCCGTCGGGATCGCAGGACGTCGGGCAGATCCAGCTCCAGGACTCCCTCGACGACTACGTCGGCGGGCTCAAGTCGAGCTGCCTCGACCGCGACGCGGCGATGAAGCTCACGCGGGCCAAGCTCGCACGGTTCGGTTTCGCCGGCTGGACAGTCTCCACCCGCGACGGCGCAGGGACGTGCTTCGAAAGCGATGTCGTCGATCCCGGAGCGCGGACGGTGACGCTGATTCCGTCGACCGGCCCGATCGAGCCCGCGACGGCTCACAGGCTCGCGGCCGCCCTGCGGCCGCTCACCCTCGGCTGCGAGTCGCTGGGCACCGCGGTGACGAAGGTGCGCTCAGCCGCCGCCGGGCTCGGCCTATCGGAACCGGCCAGGACATACGAGCTCGACGCCGTCACCGACGATTCGCTCCGGTGCGCCTCGATCTACGAGACGGTGGGCGGCACGATCTTCCTCACCGTCCGCGGCCCAAGCCGCTGAGCTCCGGCATGATCCGGCCGCGTGAGCGGTGCCGCCTCTGAGCCGAAGGTCGCGCTCGTCGCCGGAGCGACCCGTGGCGCCGGGCGAGCGATCGCCGTCGAGCTCGCGCGCGCCGGCTTCTTCGTCTACGCGACCGGCCGCAGCAGCCGCACCTCCGGCCCGTCCGAGATGGAGAGGCCCGAGACGATCGAGGGGACCGGTGACCTGATCGCCGCGGCGGAAGGAGAAGGAGCGGCGCTCGTCGTCGACCACGAGGATCCGGCGGCGGTCGGCGAACTCGTCGCGCGCATCGAGCGCGAGCGTGGCCGGCTCGACGTCCTCGTCAACGACATCTTCGGCGGCGACCGCTACATGGAATGGGACAAGCCGCTCTGGGAGCACGACTGGGCGGGCGGGCTGCGGATGCTGCAGATGGGCGTGCATACACACCTGATCACGTCGCATGCGGCCGTCCCGCTCGTCCTGCGCACGGCCGAGAGCCACGGAACCCGCGGGCTCGTCGTCGAGCTGACCGACGGCACGTCCGAGGCCAATGCGGAGTTCCGCCGCAACGTCGGCTTCTACTACGACCTCGTCAAGGCCAACGTCGAACGGATCGTCAAGGGCCTCGCCGCCGAGCTCGAGAGCCTCCCCGCGACGGCGGTCGGCGTGACTCCGGGCTGGCTCCGCTCCGAGAGCATGCTCGAGCACTTCGGCGTCACGGAGGCGACCTGGCGCGACGCCTGCGAGACGCGGCCCGGCTTTGCTATCTCGGAGTCGCCGACCTATGTCGCCAGAGGGATCGCGGCCCTCGCGCGGGCCGGTGACGCCGACCGCTGGTCAGGGACGATCGTGAGCGCCCGGCAGCTCGCGGATGCGTACGGAGTCACCGACACGGACGGCAGCAAGCCGGACTGCTGGGGACACATCGCGAAGTACGGGTGGGACCACCACCACGAGGGCCTCGACATCGAGGAGTTCCGCTAGGCGATCGCCGGTTCCTGCTCGAGTCCGGGCTCGGCGAGACTCTCCAGACGCCGCACACTCGGCGCAGCGAGCAGCGCAACGATCGCGACGAGGTCGATCGCCGCCGCGATCCAGAGCGTCGGGCTCATCCCGATGGCGGCCGCCGCCACTCCTGCCACGGCGAGCCCGACCGGCTGGCACAGCAGCGACCCGAACCAGTCGTAGGCGCTGACGCGCGAGAGCGACGCGGGCGGAACGTGCTGCTGCAGCGTCGTCTCCCAGAGCGTGTTGAAGAGCATGTTCCCGAACCCCGTCACGAGCCCCGCGACGACGAGCGTCTCCCAAGGCAGCTTCAGCGCGAGCAGGACGAGCGGAACGGCGTTCGGGATGATCACGATGCACGCCACGAGCAACGGCCGTCGCGGCTTCGTGCGCAACGCGGTCGCGCCGCCGATCAAGGCGCCGACGGCCGAGACGACCAGGATCGCCGTCCACGCGCCGGCACCGCCGTGTCCCTGCTTGATCCACGTCGCGGCGAGCACGACCCAGACCGCGCTCATCATGTTCCCGAGCGACGCGCTCACGACGATGAGCCAGACCCACGTCCGCGCGACGAACTCGTGCCAGCCGTCCAGGAGGTCGCGCGCGAACGACTGTGGCGGCAGGCTTATGTGCAGCGGCAGGTGCAGGCGCGCGAGGTAGAAGGCACTGACCCCGAAGCTGGCCGCGTCGATCGCGAGCGCGTAGCCCGGTCCGACCGTGACGATGAGGACGCCGGCAATCGCAGGTCCGAGGAGCTGCATCGAGGCCATCGAGATCCCGCGCAGCGCGTTCGCCTCCTGCAGGCGCCCGGCGCTGACCGTCATCGGCGTCAGCCCCGTCGACGCCGGGTTGAAGAACGCAGTCGCCGTCCCGGCGAACGCCTGGAGGACGACCAGCTCCCAGATCCGCGCCGTGTGGGAGAGCAGGAGGGCGGCGGTCGCCGCCTGGACGGCGAGACGGGCGACGTCCGCGGTGATCATCACGCCGCGTCGCGGCAGACGGTCCGCGAAGACGCCGCCGACGAGGAGGAAGACCACGAGCGGCGCCGTCTTCGCGGCGATCACGAAGCCGAGGTCGCGCGCGGATCCCGTCAGGTCGAGGACCGCCCAGGCGAGCGCGAACGGGGTGACGGCGTCGCCCAGGAGCGACACCAGCTGGCCGGTGAAGAACAGCCGGAACTCGCGCTCCTGGAGGGCGCCTAGAGGGATCCGCTGCACCTACGGCATCTTGCCGATTCCCGGCAGCGCCTAGACGGTCGCCTCGGCCTCGAGCAGCGACCTCAGGTAGTCCTCGAGCTTGTCGTAGCTGTCCTCCTGGCCGTCGTGCGTGCTCATGTGGGCGCGGCCGGCTTCGTCGCTGAACGTCAGGCTCATCGTCAACTTCGTCACCCCGTCGGTCTCCTCCAGGTTCACGCACTCGACGGCATCGGCATCCGGCCAGCCTTCGAACCGCCACGTCGAGACCGTCCGGGTGGGCACCTCGACCTCGAGGTACGTCCCCCGGAACGAGCACTCCGCGCCGTCGCTCGTGACGAAGACGATGTGGTATTCGCCGCCCACGCGCAGGTCGATCGCGCACTCCGTCACCCGGTCGGTGAACGGGGCGAACCAATTCCGCACATGCTCCGGCTTCGTCAACACGTCGAAGACGAGCTCGAGCGGGGCGTCGAACTCGCGGGTGGTGACGATCTCGAGCTCGTTCGGATACTCGTGGACTGCCGTCCCGTGCCGTGTAGCTGTCACTGCTGCTCTCCCTTTCGTTGGAGGTCTGTGAGGTAGTCGTCCATCCGATCGAGCCGCTCGTCCAGTGCCTGCTCGTACTTGGCGAGCCAGTCGTGGAACGGCTGGAGGCGCGCGGGCTCGAGGCTGTACAGGCGGCGACGTCCCTCCGCCCTGCATCTCACGAGTCCGACCTCGCTGAGCACCCGCAGGTGCTTCGAGACCTGAGGCTGGGACAACGAGAGGTCGCCCACGATCGTCCCGACCGCCTTCTCCCCGGCGATCAGCGTGTCGAGGATCTCGCGACGGCGGCCCTCGGCCACCGCGTTGAAGACATCCGAGGTCGTGGACGTGCGGGCCACGGGCAGATTATATGCCTATATCGGAATATGTCAACCTCCTCACGGGCACAGAGACGGAGGCCCGGGTCCCCGGGCCTCCGTCTCCCGCGTTGCAGGATTCAGGTCGTCCTCGGGACGGACGGGCCGCGGCGCCGAACCGCGACGGCGAGGCCGCCCAGCATCATGATCCCGCCGAGCATGGCGCCCGCGCCGATGCCTGCGTCGGCCCAGTCGAACCCGCCGGCCGCTCGAACGACCGCGTACTGCCCGACGCCGTAGTACCTGTTCGTCGCGTCTGCGCGCAGCTGCTCCGCCTGCTGCGCGACCCCGGCAAGCCGGCTCGAGGCGCCGAGGCCGTAGTACCGGTTCGTCGCCTGGGCTCGGCGCTGCCCACCCTGTTGCGCGGTCCCCGCAGCCCGGCTGTACGCGCCGAGGTGGTAGTAGCGATTCCACGCGTCGCTGCGTGCCTGGAGCGCCTTGAACGCCTGTGCGGTCATGCCCTTCGGCGCCGTGCCGCCGGCCTGGGCGGGCCCGGCGAACGCGATTACGAGCAGGAAGCCGACCGTCAGCGTCGCTGCCGCCGCCTTGATCGTGTGCCTGGAGTCCACTGCCCTCTCCTTTGTTCCCGAACCGCCCGCTGCGGTTCCTTGTCCAGGCAGCTTGCGGGGCCGCGGCAATGAGACGGTCAAACGCGGTAAGGCATCGGTAAGACGCGGCCCTTATCGGCGGACGCGCCAGGTTGTACGGTCGCTTGGTTGAGCGGATTGCGCTACCTGATCCTGGGACCGCTCGAGGTTCGAGACGGCGAAACCGCGGTTCCGTTGCGCGGCGGGCAACAGCGGAGGTTGCTCGCGATCCTGCTGCTGCACGGCGGCGAAGCCGTCTCGAGCGACCGGCTGATCGAGGAGCTGTGGCACGGGAAGCCGCCCGAAACCGCGGCAAAGGCGTTGCAGGGGTACATCTCGAGCCTGCGCAAGCAGCTCGGCCAGGATTCGGTGCAGACGGTCGGCTCCGGCTACCGGCTGGACGTGGCGCCGGAGCAGGTCGACGTGCGCCGGTTCGAGGAGCTCCTCGCCGAGGCGCGGCCGCTCGATCGCGGTCCCGCCGCGGCGAAGCTGCACGAGGCACTCGCGCTCTGGCGCGGGCCGGCGCTGGCGGACTTCGCCTACGACGACTTCGCCCAGCACGAGATCGAGCGGCTCGAAGAGCTCCGGGCGACTGGGACGGAGAGGCGCATCGACCTCGAGCTCGCGCTTCGGCCGTCACGACGACCTCGTCCCGGAGCTCGAGGCGCTCGTCCGTGCCCATCCCCTTCACGAGCGCCTGCGCGGGCATCTGATGGTCGCCCTCTACCGATCGGGCCGCCAGGCGGACGCGCTCGACGCGTACCGCGCGGCGCGGGAGACACTCCTCGAGGAGCTGGGGCTCGAGCCGAGCGAGGAGCTGCAGGCGCTGCAGCGGGCGATCCTCGCGCACGAGCCGTCGCTGGCCGCGCCCGCCCGTGTCGACGACCCACGCCGCGCTCCTGGGACCGCCCGGGTGCCGGGAAGCGCTCGGCTCCGTCGCCCCCTCGCGGCCGTTGTCGCCGGGCTCGCGATTCTCGGAGGTGCCGCCGCCGCGGCGATCGTCCTGACCGGCGGCAAAGCCGCGGTCGTCGTCGTGCCCCCGAACTCGGTGGCCAAGATCGACGAGAGCGGCACGAAGGTCGAGAGCTTCGTGCGCGTCGGAAGGGGCCCGGTCGCGATCGCCGTCGGCGCGCGCGGCGTGTGGGTCGCCAACGCCGAGGACGGCACGATCGACCGGATCGACCCGGCCACGGGCAAGCTCGTGGCGAACATCGGCACAGGCGCCGACGTGAACGACATCGCCATCGGCTTCGGCTACGTCTGGGTCGCGGACGGCAACGACGGGACCGTCACCCAGATCGACCCGCGCCTCGACCAGACGGCAGCGACCATCCCGCTCGGCAGCCAGGGGCTCGCTCCGAACCCCGTCTTCTACATCGCCGTCAGCTCACGGTATGTCTGGGCGACCCGAGGGAGCGAGCTGCTGCGGATCGATCCCCGGACGAACGAGGTCGACGGGCACGTGAGTGTCGGAACGCCGACGGGCCTGACGACGGGCGGCGGCTCCGTATGGGTGACCACGCAGTCCGAGCGCCTGCTGCGCATCGACCCCGACACGGCGAAGGAGACCGACTCCCAGCTGTTCGGCTCCGGGCTCGCCACCCCCGTCTACGCGCGGGGCTCGCTCTGGCTGCTCGATGAGCCCGAGATCCAGGAGATCGATCCGACCACGCTCGGCGTCGACGATGCCGAGGCGGTGGCGTCCGGGTATCCCCTCGCGCTCGCCGCGGGCAACGGCGCCCTGTGGGCGCTCGACTCCCACGGCAATCTCACGCGCCTGACCCCCGGCCACGGACCGGCCACGTCGCTCCACCTCGGCAGGGGGATATCGGCCGTCGCCGCCGGAGCAGGCGCGATCTGGGTCGCGGTCAGCGCGACCCACTGACCGTCGTCGGCACGACGATCTCCCCGTCCTCGATCCGGGAGACGAGGGGGACCAGCTCGCGGCGAAGTGCCGCGGGCACCACCGGACTGAACTTCCCGAGACCGACCCCGTGCTTGCGCAGGTCGAAGCTCAGGTTGCCGCCACTCGGGAGTTTCCCGTCGTGAAGTCGCCGGACTAGCTCGTAGACGGCCGCGTCCAGATTCTTGACGACGCTCGTGAGGACGAACCTGCCGAGGTAGGACTGGTCGATGTCGACCCCGATGCCGAACACGCCCTTCCGCTTCGCAGCCTCGAGCGCACCGATGCCGCAGGCTCCTGCGACGTCGAACACGACCTGCGAGCCCCGGGCGATCTGGTTGAGGGCCGCATGCCGGCATTTCGCCGGGTTGAGGAAGTCGTACGTGTAGGCGTTCAGCAGCTTGATCTTGGGATCGGCGCGCTTCGCCCCGGCCTGGAAGCCCGCCACGTACGCCTGCACCGGCCCGATCGGGACACCGGCGACCGAGCTGACCACGTGGGGACGCGGGCCCCGGTCGGCCATGCGCGCCGCCACGAAACCCGCCAGATACGCAGCCTGCTCCGTGTGGAAGACCGTTCCCTCCACGTTCGTGGGCGGGTTGCGCATCGCCTCGCGGCTCCCGTCGAGCAGGACGAACTTCTCGTGCGGGAAGAGGCGGGCGGTGTGACCGAGTGAGTCCACCTCGAGCGTCCCGACCGCGATCACGAGGTCGTACCGCTGCCGTGCGAGGTAGGACATCGGGGCCAGGTAGGGGTCGCCGCTGCTTGTCGGGTTCGGGGCAACGGCCTTTGCCTGGAGGCGAAGGTCTTTCGCTGCCCGGACGAGCCCGCGGTACGCGCCGTACTGATACGGGTCGCCCGCACGGCTGACGAGGGGCTGCTCGAGAACGAGCCCGATCCGCAGCTCTCGGGCACTGTCCGAAGCCAGGGCACCGACCGCCGCGACGAGAAAGGCCGCAGCCGCAAGCGTGGCTAGCGCGATCCGGCGGGTGATCGGACGACCCTAAACCTGTGCCGGCCGGGCGTCCAGCGACGCTTTGCGCGAAACGCCCTGTTTCCAGGGCGTTTCCACATGGAGCTAGCCGGGCTCGAACCGGCGACCTCCTGGGTGCGATCCAGGCGCTCTCCCAACTGAGCTATAGCCCCGGGGCGGCTCAGTGTAGCTCGGTGGTTTCCTCGCCGCCGCCCGCCGAGGCGCCGCTCGAGGCCCGCTCCATGAGGCCGCCGCCGCGGATCGTCCGCTCCATGTCCTTCGACTCCTCGCGGTACCAGCTTCCGTCCTCGAACTGAATTGCGGGGTACTTCGGCTGGCCCGTCCCCTCGCTGACGGTCGTGCGCTTGCTCTTCGGTCCCGGCCCCGGGACGCGCTCGTACTCGACCCCCATGTCGATGAGCGCCTTCTCGACGCGCCAGCACGGGTGGCCCTTGATCTTCACGAACTGACCCCGGCAACGGTGCAGCTTCACAGCCATCTCGATCCTCCCTCGTCGCGGCGAGGGTCCTACGATAGGGCGATGCGTGCGGTTTACGAAATCCGGCCGCCGGCCTGGGGCGAGACGCTCGCGATCCTCCAGTCGGTGAGCTTGCCGGACGGCCCTGAGCATGTGCAAGGTCGCGTGGTGGACGTCGACGGCGAGCGCGTCACCGTCGACTTCCCCGCGCTCGACGGAGAGACGAGCGCCGAGCAGCTGCTCGCGGCGTGTGTTACGGGCGAATGGGCGGATCGCGGTGACATGGAGTTCTGCCGGCTCGTCGGGGTGGACTGGCCGGACGGGCTGCCGGGGCCTGCGTTCACGGCCTCGCCCGGCGTCTCGGTGGGAGCGATCGTCAAGCCGGCGCAGGGGTTGTCGCCCGGGGAGGCAGACGGGGTAGCGGCCGAGCTGGCTGCAGGCGGCGCCTGCCTCGTCAAGGACGACGAGCTGCAGCGGTCGTCGCCCGAGCGCGTGCGGGCGATCAATGCGGCGATCCCCGAGCACGTCCGCTACGCCGCGAACGTCACCGGGGCGGACGTGGATGCGATCGTCGCGGCGGGCCCCCGGGCGCTGATGATCAACGCCTTCGTCGCGGGCCTCGGCTCGGTCGGCCGGCTCCGCGAGTACGGCCTGCCGATCTTCGTGCATCGCGTGGGCTCGGCATTCCTCCGCCGCGGTGGGCCGGTCTCGGTTTCCGCGCGCGTCCTCGCGGAGCTGACGCGGCTACTCGGCGCCGACTACGTCCAGGTGGGCTCCTTCTCGCCGCGTACCTTCGACACGGACGACGAGGTGCGGGAGCAGATCGCGGCGGCGCGGCCCGCGACCGCCGTGATCGGCGGCGGCGTCGGCGCCGAGAACGCACGCGAGCAGCTCGAACGGGCCGGCACACGTGACGGCGTCATGCTCCTCCTCGGCTCGGCCGCGTATGCGCACCCGGACGGTATGCGCGCCGGAGTCGCTGCCGCCGTGGAGGCCGTGGCGGACTAGGCCGCGAAGAGCGTCAGCTCGGGCTCGCGCTCGCCGCGGAGGACGGCAAGATCGACGGCGACGCAGCGCACGCCCCGCGACTCGGCGAGCGCGACGGCCTGCGGCTTCAGGCGCTCCGCAACGAGGATCCCGCGGCAGCCGGCCTTGGCGGGATCGCGGCGGATGAAGTCGAGGTACCGCGTGAGCTGCTCGACCGCCTCGATCGTCCCGACCCGCTTCACCTCGACAGCGACCCACTCGGACGCGTCGTCGCGGCACATCAGGTCGACGGGACCGATCTCCGTCTGCCACTCGCGCCGCACGAGCGTCAGCGGCTCGCCGAGCGCCTCGGGCGCCGCCGCGAGGGCCTCCTGCAGGTCGCGCTCGACGCCGTCCTTCTGCAGCGCGACCGATTCCCCCATGTCGTGCGCGACGTCGCTCAGCACCTCGAGGAGGCGGATCTCGAGGACGTCGTCGCTCTTCGGCTTCGTGACGACGAGTCGGTCGCCCTCGTCGGCGAGAAACGTCGGCGCCGTCATCCAGTTGAGAGGCTTGTACCCGCCGGCGTCGTCGTGGACGAGCACCGAGCCGTCCTCCTTCAGGATCAGCAGCCGCACCGCCTCGGGCAGGACGGCCGAGACGCGGCCGGTGTAGGTGACCTCACAGCGGGCGACGATGAGACGCACGCCGCGCAACCTACTGTCCGTTTCGGACACGTCCCGGTGCCTGGCACCAAGACGTGTTCCGTTCAGCCGCGCTCGACGCGCGAGCCGCCGACGGTCGCCTCGCTTCCGTCGTCGTAGCGCAACCAGGCCTTGCCCTTGCCGTCGTAGTCGGGCGACCACACCACGAGCGTCGCGTCTCGCCCTCCGACGCGCACGCGCTCGGTTCCCTCCGGCTCCGCTCCGCTCCAGACGCGGACGAACGGGTTCGACTCGCGCTCGCGGCCGATCGTCGTGTCGTCGGTGTGGCCCGGAAGCACCCGCATCTCGTCGGGGAGCGAGAGCAGAACATCCATCACGGAACGCCGCACCACCTCCACGTCGCCGCCTCCGACGGCGTCGCGGAAGAGCGTGTCGCCGGTCGCAACGAGGTCGTCGCCGACGACGAACGAGAGGCCGTCGTCGGAGTGGCCGGGCGTCGCGAGACCGCGCACGCGCAGACCGTCCCAGTCCCACTCGCCCGCTTCGGCAACCACGGGAACCGAGTACCGCCGCGCGAGCTCGTCCTCGTTCACGACGTGGTCGTGGTGCGCGTGCGTCCGGAGAATCGCGACCGGAGTCGCCCGCCAGCGGTCGACCGCCTCCACGAGCGGCGCGATGTCGGCACCCGAGTCGACGAACAACGCCGGGCCGTCCTCGATCGCCAGCACATACGCGTTGCTGAGCCAGTCGGGATGCATGCTCCGCTCCACGAGCATGGCGGTAGGCTAGTCCACGGCTATCCCCGAGGAGGATTGATGGCAGGCCTGATGTCACGCACGGCGCTGATCGTGAAGTCGAAGTACTCGAAGCTTCTGAATCGCGCCGAGAACCCGACCGAGACGCTCGACTACTCGTACGAGCAGATGCTCGAGCAGCTCCAGAACGTGAAGCGCGGCGTCGCCGATGTCGTCACCTCCAAGAAGCGGATCGAGCTCCAGCAGCAGAAGCTCGAGCAGAACGTCGTCAAGCTCGACACGCAGGCGCGGCAGGCGGTCGCGGCCAACCGCGAGGACCTGGCCCGCGAGGCGCTCCAGCGGAAGGCCGTCGCGCAACAGCAGCTGCAGGAGATGGACACGCAGGTGAAGGGGCTGGAGGGCCAGCAGGAAAAGCTGATCGCGGCCCAGCAGCAGCTCGAGACGCGCGTCGAGTCCTTCCGGTCGCAGAAGGAGGTCCTCAAGGCGCAGTACTCCGCGGCGGAGGCCCAGGTCAAGGTCGGCGAGGCCGCGACCGGCATCGGCGAGCACATGAACGACACCGGGATGGCGATCCAGCGCGCCAAGGACAAGACCGAGGAGATGCAGGCGCGTGCCTCGGCGATCGACGAGCTCACGTCGAGCGGCGCGCTCGAGGACTTCACCACCGGCGACCAGACGCAGCTCGATCGCGAGCTCGCTCAGATCTCCTCGTCCTCGCAGGTCGACGACGAGCTCGCGAAGCTCAAGGCCGAGGTCGGATCCGGCGCGCCGCAGAAGGAGATCGCGGCGGGTGACGCCGAGCCTGCGCCGGGCGCGGCGGGTGAGCAGCCGGCCGCCGGCGCGGAGCCGGCTCAGCCGCCGGCCGAGGAAGCAACCGAGTCCTGACCCGGTTCGGCGACATCCTCTTCGGCCGCAAGAAGCTCCAGGAGCCCGCCGGCGAGCGGCTCTTCGCGCTCTCGACCGCCGCGATCACCCTCGAGACGGAGTGCTCGCTGAAGACCGCCGGGGATGCCGCACTGATCTTCAAGCCGCTCTCGGCCGGGGAATTCACCTCTACCGAGAACGACGCGGAAGAGCTGCTCCGCACCGTCGCCCGCGGCTCCGGCTCGGAGATCGATCGCAAGACCGACTCGTTCGGCTTCGAGTGGGTGATCGTCCACGACGACCAGCTCGACGACCAGGTCGCGGGCGTCCACGCGCTCGCCTCGGAGCTCGATGAGCACGGCTTCGGCGGACAACTCCTCGCAGCCGCCTTCCGGTTCGACGGCTCGGCGTTCAGCTCGGGCCACCCTGTCTACTGGATCTACGGCTTCAAGACCGGCACGTGGTGGCCGTTCATCCCGACCGGCGAGAAGCAGGAGCGTGACAACGCGCAGGAGCTCGAGCTGAAGGCGAAGCTCGAGCACGAGCTACCCGTCGAGCCCGACCTCAGCAAGTGGCTCGCGCTCTTCGACGCTCCAATCTGACGCGTCCCTCTGAGACACGTCCTGGTGCCGGGCACGCAGACACGGCCCAAATAGCCAGTGTCGTCGCGCAACCGCAGACGCTCAGAGCTACGGATGTCCAGACAGGACATGACCTCGTGCCCGGCACCGGGTCATGTCCTGCGCGGACGGTGGAGTCTCGGGCGCGGCGAGGACTCGCGAGCGCTCTAGGAGACCGGCTTGCCCATCTCGCGGGCGATCTCGGCGAGGGCCGCGAGGCGCTTCTCGAGCGGCGGGTGGTCCATCATCCACTCGCTCATCTGGGACTTCCAGTTCGTCGGAATGATGAAGAAGGCGTTCATGCCGGCCACCTCGCGCAGGTCGCGCTGCGGGATCTGGGTGATGCCGCTCGAGATCTTCTGCAGCGCGCTCATGAGGTTCTCCGGAGCGCCCGTGATGATCGCCGAGCCGCGGTCGGCCGCATACTCGCGGTAGCGGGAGATCGTCCGGATCAGGATGAAGCTGATCGCGTAGACGACGATCGAGACGGCGAAGACGATCAGCCAGACCGGCACCTGGTTGTTGTTGTTGTTCCGGTTGCCGCCGCCGAAGCCGCCGCCCCACATGCCGAAGAAGAGCCCCCAGCGCGTGAGCATCGCGGCGAGCATCGCGAAGAAGCTCGCGATCGTCATGACGAGGACGTCACGGTTCGCGACGTGGGAGAGCTCGTGCGCGAGGACGCTCTCGACCTCCTGCGGCTCGAGCCTCCGCCAGAGCCCCGTCGTCACCGCGATCGCGGCGTGCTTCGGGTTCCGGCCCGTCGCGAACGCGTTCGGGACGTCGGTGTCGACGACCGCGACGCGCGGCTTGGGGAGCCCCGCCATGGCGCAGAGCCGTTCGACCATCGCGTGCAGGTCGGGCGCCTCCTCAGGCGAGACGATCTTGGCCCCGGACGCGGCGAGCGCGATCTTGTCCGACGTGTAGTACTGGAAGAACGCCATCGCGACGACGATGACGACCATCACCGCGATTCCGGCGTGGAGCACGTAGAAGAGGACGAGAGCGAAGCCGACGTAGAGGAGGCCGAGCAGCCCGCTCGTGAAGAGCATCCGCAGCGACAGCCCCCGGTCGCGCCCGAACGATGTGCGTTTCATGGCGTGAATGGTACTCAGCGGAACCCTCGCACCGGTTCCCGCGCGCCCGGTCTTAGCGCTTCATTAGAGTCCGGTCCGGTGCGCCGTCCAGGATTCATCGCCGCCACGCTGCTCGGCGCCCTGGTGCTCGCCGGCTGCGGCGCTCAGGGGGTCGCCTCCCCCACGCCGAAGACGGTCGTCGGAACCGTCGCGAGCGGCCCGACCCTCCCCGTCGTCCCCGCCTTCCATCTCAAGGGCGACGCGACGAAGGGGAACAGCGTGTTCGGCTCCGCGGGCTGCGGAAGCTGTCACACCCTCGCCGCCGCGCACTCGACCGGAACCGTCGGACCGAACCTCGACTCGCTCAAGCCCGACTACCGCGCCGTCACCGCGCAGGTCACGAACGGCGGCGCGCCGAGCGGCGGAACGATGCCGGCGTTCAAGTCCACGCTGAGCACGCAGCAGATCGCTGACGTCGCCGCCTACGTCGTCAAGTCGACCGGCGGCCAGGCTCCGTAGCCGTCGAGCTCCCGGCAGGATTCCCGCGGCACGTCGCCGCCTTCGCGCTCGACCTCGACAGGACGCTGATCGCCGAGGACGGCGTGCTGCGGCCGCGGACCCGCGACGCGCTGGCGCGGACGCGCGCGGCAGGTGTCCACGTCGTCGTCGTCACCGGACGGATGTTCCGCGCCGCGCGGCCGTACCTCGAGCAGGCGGGCCTCGACGATCTCGTGGTCTGCTACCAGGGAGCGGTCGTCGCCGACCCGACGACCGGCGAGTTCCTCCTCCACGTCCCGATCCCGCTCGCGGAGGCGAAGGAGGCCATGGACGCGGTCCACGCCGCCGGCTTCCACCTCAATTGCTACATCGACGACCTTCTGTACGTGGCGGAGGTGACGCCGGAGGCGAGGCAGTACGCCGACTTCCAACGCCTGGAGATCCACGCCGTCGGCGATCTTCGCGCGTGGCTCGACCGCGACCCGACCAAGCTCGTCGCCGTAGGCGATCCGGCGGCGCTCGACGCACTCGAGGAAGAGCTGAAGCCGCGGTTCGAGGGGCTCCTCTTCATCTCCAAGTCGCTCCCGTACTTCCTCGAGTTCGCGCACCCGGACGTGAGCAAGGGCAGCGGGCTCGCGTTCGTGGCGGACCGGCTCGAGTTCCGGCCCGAGGAGACGGTCGCCTGCGGCGACGGGGAGAACGACCGCGAGCTGCTGGACTGGGCCGGCTTCGGCGTCGCCGTTGCGAACGCGCACGAGGACGTGCTCGAGCGCGCGGATCTGGTTGTCCCTTCGGTGCACGAGGAAGGCATCGCTGCGCTGCTGGAGGCGTACTTAGACTCCGTCGCGTGATCGACGCCCGCGCAGCCCGTAACGAGCCCGAAGAGTTCCGGCGCCGCCTCGCTCGGAAGGGCGCGGGCGAGACGTTCGACGCGTGGCTCGCCGCCGACGAGAGATGGCGCGGGCTCGTACCGCGCGTTGACGACCTCCGCTCCCGCACGAAGATCAAAGGTAAGCCGACGCCCGAGCAGCTCGAGGAGCTGCGCGGCGGCAAGGAGGAGCTCCAGGCGGCCGAGCGCGAGCTCGCCGAAGCGGAGGCCACACGCGACGAGGTCGGCCTTCGGATCCCGAACCCGCCCGCCGACGACGTCCCGGACGGCGCGACCGAGGACGACGTCCGCGTCGAGCGCGTGATCGGAGATCCGCCCGAGCTGGCCGATCCGAAGGAGAGCCTCGAGCTCGGGCGCTTCGACATGGACCGTGCCGCGCGGATGAGCGGCGCCCGGTTCGGCTATTGGATCGGCGACACCGGCCGCCTGGCTCTCTCCCTCTACCGCTACGCCCTCGACCGGCTCGCGGAGAAGGGCTTCGTCACGGTGCTCCCACCCGTCCTCGTGCGTGAGGACGCGCTGATCGGCACGGGGCACTTCCCCTCCGACGAGGACAGCGTTTACGCGGTCCCCGCCGACGGCCTTTATCTCTCGGGCACGGCGGAGATCCCGGTCTCGAGTCTCCACGCAGGGGAGATCATCGACGCGGAGGAACTCCCGCTTCGTTATGTCGCCTTCTCCCCGTGCTTCCGCCGCGAGGCCGGCGCCGCGGGCCGCGACACGCGCGGCATGTTCCGCGTCCATCAGTTCAACAAGGTCGAGCAGTTCTCCCTCTGCCTCCCGGAGAGATCGTGGGACGAGCACGAGCTCCTGCTCGCGAACACCGAGGAGCTCGTTCGCGACCTCGGCGTCCCGTTCCGCATCGTCGTGCTGCCCGCCGGGGACATGTCCGCAGCGGCGGCGAAGACGTACGACGTGGAGATCTGGTTCCCGAGCCAGGAGCGATACCGCGAGACCGCGTCGGTCTCGAACACGACGGACTTCCAGGCGCGCCGCCTCGGCATCCGCTACCGCGACGGCAAGAGCCCCGAGCCGCTCCACCTCTTGAACGGCACCGCCGTCGTCGACCGAATGGCGCTCGCCGTCCTCGAGAACTTCCACGGCGAGGTGCCGGACGTCCTGCGGCAGTACGGCGCGCCCGAGCGCGTCTCGGTCTGACACGTCCGAAAGAGCGTCTTGCGGACGCCGGTTCGGGCCGCGAAGCTTCGCAGCGTGACCGAGCCGGCGATGTATCGAGAGGAAGTCGTCGGCCTATATTCACCCTGAACGACATGTCGCGTGCACTCGGGACATCCGAGACGTCGTGGTCGAGGAGGACGATGGCGAAGAAGAGGATGACGAAGGCTGAGCTGGCCCGGTGGGACGACAACAACCGCCGGCTTCTCGAACTCGCACAGAGGGCGCAGGCCGAGCTCGATCGGCGAAAACAGTCGAGTGGTACTGACTAGCTCTCCCTGCGCCCTGCGAGCCACGCCTTCGCGAGGCGCTTCTGCGCTCGCGTCAGCCACGCTTCCTCGACGAGGTCGCGCAGCTCCTCGCGATCGAGCCGGTCGAGGTCGCGGATCCGCACGAGCACGGCCGAGTAGCCGTCCCAGTGCGGCGTCGTGAAATAGACGCCGCGTGCATCCGAGAGCAGCATCTCCTTGACGCCGAGATCGGCGACGCGGAAGACGAGGACGTCGTCCAGCAGTTCGCCGGTCTCCGGATCGACCGCGTCCTTCCGCCGGCTGCGGTGGAAGCAGAACATCTTCCCGTGCACCTTGTACGTGGGCCGGCCGCCCTCGACCTCCTTCGCCGCCTCGGGCATGCCGAGCGCGAGCCCGTCGAGATCCTTCATGGTCGCCACCGGCTGCGACACTAGACGCCACGGCGGGGTGCCGGAGCGGTCTAACAGGGCGGTCTTCACCGTGGGGGAACCCTTGGTTCCCCCACGGGCCCCCTCCTTCTCCCTCCTGCGACACTAGACGCCACGGCGGGGTGCCGGAGCGGTCTAACGGGGCGGTCTTGAAAACCGCTGAGCCTTCGGGCTCCGTGAGTTCAAATCTCACCCCCGCCGTCGCTGTAGCGTTGCTCCCATGACGACGGGAGACGACCTCCGGGCGCTGATGCGGCTCTGGCCGCACGGCGTCTCCATCCTCAGCGTCGACGTCGACGGCGACCGGATGGGCGTCACGGTCTCGTCCCTCGTCTCGCTCTCCCTCGAGCCCCCGCTGATCGGGGTCTCGATCGGCAAGGACGCCTCCTGCTACGAGCTCCTGCGCAGCGCCGGACGCTTCGCGGTCAGCCTCCTCGGCGCCGAGCAGGAGGAGCTCGCCCGCCGCTTCGCAGCCGGCTACCCGCCGATCGTCCACTGGCAGGGCGTCCCGACTCGAGAGGGGCAGATCGCGCCGCTGATCGAGGGAGCGCTCGGCTGGATCGAGGCCGAGACGCGTGCCGAGGCGGACGCGGGCGACCACACGTTCTTCATCGCCGACGTCCTCTCGCTCGAGCACGGGCCGTCGCATCACGCGCTCGTCTATCGCGAGAGCACGTACCACTCGGTGTGACCGAGGCCGTCGTCTTCGACCTCGACGGGGTGCTGCTCCGGTCCGAGGAGGTGTGGGACGCGGTGCGGGAGCACTACGTCCGCGAGCACGGCGGCCGCTACGACGAGGACGTCCAGCGGGCGATGATGGGGATGAGCGCGCCGGAGTGGTCGCGATTCCTCCACGAGGAGGCCCGCGTTCCCGACGATCCGGACGAGATCAACAGCGAGGTCGTGCGGCGGATGCTCGACGCGTACCGGCGCGAGCTGCCGCTGCTGCCCGGAGCGGTGGAGGCCGTGCGCCGGACCGCCGACGCGTTCCCGCTCGCGCTCGCGTCCTCCTCGAGCCGCGAGGTGTTCGAGGAGGTGCTCGAGCTCGCCGGGATCGCGGAGTGCTTCCGCGCGACCGTCTCCTCGGAGGAGGTCGCGCGCGGCAAGCCCGCGCCGGACGTCTATCTCGAAGCCGCCCGACGCCTCGGCGGCGCGCCGGAGCGGTGCGCGGCCGTCGAGGACTCACATTCCGGCATTCGCTCCGCGAAGTCGGCGGGGATGCGCGTCGTGGCGATCCCGAACGCGGCCTATCCGCCCGACGAAGAGGCCCTCCGGCTCGCCGACGCAGTCGTCCGCTCGCTCGACGAGCTCACGGTCGACGTGCTGCTGGGCTAGATGAGCTGCTCTCCGCGCGCGTCGAAGGCGCGGATCCCCGGCGCGATCGCAGGATCGAAGTCCTCGCGGAACATCGTGAAGATCGTGACGTCACGGAGCTCGGAGCCCTCGCGGGACGGCAGTCGGCGGCGGAGCGTGGCCTCCTCGGCGAACCCGAGCTTGTGCGGGACGCCGAAGCTCGCGGTGTTGCCCGGCTCGATCCGGATCTCGATGCGGTCGGCCCCGCAGATCTCGAAGCCGGCGCGCGTCAGCGCCGCCGTCGACTCCGTCGTGAAGCCTTGCCGCGTCGCGCTCGCGCGGATCCAGTAGCCGATCTCGAGCCCGCCCGGGCCGATCCGCGGATGCAGCCCCGTCCCTCCCAGGACCTCGGACTCGCCGGAGTCGAAGATCCCGTACGTGAAGTTCTCGCCGATGTCGAAGTTCGAGCGGAAGTACTTCACGAGCTCGAGCTTCTCCTCGAGCGTCTGCGGCTCGTCGTGAGCCCACGGCATCCACGCTCGAAGGTGCTCGAGGCTCGACTCGATTGCCTCCTTGACGAGTGGCGTGTCGCGCGGCTCGTAGCACCGGATCACGAGCCGCTCCGTCTCGATCCGGTATGGAGCGGGCGGTCCCTCCCACCCCATCGCTTAGACCTTCCCGACGAGGACGCAGCCGTTGTGCCCGCCGAGCCCCATCGCGTTCGAGAGGGCGACCTCGACCTGCAACCGTCGCGCCTCGTTCGGCACGTAGTCGAGGTCGCAGTCGGGATCGGGGTGGACGTAGTTCATCGTCGGCGGCAGCACGCCGTCACGGACGGCGAGGACGCACATCATCGCCTCGATCGCGCCGGCGGCGCCGAAGCAGTGGCCGGTGACGGACTTCGTCGAGGAGACGGCGAGGCTGCGCGCGTGCCCGCCGAACACCTCCTTGATCGCCCGCGTCTCGGCCGCGTCGCCGAGCGGCGTCGAGGTGCCGTGCGCGTTGATGTAGCCGATCCGCTCGGGCTCGACGCCGGCGCGATCGAGCGCGTGGCGCATCATCTCGGCCACGCCGACGGACTCGGGATCCGGCTGCGCGAGGTGGTGCGCGTCGTTCGACATCCCGTAGCCGAGGATCTCGGCGTAGATCGTTGCGCCGCGCCGCTCCGCGGCCTCGAGCTCCTCGAGCACGAGCACGCAGGCGCCCTCCCCCATCACGAAGCCGGCGCGCGTCGCGTCGAAGGGGCGGGACGCGCGCGGCGGGTGCTCCTCCTCGGCGGCGAGGCCTCGCATCGCGCAGAAGCCAGCGAGGATCAACGGGGTGAGGCACGCCTCGGAGCCGCCGGCCAGGACGGCGTCCGCGTCTCCCCGGCGGATCAGCTCCGCCGCCTCGCCGACCGCGGTCGAACCCGTCGCGCAGGCGGACACCGGTGCGTAGTTCGGGCCGCGGAACCCGAGCGCGATCGCGAGCTGGCCACTCGCCGTGTCCACGAGCACGTTCGGGATGAAGGTCGGGGCGACCCGATCCGGGCCGCGCTCGCGCAGCACATCCACCTGCTCGACGATCCCGCTGATGCCCCCGATCGCCGTGCCGAAGAGGATCCCGACACGATTCGACGGATAGGCGCCGTCGAGCGCAGCGTCCGCGACGGCTTCCCGCCCCGCGCCGAGCGCGAGCAGGACGTTGCGGTCGAGCCTCCGCGCGTCCTTAGGCGAGGCGACCTGCGCCGGGTCGAAGTCCTTCACCTCCGCGGCGATGCGCACCGGGAACGCGCTCGCGTCGAAGGAGCGGATGAAGTCGATGCCGCTCTCGCCGGCGAGAGCCGCGCGCCAGGTCGTCGGCGCATCGGCGCCGATCGGCGTCACGGCGCCCAGCCCGGTCACGACCACCCTCTTCATCCCGCGAGGTTAGACGCGGGCGGCACTCGCGAGTTGCGGGTCAGGCGGTCTCGGCGACTACCGCGTCGTCGAGCACGGCGTAGACCTTCGTCGGCTCGGTCTTGCCCTTCATGAGCACCTCGCCCTGCGCCTCGACGGCGATCCCGTCCGCGAGGCCGAGCCGCGTGTTCTCGTCGATCAGGATCGGACGGTCGAGCTCCTTCGTGTGCGCCTCGAGCCGCGCTGCGACATTGACGGTGTCGCCGACGCACGTGTACGTCGCCCGGTTGTACGTGCCCGTATAGCCCGCGACGACCCGGCCGGATGCGATCCCGACGCCGATCCGGATCTGCACCTTGTCCCGCGCAGCCTGGTCCTCGTTGAAGAGCCGGATCAGCTCGACCATCTGACGCGCGGCGAGCACGGCGGCCTGCCGGTGGTCGTCCCGCGGGACCGGCGCCCCGAAGATCGCCATCAGGCCGTCGCCGATCATCTGGTTGACGACCCCGCCCTCGCCCATGATCGCGTCCATCATCAGCGTGTAGTAGTCGTTGAGGAGCTCGATCGTCTCGGCCGGCTCGCGGGACTCCGAGATCGTCGTGAAGGAGCGAATGTCGCAGAACATCGCCGCCGCCTCGACGTACTGCCCACCGAGCGAGAAGCCCGAGGTCAGCAGGTCCTCCGCCACCTCCTTCGTCGCGAACTTGCTGATCAGCTCCCGCTGCTGGTCGCGGAGGCGCTTCTTCTCGAGGCTTGCGTTGATCCGCGCGTTGAGGAGAACGGGGTTGACCGGCTTCGTCAGGTAGTCCTCAGCTCCCATCTCGAGGCAGCGCACGACGCTGTCGATCTCGTCGAGCGCCGACGTCACGACCACGGGGAGGTCGCGGAGATGCGGGTCGTCCTTCAGCTTCGCGAGCACCTCGTAGCCGTCGAGCTCGGGCATGAGGACGTCGAGCAGCAGGAGGTCGAACCGCTGCCCGCGCAACAGGTCGAGCGCCTCCGCGCCGTGCTCCGCGAAGACGATCATGTGTCCCATGTGCTCGAGCCCACGTGCGAGCAGGAGCCGGTTCACGCGGTTGTCGTCGGCGATGAGGATCGTGCCGGGCGCAGGCCCCGGAGCACTCACGGGACGGGCTCCGTCCGGAGAGCGACGAGGGCCTCCTCGAGCGGGCGGTACTCCTGCTCGATCCGGCCGACGAGCTCCTCCGCGCCGTCGAGCTCGCCGGACTTCGCGCGCTGCTCGAGGGTGCGACACAGCTCCGCGAACCCCTCGGCCCCGAGCGTCGCGCCGTTCGACTTCAGCGTGTGTGCCGCGCGCCGCAGCTCCTCGTGGCTCCGCTCGTCGAGCGCGCGGCGGAGCGTCGCGATCAGCTCGGGCGCGTCCGCGAGGAAGGCGTCGACCACCTCGCCGAGAAAGGCGGCGCCCCCGAGATCTCGCAGGTTCTCGAGCGCGCCGGCGTCGAGGCTCACGGAACCGGCGGGCGCAGGGGCGGCGTCACCGTTCCGGAGCGGTTTCGCGCGCTTGAGGGCGGCCGCGAGCTCCTCGGAGCGGATCGGCTTCGCCACGTAGTCGTTCATGCCGGCCGCGAAGCACGCCTCACGATCCTCGGGGAGGGCGTTCGCGGTCATCGCGATGATGTGCGGGCGGCTCTCCGCCGGCCAGCGCTCGCAGATCCGGCGCGTCGCATCGAGGCCGTCGAGCTCGGGCATCTGCACGTCCATCAGGATCACGTCGTACGGCTGCCGCTCGAGCGCACCGATCGCCTCGAGCCCGGTCGTCGCGACGTCGGCGCGGTAGCCGAGCCGCTCGAGGAGCCGCAGCGCGACCTTCTGGTTCATCGCGTTGTCCTCGGCGAGCAGGATCCGCAGCGCCGATCTCGCGAGCTTTCCGTCCGTCACCGCCTCGACCTCCTCTCCCCCTCCTGTCCCGCCCACCGTGAGCAGCTGCAGGAGCGTGTTGTAGAGCTGCGACGCCTTCAGCGGTTTCGAGAGCTGAGCCGAGAAGACGCTGCTCGATTCCGTCTGCGGCAGGCGGCCGAGCGAGGTGAGCAGAAGGAGCGGGAGCTCCTGCGCGCTGCGCCGGCTCCGGATCTCGCCGGCGAGGGCGAGCCCATCCATCCCGGGCATCATCATGTCGAGGACGGCGACGTCGAACGGCTCCCCGTTCTCGATCAGCTCGAGCGCTGCCGCCGGGAGCTCGATCGCGACGGGCTCCATCCCCCACGACCGCGCGTGGCGGGTGACGATCTCCCGGTTCGTCGCGTTGTCGTCGACGACGAGGATCCGCTTGCCGGCGAGGTGTGGGAGTCCCTCGTCGAGCGGGATCTTCGCCGGTACCTCTGCCGCCTGAGCCGGCAGCGAGATGCGGAAGATCGAGCCTTTCCCCTGCTCGCTCTCGACGGAGATCGTGCCGCCCATCAGCTCGACGAGCCGCTTCGAGATGGCAAGGCCCAGTCCCGTGCCTCCGAAGCGGCGGGTCGTGGACGCGTCGACCTGGCTGAAGGAGGTGAAGAGGTCGTCCATCCTGTCGGCCGGGATCCCGATCCCGGTGTCGCGGACGGCGAGCTCGATCCGGCGCGCGCCGGCCGCGGACTCGTCGGCGTCGACCAGCACCATGACCTCGCCACGCTCGGTGAACTTGACCGCGTTCGAGAGCAGGTTCAGGAGCACCTGACGCAGCCGGGCCTCGTCGCCGAGGACCCCCGCGGGCGCGCCTTCGTCGATGAGGCAGCCGAGCTCGAGCTCCTTCTCCCACGCTCGCGGTGCGACGATGTCGAGCGCGCCTTCGACGCAGTCCCGGAGGTTGAACGGCGCGTGCTCGAGATCGAGCTTGCCGGCCTCGATCTTGGAGTAGTCGAGGATGTCGTCGATCACGTGCAGCAGCGCGTCGCCGCTCGAGTGCACGACCTCGGCGAATTCGCGCTGCTCCCCCGTGAGCTCGGTGCCCAGCAGGAGATCGGTCATTCCGATCACGGCGTTCATCGGCGTCCTGATCTCGTGGCTCATCGTCGCGAGGAACGCGCTCTTAGCCTGCGTCGCGGCCTCGGCCTCCTGGCGGGCGCGCTGGAGCTCGGTCACGTCGTGGTAGATCGCGAGGAGGCCGGCATGCGAGCCGTCGACCGTCAGCGGGACGAGCATGAGCTCGACGTCGACCAGGGAGCCGTCTCTGCGCCGGCGCTGGGTGATCCGCTGCGCACGGCCCGTCGTCATGGCCTCGCGGGTGAGCTCGCGCCCTTCATCGGTGTCGAACCTGCTCGAGCCGAAGACGAGGTCGTCGACATGCCGGCCGACGGCCTCGTCCGCGGAGTAGCCGAACAGCTCGGCCGCGGCCGGGTTCCAGTCGGTCACGATCTCCTCGACATCCATTACCACGACCGCCGCCGGGCTGATGGCGACGAGAGACTCGAGGTACTGCCGCTGCCGTTCGATCTCGGTGAAGAGGCGGGCGTTCTGGATCGCGACGCCGACGTTCGCCGCGATCGTCGAGAGCAGGCCGGCGTCGGCCTCCGTGAACCGCCCGTCCTCCTCGATGCTCTGCACGCTGATCACGCCGATCGACCTGCTGCCGAGCAGGATCGGCACGCCGAGATACGAACGTGCGGGCGTCCCGACCATTGCGCCCTTCTCCCGCTGACCCTCGCGGTTGAGGAGGAGCGGTGCCCGCGATTCGAGGATCTGCGAAGTAAGGCCCTCGCCGTACTCCATGGGAGCCGGCAGCTGGAGGTCACCGGCCTCGTAGTGGTAGGCGAACTCGATCCGCCCGGCAGCCTGGTCGTGAAGAGCGACGTAGGCGATGTCGGCGTCGAAGGTCTCGCGCACCTGCTCACCGACGAGCTCGATCAGCCCATCGAGCTCGAGCTGGGAGGCAAGCGCCTGCCCGATGCTGTTCACCGTGGCGAGCTCGCCGACGCGCTGGCGCGTCTCCGAGACGAGGCGAGCGTTCTCGAGTGCCCCACTGACGCTGCCGGCCACGGTTGTTAGGAGCTGCCGGTCGGACTCGCTGAAGGCGTGCTCGCGATCGATGTTCTGCAGCGAGATCACGCCGGTCGCCTTGCCTCCGGCGACGAGCGGGACGAACAGGACGGACTTGGCGTTCTCGCCGGCCACGACGGTGCTCCCGTAGCGCTCCGCCTCTGCGTCGAGGTTCTCGGCGATCAACAGCGGCTCGCGCGTTTCCAGCACGTGCTTCGCGAAGCCGGCCATCGGCCGCGGCTCGGCCTGGAGCCGGGCCCCGCGCTCTATCAGGTACGGGTACTGGATGAGGCCGGCCGCGTCGTCGACCGTCGCGATCGAGACCACCTGCGCGTCGAAGGCGTCGCGGATCTTGTCGCCGACGGCGTCGTAGATCGCCTGCGAGTCGAGCTCACCCGCGATCGCGTCCTGCACGCCGTTGATCAGTCCGAGCTCCGCGTTCCGCTGCCGCGTCTCGTGCACCAGCCGCGCGTTCTCCAGCGCCACGCTCAGACTCCCCGCGAGCGTCTCCAGCAGTTGCTGGTCCGACGAGCCGAATGCGTGCTCGCGATCGACGTTCTGCAGCGAGATCACGCCGGTCGCTCTGCCACCGGCGACGAGCGGGACGAACAGGATCGATTTCGCCACATCGCCGACGATCCGGGGCGCGAATCCCAGGCGAGCGGCCTCGCCGACGACGTCCTCGTTGATCAGTAGCGGCTCGCGTCTTTCCAGCACGTGCTTCACGAACCCCCATGGCGCCATCGGCTCCCATTGCTGCCGCTCGCCACGCTCGATCGCGTACGGAGTGACAGCCTGTCCGGACGCCTCGTCGAGCATGATGATCATCGCCGCCTGGGCGTCGAAGACCTCCTGAATCTTGTTGCCGACCGCGTCGTAGATCGCCTGCTGATCGAGCTCGCCGGCGATCGCGTCCTGCACGCCGCTGATCAGGGCGAGCTCGGCGTTCCGCTGCCGCGTCTCATGCACGAGGCGCGCGTTCTCGAGGGCCACGCTCAGGCTGCCGGCGAGCGTCATCAAGAGCTGCTGGTCGGACTTGCCGAAGGCGTGCTCGCGATCGACGTTCTGCAGGGAGATGGCCCCAACCGGCTTACCTCCGGTGACGAGCGGGACGTAGAGGACAGACTTCGCCATCTCCCCTGCGAGGATCGAGCTGCCGTACCGCTCTGCCTCGGCCTGGATGTTCTCCACGAGCAGGAGCGGCTCACGTGTCTCCAGCACGTGCTTCGAG
The DNA here is from genome assembly GCA_025936995.1 of Thermoleophilia bacterium. GTDB lineage: Bacteria > Actinomycetota > Thermoleophilia > Gaiellales > Gaiellaceae > Palsa-739. Next base: position 17,161 of record JAICSH010000004.1, on the reverse strand, counting down.
AAGCCCCCCGTTGGGCCCGGATCCGTTTGCAGCCGCATGTCGCGCTCGATGAGGTACGGGTAGTGCATGAGTCCCGTCGTCTCGTCGAGCGTCTCGATCGTGACGGCCTGGGCATCGAAGATCTCCTGGATCCTGTCGCCGACGGCCTCGTAGATCGCCTGCGGATCCAGCTCGCCTGCAATCGCCTCCTGCACGCCGTTGATCAGCGCCAGCTCCGCGTTCCGCTGCCGCGTCTCGTGCACCAGCCGCGCGTTCTCCAGCGCAACGCTCAGACTGCCCGCCAGCGTCTCCAGCAACTGCCGGTCCGATTCGCTGAACGCGTACGCGCGATCGACGTTCTGCAGTGAGATGATGCCCGTGGTCCTGCCGCTCGTGACGAGCGGGACGAACACGCTCGACTTCGGCCAATCCCCGGCCAGGATCGTGCTTCCGTACTGGTCGATCTCCGCGTCGACGTCGGTCAACAGCAGCGACTCACCTGTCTCCAGTACGTGTCTCGAGACGCCGCCCGGGGGCGCCGGGTCGGCCGTCAGACGCTCACCGCGCTCGATGATGTACGGAAACTCCATGTGGCCGCTCGCCTCGTCGACGGTCGAGATGAAGACGGCCTGTGCGTCGAAGACCTCCTGGATCCTGTCCCCCACGGCGTCGTAGATCGCCTGCGAGTCGAGCTCGCCTGCGATCGCGTCCTGCACGCCGTTGATCAAGGCGAGCTCCGCGTTCCGCTGCCGCGTCTCGTGCACGAGCCGGGCGTTCTCCAGCGCCACGCTCAGGCTGCCGGCCAGCGTCTCCAGCAACTGCTGGTCCGATGCACTGAACGCGTGCTCGCGATCGATGTTCTGCAGCGAAAGCACGCCCGTCGCCTCGCCTCTGGCGATGAGGGGGACGAACAGGACCGACTGCGGCGCCACGCCCGCCACGACCTCGCTCCCGAACTGGTCGGCCACATCCGTGAGGTTCTCGCCGACGAGCACCGACTCGCGGGTCTCGAGCACGTTCTTCGTGAACCCGACCGGCGTCATCGGTTCCTCCTGCAGCCGTTCGCCCCGCTCGATGATGTACCGGGCATGGACCAATCCCGTCGCGGCGTCGAGCGTTCGGATCGCGACGACCTGAGCGTCGAAGATCTGCTGGATCCTGTCCCCCACGGCGTCGTAGATCGCCTGCGTCTCGAGCTCGCCGGCGATCGCGTCCTGCACGCTGTTGATCAGTCCGAGCTCGGCGTTCCGCTGTCGCGTCTCGTGCACCAGCCGCGCGTTCTCCAGCGCCACGCTCAGGCTCGAGGCAAGCGTGGTCAGCAGCCGGACGTTGTTCTCGGTGAACGCGTTCGTCCGGTCGAGGTTCTGGAGCGAGATCCGGCCGCGGACCTCGTCGCCGGTGATCAGAGGGGCGAAGAGAACCGACAATGCGGGCTCGCCCTGCACCACCGGGAGGGCCTCGCCGCGCTCCAGCTCTGACGCGGGCACGTCGTTGACAAGCACTGGAGCTTTGGTCTGGATGACCTGTAGGTTCAAGGGAGAGCCCGAGATCGGCGCGCGCCGATCTGCGGGGAACCGCACGCCCTTCTCGATCGTGTACGGGTAGCGAGTCAGGCCGGCCGCGAAGTCGAAGATGCCGATGTCGACGACCTGGGCGTCGAAGATCTCCTGGATCTTGTCCCCGACGACGTCGTAGATCGCCTGCGCGTCGAGCTCGCCCGCGATTCCCTCCTGCACGCTGTTGATCAGCGCCAGCTCCGCGTTCCGCTGCCGAGTCTCGTGCACCAGCCGCGCGTTCTCCAGCGCGACGCTGAGACTGCCCGCAAGTGTCTCGAGGAGCTGCTCGTCGGACTCGCCGAACGCATGCTCCCGATCGACGTTCTGGAGCGAGATCACGCCGGCCGGGCGGCCTCCGGCGACGAGCGGGACGCCGAGCCACGATTTGGCCAGCTCACCGGCCAACACGGCCGGATTGCCGTAGTGCTCGACCGCCTCCATCATCTTTTCGTTGAGCAGCAGGGGCTCGCCGGTCTCCATCACGTGCTTGCGGAAGCCGATCAGCTCGAACGGCTCGTCGGGGAAGCGCTTCCCCCGCTCGATCGTGTACGGGAAGTGGATGAGCCCCGACGCCTCGTCGTAGATGCCGATGTCGACGACCTGGGCATCGAAGATCTCCTGGATCTTGTCGCCCACGACGTCGTAGATCGCCTGCAGGTCGAGCTCCCCGGCGAGCGCCTCCTGCACGCTGTTGATCAGCGCCAGCTCGGCGTTCCGCTGCCGAGTCTCGTGCACAAGGCGGGCGTTCTCCAGTGCGACGCTGAGACTTCCCGCGAGCGTGGTCAGCAGACGCTGGTCCGCGTCGTCGAACGCGTGCTCTCGCTCGAAGTTCTCGATCATGACGACTCCCGTCGCGCGGGCGCGCGAAAAGAGCGGAACGTAAAGCGCGGCCTTCGGAAGCTCGCCGGCAACGAGGGTGGCGCCGTACCGCTCGGCCTCTGCCGCGAAGGTCTCGTTGACCAGAAGCGACTCACGGCTCTCCAGGACATGCCTACTGAAGCCGGCGACCCCGGTTGGTTCCGGCCACAGCCGCTTTCCGTGCTCGATCAGGAACGGGTAGCGCAGGAGGCTGCCCGGCTCGTCGAGCGTCACGATTGCGACTCCCTGCGCGTCGAAGATCTCCTGGATCTTGTTGCCCACCACGTCGTAGATCGCCTGCATCTCGAGCTCGCCGGCCAGCGCCGACTGGACGCTGTTGATCAGGGCGAGCTCCGCGTTCCGCTCGCGCGTCTCGTGCACGAGCCGCGCGTTCTCCAGCGCCACGCTGAGACTGCTCGAGAGCGTCGTCAGCAGACGTTCGTCCGAATCGTCGAACGCGTGCTCTCGATCGATGTTCTGAAGCGAGACGACCCCGACGGGCTTGCCCCGCGCGATGAGCGGGACGAACAGGACCGACTTCGGCTTCTCCCCGGTGTCGACCCTGCTCCCGTAACGCTCGGATTCGATATCGAGGTTCTCGACGATCAGCAGCGGCTCGCCCGTTTCCAGGACGTGCTTCGTGAAGCCGAGCGGCGAGTATGGCTCGACCTGGAACCGCTCGCCGCGCTCGAAGATGTACGTGTCGTGCAGGAGGCCCGTCGCCTCGTCGAGCATCGTGATCTGGACGGCTTGCGCGTCGAAGACGTCTCGGATCCTGTCGCCGACCGCGTCGTAGATCGCCTCCAGCTCGAGCTCGCCCGCGATTGCCGCCTGGACGCTGTTGATCACCGCGAGCTCGGCGTTTCGCTGCCGTGTCTCCTCGATCGCGCGCGCCCGGGAGAGCGCAGCGCCGACGTGCTGGCCGACGAACGCGAGCAGCTCCCTGTCCTGCTCCGTGTACCGACGCTCGGATGTGTAGGACTGGACGACGAGTACTCCGACCGACTCTTGCTCGGCCGCGAGCGGCACACCGAGCCAGCTGCTGTCCTCGGTCATGACTCCGGCCGGCTCGATCTCCCCCCGCTCGATCAGCTCCTGCCAACGGTCGTACGTGAGTATCTGTGGCTGTCCGGTACGCAGCACGTACGCCGTCGCTCCGCGGGCGTCGCCTTCGCCGAACTCGAGCCACGCGTTCGGATCCGGCGGGTCGGGGTCGAGGTCGCCGACGTAGTAGGGCCAGTTGATGAGCTGCCGCTTCTCGTCGTAGAGCGCAATGAAGAAGTTCCTGGCATCCATGAGCTCGCCCACGATCTCGTGGATCGCGCGGTAGAACTCCTGCATGTCCTGCGCGGCGCTGGCCAGTTCGGCGACGCGGTAGAGCGCGTCCTGGACCTTGGCGGCGCGCGTCCGCTCTGCCTCGACGCCCGCCACGTCGTCGAGTATCGCGCGGAACGAACAGCTCGTCTAGGTTCTCGCCCGAGATGCCTGACGCTCCCGGCCCTGACGTCCCCTTCCCGCCGATGGAGGCCGAGCTCGTCTCGGAGCTGCCGGCGGGTGGCGGGTGGCGCTACGAGCCGAAGTGGGACGGCTTCCGCGGGGTGCTCGAGAACGACGGCGGCGAGCTCGCGCTCTGGTCGAGGAACGGCCGGCCGCTGCTCCGCTACTTCCCCGAGCTGCGGCCGCTCGGCGAGCTGATGCCGGCGCACTCGGCACTCGACGGCGAGATCGTGATCGCGCGGGACGGCGCGCTCGACTTCGACGCGATGCAGATGCGGCTCCACCCGGCGGAGAGCCGCGTCCGCAGGCTCGCCGGCGAGATCCCGTCCACCTTCGTAGCGTTCGACCTCCTCCTCTGGAAGGGGAAGCCGGTGCACGAGCGGCCGATCGAGAAGCGGCGAGCCGAGCTCGAGAAGGTCGGCGATGGATTCGAGCTGTCGCCGGTCTCCGACGACGTCGAGCAGGGGCGCGAGTGGCTGAGGACGCTGCAAGCGGCGGGCTTCGACGGCGTGGTCGCGAAGAAGCTCGGCCTGCCGTACCTCGCGGGGTCGCGCGACGGCGTCGTCAAGGTCAAGCCGCACAAGACGGCGGACTGCGTCGTGGCCGGGATCCGCTGGAAGAAGGGCGGCCGCGCGACGATCGCGACGCTCCTGCTCGGGCTCTACGCCGACGACGGGAGCCTCACCTACGTCGGCTCGGCCGCGGTAGGCGCGAAGAACCAGGCGGAGATCGCCGAGAAGGTGCTGCCGCTCGTCGACGAGAAGAGCGACCGTCGGTTCAGCGAGCCGAACCGCTGGGGCACGGGAGAGCTCGAGGAGACGGCGCTCAAGCCGAAGCTCGTCGTCGAGGTTCGCTTCGACAAGCTCGAGAAGCACCGCTTCCGCCACGGTACGCGGCTCCTCCGCTTCCGGCCGGACAAGAACGCGCGCGACTGCACCTGGCGCGAGGTGCGCCCGCCGCGCAGCCCCGACGACCTCGCAGTCGAGGAGCTGCTCCGCGCCTAGCTCTTCTTGGCCCGCGACGGCTGGACGCGCTTCGGCTCGCCCGGCATCTTCGGGAAGTTCGGCGGGTACGGCGCCTCGCCGGCCCCCTCCGCCTCCTCCCGCTCGACCCACTCGAGTAGCTTGCGCAGGTCGCAGACGGCGTCGTCGATCCCCGCCTGGACGTCGCCGAGCTCGGCGAAGCGCGCGGGCATCGTCGCCAGCGTGAAGTCCTCGGTCTCGAGATCGCCCAGCTCCTCCCAGCGGAACGGCGCCGAGACCGTCGCGTCAGGCCGGGCGCGGACGGAGTAGGCGGACGCGATCGTCCGGTCCCGCGCGTTCTGGTTGTAGTCGATGAAGACGCGCTCGCCGCGCTCCTCCTTCCACCAAGCGGTCGTGACGAGCTTCGGCGCGCGCCGCTCGACCTCGCGCGCGAACGCGAGCGCGCACCGCCGCACCTCGCGGAAGCCCCACTTCGGCTCGATCCGGCAGGCGACGTGGATCCCGCGGTTGCCGGACGTCTTCGGCCAGCCGGTGAACCCGAGCTCGTCGAGCGTCTCCTGCACGACCGCGGCGACCTGCCTCGCCTCGGCGAACCCGGTGCCCGGCTGCGGATCGACGTCGATGCGGAGCTCGTCCGGGTGCTCGACGTCGCGCCGCCGCGACGGCCACGGGTGAAAGTCGATCGTGGCGAGGTTCGCCGCCCAGGCGACCTGCGCGAGCTCGGTGACGCACAGCTCGTCCGCGGTGCGGCCGGAGGGAAACGTGACGGTCGCGGTCTCGATCCAGTCGGGCCGGTGCTTGGGCACGCGCTTCTGGTAGATCGCCTCGCCTTCCACGCCGTCCGGGTGCCGCTTCAGCTGGGTCGGCCGCTCGCACAGCGCGCGCACGATCCCCTCCCCGACCGAGAGGTAGTACTGGACGAGGTCGAGCTTCGTCTCGCCGCGCGTCGCGAAGAACACCTTGTCCGGGTTCGTCACCTTGACGGTGCGCGGCCCGACCTCGAGCTCGACGAACGGCGACTGGGACGGCATCCCTCAGGAGTATCGTGAACCGCGTGCTGGAGGACACGCGCCCACTGCGCCTCACGCTCGAGCCCCTCGACGACTTCGTCGTCGTGGAGCCGACCGACGAGGAGGCCGAGACGCGCGCGGGGCTGATCCTCCCGGCGAGCGCGGAGGCCCAGTGCCGGAGCGGAATCGTGACCGCGGTCGGCTCAGCTGCCGACGGCGTCGCGCCGGGCGACAAGGTGCTATTCCCCAGCGGCGGGGGCTACGACGTCCGGCTCGCCGGCACCGCGCAGAAGGTGCTGCGCCGCGCCGAGCTCATCGCGCGAATCCACGACTGAACCGAACCGGACACGTCCGGTACCAGGTACCGGACGTGTCCGCAAGTGCAGCCTTGAGCGGAGAGGGAGGGATTTGAACCCTCGAGGCACCTTTCGGCACCCACGCGATTTCCAGTCGCGCTCCTTCGACCGCTCGGACACCTCTCCGAGAGCGCCCAGGGTATCGCCCTTCCGCGCGGGCCTGTCCGGCCGATCGCGGCCCTAGCCTCTCGGCGATGCTGAGAGAGGAGCTGCGACGGCTCGTCACCTGGGGCGAGCGCCACCGGCGCCTGCTCGCGCGGATCGTGATCGCGTTCTGCCTCTCCCTGGCCGTGGATCTCGTGGGCGCGGCGCTGATGTGGGACTTCGAACGCGGAGCGCACGGCACGGACATCCACTGCTTCGGCGACGCGCTCTTCTTCGCGACGGTGCAGATCCTCACCGTCTCGTCCGCGCTGAACAACCCGGTCACGCACGCCGGGCAGGTCGTCGACGTCGTCCTCGAGTTCTGGGCGATCTTCGTCGTGACGGCGGTCGCAGGCTCGTTCGCGTCGTTCTTCTCGAGCGGCGACCGCACCTAGCCGCACGCCGGCAGGTCGTCGAGCGTGTTGTCGCCGCCGTTGTCCGGCCGTGCGCGAATGCCGTCCTCGGAGAGCTCGATCTCCGCGAAGCCGCCGCCCGGGCCGAGGGCGTAGAGCCGGTCGCCGTTCTCGATCGCTCCTCGCGCCTGCTCGACGGTCCAGATGTCGTCGTACATCACGCCGTTGCCGTTCGCTGTATAGCCGACGCCCTCGAGGCCTCCGTCGATCCCCCGTACGACGCAGATGATCCGGTAGTCGGCGATGGATCTAGATGTCGGCCGCGGGCGCCACGTCGCCGCGAGTCTACCCCCTCGCGCTGTTGAAAACAAACATTAGATAGCCACGTCCGACTCTTGAAGTAGAACAGACGTCACCCGGCCGGGCTGTTCTGTCAATCGACCGAAAGGACAGTCCGTGAACGCAAGGATTGCCTTGCTGGCCATCGTGGTCGGCGCATCGTTGCTCGCGCTCGTGCTGGGCGACAGCCCCTGGCCGGGCCTCTAGGGCTCGCTTCCTGTCGTGGCTGGTGGCGGCAGCAGCTTCTCCCGGGCGCCGCCGCCAGTCCGCAGGACTCGCTTTTTCGCGTGTTATGCCTGTAGTCTTGGCCGCCAGTGCCCCGCCGCCCGTCCACTCACGTCGATGACCCGGCCGCCGTCGGGCAACGCCTGAAGGAGGCGCGGCGCGCTGCCGGCCTGACTCAGCGCGAGCTCTCTTTCGACGGCTGCACGGCGGCGTACGTCTCCCGGATCGAGGCGGGCGCGCGCGTCCCTTCCCTCCAGATCCTGCGCGAGTTCGGGAAGCGCCTCGGTGTCAGCGCCGAGTACCTCGCCACCGGCCTTCCCGATGCCGATGCCGTCAGCTCCGAGTTCCTCGAGGCCGAGGTCGCCCTCCGGCTCGGCAACGAGCAGCGGGCAGCGGAGCTGTACGAGGCAGCGCACGCGGACGCAGACTCGCCGGAGAAGCTCGCGCGGGCGGAGCTCGGGCTCGGACGCGTGGCGCTCCGCCGCGGGGACGTCCCGCAGGGGATTGCGCTCCTGGAGCATGCGCTCGAGTCCGGCGCACTGGGCCCGGGCGACGCCTCGGCGGCGGCGAACGCCCTCGGTCGCAGCTACGCCGCACAAAGCCGCTTCGAGGAAGCGTTCGCGATCTTCGAGCGCTTCCTCCACGAGGCGCGCGAGCGTGAAGACCAGTTCGACCAGGTCCGCTTCGCGCTCCTTCTCGCCAACGCCTACGTCGACCACGGCGACTTTGCCCGCGCGCACGCGGCTGTCGGAGAGGTTCTCGACCTCGCGCGCCAGACGATCGACCCGATGTTGCGCGCGAGCCTCTACTGGTCGCAGTCTCGCGTCCACCTCGAAGAGGGTGACGCCGACCGCGCGGCCGAATACGCGCAGCTGGCGGTCGCGACCCTGAGAGCGAGCGAGCAGACGGTCGAGGCCGCGCGGGCCTTGCTGATGGTCGCCTACATCGAGAACGACCGCGGCAGCCCGCAGGTGGCGCTCGACCTCCTCGACGAGGCCGAACCGACTGTCGTCGCCGCCGGGGAGCCGACCGAGGCGGCGATGTTCGCGGTCGAGCGGGCCCGCGCGCTTTCGGCGCTCGGTGACGGAACGCGGGCGATCGAGCTCCTCCTGGGCACCGTCCCGCAGCTCAACGCTGCCGCCCCGAGGGACGCGGCCCGCGCCTACGCCGCGGTCGCAGACGTCTACCGCCGCGAAGGGGACACCGCCCGCGCCCTCGAGCTCTACGAACTCGCCGTCGAGCATTCCCCGGTCGCGAATCGGTACGTCGCCGAGTCTCTTTCGGCCATGGCGGCGATCTACGAGGAGCAGGGCAACGCGCAGAAGGCGCTCGACCTCCTGAAGCAAGCGCTGGCCGCGCGCGCCGGCGCACCCGCCTGAACCGCGGGCCGACAGCACATACCCTCTGACCGTGTCGAGCCTGGTCGGGCGCGAGTCGGAGCTGGAGGCCGTCGAGGCCTTCCTGCGCTCCAAGAGACCCCACGTGCTCGCGATCGTCGGTGAGCCGGGAATCGGCAAGACGACGTTGTGGCAGGCGGCGGTCGAGCGTGCCCGGGCGCAAGGTGCGCGAGTGCTGATCGCGCGGCCGACCGAGGCGGAGTCCCGTCTCGCCTTCGCGGGGCTCGCGGATCTGCTCGCCGAGATGCCGGACGAGCTCTTCGCGCGGCTGCCCGAGCCGCAGCGGGTGGGTCTCGACGTCGCGCTCCTGCGCGCCGCGTCCGCGCGGCCGCCCGAGCGTCGCGTCGTCGGCGCCGGATTGCTCACGCTTCTGCGTGCACTCTCCCTCGAGTCGGGGGTCGTCTGCGCCGTCGACGACCTCCACTGGCTCGATGCCTCGTCGGCGGCGGCGGTCGACTTCGCATTGCGCCGCCTCGGCGAGGAGCCCGTGCGCGGCCTCGTCTCGGTTCGCGCCGCGAAGCGTGCAAGCGCGCCGATCCCCGCGCTCGAGCGCGACCTCGAGGTCGAGCACCTCGAGCTGGGGCCGCTTTCGGTCGCCGCCCTCCATCGCGTCCTCACGCAGGAGCTCGGGCGGACGTTCCCGCGACCGGCGCTCGTGCGGATCGCCCAGGCGTCGGGCGGCAACCCGCTCTATGCGTTGGAGGTCGCGCGCGAGCTCGACCGGCGCGGCGACCACGCCATCTCGGACCGCCTTCCGGTCCCGGAGGGCCTCGACGCGCTCGTCCGGGCACGCGTCCAGGCGCTTCCGGCCGAGGCGCAGAACGCGCTCCTGCGCGCCGCCGCGCTGGCGCGGCCCGACACGGAGACGATCGATCCGGCCGAGCTCGCGCCCGCGGAGGAGGCGGGGCTCGTGCGCGTCGAGGTGGACGGCCGGATCGAGTTCGTCCACCCGCTCTTCGCGTCGGCGGTGTACTCCGCCGCGCCGGCGGCCCGCCTCCGCGCGGCGCATCGCGCCGTCGCCGGCCTCGCGCGCGACCCGGAGGAGCGTGCGAGGCATCTCGCGCTCGCGGCGCCCGGTCCGGACGCCGCGGTCGTGCAGGAGCTCCAGGCGGCCGCCCGCCGAGCGCGCATGCGCGGCTCCCCCGACTCCGCAGCCGAGTTGACCGGGCTCGCCCTGCGGCTGCTTCCGGCAAACGCCACGGAGCGACCGGAGCTCCAGCTCGAGCTTGCCGAGCAGCTCTACCTCGCAAGCGACTTCCCGGCAGCGAGGACGCTGCTCGAAGAGCTGCGCACGACGCTTCAGCCGGGTGACCTGCGCGCGCGAGCGCTGCTGACCCTCGCCGAGATCGACTACTGGGGCAGCGGCGAATCCGCGGCGACGGCGCTGGCAGAGGAGGCGCTCGCCGACGCCCGCGATCCCGTGCTCAAGGCCCGCTGCCATGCCGCCGTTGCGCTTTACGCCGGCACCGTCGACCTGCCGAAGGCGGCGGCCTCGGCACGGGAGGCGCTGGCGCTGCTCGAGGGCGTTCCGGACCCCGACCCCGGACTCGTCGCCGCTGCATTGAGCGCGCGCGTGCGCGCCGACCTGTTTCTCGGCGACGGCTTCGACCAGGAGACGGCGATGCGGGCGCTCGCGCTCGAGGAGAGCGGTCCGCCGGCGACCGTCGACACGCGCGTCGTCTTCAAGCTCGGCCAGTGGCTCCGCTACGTCGACGACCTCGACGGTGCGCGTGCGCGCCTCGAGCAGGCGGAGGAGCAGGCGCGCGAGGAAGGCGACGAGTCGTCGCTCGCCAACATCCTGCTCAATCGGGTCATCGTCGCAACCTGGGCCGGCAACCTGGCCGAAGCGGCGGAGCTCGCGGAGCGCATGCTCGACGCCTTCGGCCAGCACGGGGTCGGCCCGGAGGCCGGAAAGCTCTGGCGCGCGTACGTGGACGCGTATGCCGGGCGGGTCGAGTCCGTCCGCGAAGCCGCAGCGAAGGAAGATGCAGGGGAGCCGATGGTCGCGGCGCTCTGGAGCCGTTGCCTGGGACTGGCCGAGCTCGCGGCAGGCGAAAGCGTCGCCGCGGACCGGCACCTGACGGAGGCGCTCGAGGTGTTCGAACGCGTCGCCTTCCGCGAGCCCGCAGTCTGGCGGGTCGACGGCGACGCGATCGAGGCTGCTCTGGCGGCCGGTGACGTCGACCGAGCCCGGGGACTGCTCGCCCGCTTCGAAGAGCGCGCGGCCCGTTCGCGCATCCCCTGGAATCTCGCGGTCTCGGCCCGGTGCCGCGGTCTGGTGCTCGCAGCGCAGGGCGAGCTCGACGGCGCGGCGGAGGCCATCGAGCGCGCGCTCGCCGAGCACGAACGATGTCCGATGCCCTTCGAGCACGCCCGGACGCTTCTCGTCCAGGGCCGGCTGCAGCGGCGGCTGAAGCGGAAGCGTGAGGCGCGACTCTCTCTGGAGCAGGCGCGCGAGCTCTTTGCCTCCCAGCAAGCCGAGGCCTGGCTCGCCCGCGTCGACGAGGAGCTGGGCCGGGTCGCGGTCCGGCGCGCGCCCGACGAGCTGAGCGCAACCGAGCTCCGCATCGCCCAGCTCGCGGCCAATGGTCTGAGCAATCAGGCGATCGCCGAGCAGGTGTTCGTGAGCGTCAAGACGGTCGAGTCGAATCTGAAGCGCGCCTACCGGAAGCTCGGCATCTCCTCGCGAGCACAGCTCGCCCGCGCGCTCGACAGCCTCGACGCGCAGGCCATTTCGTAGGGTCTTCAGGTCTTTCTCCGATCGGTCCGACGGGCCATGTTGAGGCCATGACGGAACGAAAGGAGGAGGCATGCGCAAGGCCCTGATACCGGCGATCCTGCTCGTGGTCGCCGCGATCGTGCTCGGCTCGACGGTGTTCCGCGAGCAGATCGCCCACGCAGCGACGACGCCCTTCCAGCAGGTGGTCGTGCAGAACACGAGCACCGACCCGGTTCCCGTCACGCAGGTCGGCACATCTACGACGAGCGTGAGCGGAACCGTCGGAATCGACCCGAGTGAGAACACCGTCAAGCTCGACTCCAGCGGAAACACGGTCAACCTCGACTCGACCGACAGCGGGCACCTGGCGAACATCGAGAGCGACCTCGGGAACCTCAAGTTCGACGGCAGCGGGAATCTCGAGACGACCGCGCAGACGGCTTCGCCCGGCGCAGTCACGCAGCACTGTCTCGACTTTGGGAGCAGCAACTGGAGCCTGACGAACGACGACGTACTCCACACGATCTGCAGCGAAGACGTGTATGCGACGGACATCACCGCCAACAACATGGACGACTCGCTCGGAGTGACGTTCCTCTACAACGGCAACGTCGTGCTCGACCTCGACGGCTCGAGCTTCGGCGGAAAGGACGCGTACCAACTCGACCTCACACACCCGCTCCACTTCGACGAGGTCCAGACCCAGTGCGACAACGCCAGCACGAACTGCAACTTCAACCTCATCGTTCTGGGCAACTCGACCGGCAACTGACGTCCCGACCCGCACACGCTGGGCAATGGAGAGCCCCCGCATCTGCGGGGGCTTTTCCGTAGCGCGCAGCCAATTTCGTAGGGTCTTCAGGTCTTTCTCCAAACCGCCCGACGGGTCATGTTGGCGCCATGTCGGAACGTGACGCGAGCTTCGTCGCCGAGTGCTACTGGCCGGACGTGCACGAGGACGAAGTGCGCGCGCTCGATCGACGGATCGCCGCCTCGCTCTCCGACGACGTTCGCTACCTCGGCTCGGTGCTGATTCGCGAGGACGAGGTCGTCCTCTGCCATTTCGCGGGAACCGCCGACTCAATCCGCCGGGTCGCGGAGCGGGCGCGCGTTCCGTACGAGCGCCTGCTCGCAACCACCGTCCTCCAAGGAAGGAGCTCAGCATGATGAATCAGCCTCTACGCCTCAGGATCACGCGCCGGCTTCCCGCTCTCTGGATTGCCGCTCTTCTCGCTCTCGCCTGCTGCAGCGCGGCGTTGGCCGCGCAGACCTCGACGAGGTCGCACGCTGCGATTCAGGTGAAGCTCGGCGGCAAGTGGAAGGGGACGTACGGCGGCGCCGTTTCGGGCCACTTCACGATTCACTGGAGGCAGACGGGCACCACGCTGCACGGGACGATCAAGCTTTCGAATCCCAGTGGCACGTACGCCATCGACGGCGGTGTGCGTGGCACGAAGATCAAGTTCGGGGCTCTCACCGTCGGCGCCAAGTACAAGGGCGTGCTGCACGGGACGAACAGGATGTCCGGAACCTGGACGAGCGGGGTAGGCGGTGGCAGCTGGAGCGCGCGCAAGGCCTCCTGACTCTCACCCGGCCCTGGGGCGCCGGCATCGGTGCCCCGGGCCCGGCTCGCTTCGCCCTTCGGCTCGATGGCGGAGGGGGAGGGCAGCCGATACGGTCGCCCCTGTGCAGATTCGTGAAGCGGACGACCGGGACGCCGAAGCGGTCGCGCGGCTGTTCCGCGCGGCCGACGACGCGCGCGTGGTCTCGGCCAACGGGGTGCGACACATGCGCGGGACGAGCCCGGAGCGTGCCCGACTGCTCGATCTCGTCGCCGAGGCCGACGGTGCCGTGGTGGGCGTCGGCACAGCTGCTCTGAATACGGAGACGACGACGGAGGGAGCAGCGTGGGCGTTCGTCACGGTCGACGCGGCGTACCGGCGGCGAGGGATCGGAGACGAGCTCGGCAGGCGGCTTCTCGATCATCTGCGCGAGATTGGTGCGATGAGGATCACGTCGTTCTTCCGCTGGACCGAGGAGGGTGAGCGGTGGGCGGCGGCGCGCGGCTGGTCGCGGCTGCTGAGCGGACCGCTCATCGCGGTCGACCCGCGCATCGCGTCGAAGCTGCCGATCCCGGCCGGTTACCGGTGCGTGGCGATGGCCGAGGTGGCGCCGGAAGCGGTGTACGAGGCGTTCAGAGCGGCGTTGCTCGATGAACCGACACCGATCCCACTGGACGACTTCCGGCTCGACGACTTCCTTCGCGAGTGGAACCATCCGGATGCCGATCTGGAGGCGAGCACGGCGGTGGTGGACGAGGTGGGCAGTGTGGTGGCGGTCACGTTCCTGAACATTGCCGGAGAGCGTGCCCAGCACGGGGGGACGGGCACTGTGCGCGAGCACCGCAGCCGCGGTCTCGCGACGGCCGCGAAAAGGCGAACGTTGCGGGCGGCTGCGGAGCGTGGCGTGATTCGCGTGACGACGTCGAACGCGGAGGAGAACGCAGCGATGCGCGCGATCAACCGGAAGCTCGGCTTCGAGCCTATCGGCGAGCATGTGATCTTCGGGAGCGATCTCTGAGCGGTCGACAACCCATCGCTGTCGTTCCGGGACAGCGTCAAAGCCCTCGTGCTGTTTCGGCTCGGGAGGCTTGTCCAAGCTGAAACAGGCGGCGATCGCGGGTGCGCGCGCCGGTCCGTAGAGCCCAGGAGGAACGTCAGACGGACTGGCGCGCCGTCCGCCCGAGCTCGTCCAGCGTCGCAGCGGCGGCCGCTTCGCGGACGGCTGCGAGCTGTTCAGCCGACAACTCGGCCTCGAGTCGATCAAGGGCCGGGCGGGCGGCAATGGCGTAGGAGGCTGGAAGCTGTTCATGACCCAGCGCGAAGGTGAGGGTCACGGCCGCCCGCTCCTCTTCAGCAGGATCCGTGGCGAGGCAAGCACCGATCCCGCTCAGTGCCAGGAGCTCGAGCGAGATGGCCTGCGCGGCGTGCGCGCGTTCGAGTGCCACTTCAAAGCGCTCGCGTGCCTCGGCGCCGTCCCCGAGCGCGAGTGCCGCGAAGCCGATGCGGCAGAGCGCCGTGATCAGGCCCCAGCGGTGGTTGACCTCGGAGAACGCCTCGTAGCCGGCACGCCCCAGTCGCAGAGCCTCGGTGTAGTCACCCAGCCCGAACGCGCTCATGCTCGCGCGGCTGAGCGCGTAGCCGGTTCCGCCGGACTCGCCGAAAGACGAGAACAGCTCGTTCGCCTCCATGTGGCGGCCGAGCGCATCGCCGAAGCGCTCCTCAGCGTCGGCGAGGAGCCCGAGCTTGCTTGTGGCATACGCAAGCAGGAGCGGGTTGCCCAGGTTCGTCGTGAGGACGTGCGAAGCCTCGAACGCCTCGCGAGCCGCCCCGAGGTCGTCCATGAGGAGCCGGCCGAAGCCGAGATCCATCAGAGCTCCGCTCTCCGTGAGCTCGTCGCCGAGGGCGTGCGCGATCTTCACTCCCTCTTCCAGGAGCGTCACAGCCTCCGGCAAATCGTCCCGATACCCCGCCATGATTCCGAGCGCGCAGAGGCACTTTGCGAGCTCTCGATCCAAGTTCCGCGTCCGTAGGACGGGCAAGCACAGGGTGCCGATCCTCTCCGCTTCCGGGTCGTGCCCGAGTCGGGCGTCGATCGCGAGCCGGGACATCGCCGCCGCCAGCGCGACCCCGCTGGCGCGGCCAGGGTCGTCCGCGGCGAAGCCGGCCGCTCGAGCGAGACGCTCGAGCGTCTCGCCGCCCTCGTACCAGCTGTGCATCCAGAGGAAGGTGTCGAACGCCTCGAGCACCTGCAGCGCGTTGGGCTCGTCGTCCTCCGTCAGCGTCCACTCGACCGCGGCGCGGAGGTTGTCCAGCTCGCCCCGCAGCTCGTCCCTCGCGACCGCGAGCTCCGGGCCCATGAGCGTCGTCTGCCGTTCGAGAAGCATTGTCGCGTAGTGACGCGCGTGCCGCTCCCGGGCGTCCGCTTCCTCGGCGGGCGATGCTCGGAGCTGTTCGGCCGCGTACTGTCGTAGTAGCTCGTGCTGCTCGAAGCGGCCGAAATCCGGCCGGCGAAGGAGTGACTTGGCGACGAGCTCGGACAGGAGCCGCATGTCGGCGCCGGTGACCGCAGCGGCGGCGCCGCGATCGAAGCTGCCGCGGAACACGGACAGCCGCGAGAACGCGCCCCGCTGGTCGTCGGTGAGCAGGCGCCACGAGTGGTCGATGGCCGCGCGCAAGCTGCGGTGGCGCTCCGGTACATCGCGCATCGACGTGGCGAGGAAGTCGATGTTCCCTTCGATCTCGTCGGCGATCTCGGCGCAGGAAAGGACCGACACCCACGAGGCCGCGAGCTCGATGCCGAGCGGCATGCCGTCGACGAGCCGGCAGATTTGGAGCGCCTGCGCGTACTCGGCGTCGTCGAGTGCGAAGCCCGGAACGACCTGCGTGGCGCGCTCGACGAACAACCGCACCGCCGACGCGCTCCCGTTCCCGTTCTCCGCGAGGCCGAGGCCTTCGACGTCGAGCACCCACTCGCTCTGGAGGTTGAGGCGTTCCCGTGAGGTCGTCAGGAGCTCGACGTTCGGCGCGCGCTCGACGATCTCATTGAGAAGCCCGGAGCCCTCGACAAGGTGCTCGAAGTTGTCGAGCACGAGCAACGTCGAACGCTCGGCGAGGTAGTCCAATAGCTGTTCCTGCGCCGAGAAGCCGCTGTGCGCGGCGTCGACGGCGAACTGGATCGACTCGGCGAGGACGGGCGCGAGAAGGTCCGGCGAAGCGACCGGGGCCAGCGGCACGAAGTGCACGCCGTGCGGGTAGCGGTCGACCCGGCGGGCTGCGGCCTCGAGGGCGAGCCTGGTCTTGCCCGCCCCGCCCGGCCCGACGAGCGTGAGCAGGCGGCAGTTGGGGTCGTCCAGAAGCCGGTCGACCGCAGCGAGCTCCGGGGCGCGGCCGACGAACGACGTTCGCGGCAACGGCAGGTTCTTCATGCCCGCCTCTATCGTCTTCAGCAGCGGGAACTCGGATGGGAGGCCGTCGATCTCGAGCTGGTAGATGCGCTCCGGCGCGCTGAGGTCCTTGAGGCGGTGCGCGCCGAGGTCGCGGACCTCCGCATCGACGAGCGCCTTCGTCGGCTCCGACATGAGCACCTGCCCGCCGTGACCGACGGCGGCGATACGGGCACCCTTGTGCACGTCGAGACCGACGTAACCTTCTTCCGTCAGCCGCGGCTCGCCCGTGTGCAAGCCCATCCGCACGCGAATCGGGCCACCGGCAAGAGCACGCTGGCAATCCGCAGCAGCGGCGACCGCGTTCGACGCGCTGGCGAACGCGACGAAGAACGCATCACCCTGCGTGTCGACCTCGACGCCCTCGTGCTCGGCGAACGACGCGCGGAGTCGCCGCCGATGCTCGTGCAGCGCCTCCCCGTAGTCATCGCCCAACTCGTGCAACAGCCGCGTCGAACCCTCTACATCGGCGAACAGCAACGTCACGACACCGGTCGGGAGATCGCTCGCCATCGCCCATGATCATGCGCCGTCTCGCGTTCGCTGTCCAGCGAACAGGAGCGGAGGGGGAGGGATTTGAACCCTCGATCCGCCTAACAACGGATAACGGTTTTCGAGACCGCCGCATTCGACCGCTCTGCCACCCCTCCGCGGGTGGGCGCAGAGCCGCGGCGGGCGCTGCGCTAGCGGAGAAGGAGGGATTCGAACCCTCGATGGAGCCATTCAGCCCCATAACGCCT
>JAICSH010000048.1 GCA_025936995.1 Thermoleophilia bacterium | reverse complement strand
CTCGACCAGCTGATCACCCACGTCGGCCGCTACCGCTGGCGCACCGGCGGGAAGATGGAGTTCCCGCTCGTCGTGCGGATGCCGTACGGCGGCGGCGTCCGTGCGCCCGAGCTCCATGACGACTCGCCCGAGGCGTACTACGTCCACACGCCCGGCGTGAAGGTCGCGATTCCGTCGACTCCCGCGGATGCAAAAGGCCTGCTCGCGGCGGCAATTCGCGATCCCGACCCCGTCGTCGTGCTCGAGCCGAAGCTCATCTATCGAGGCGAGAAGCAGGAGGTTCCCGAGGGCGAGCACGTCGTCCCGCTCGGCCAGGCGCGCCTCGCGCGGGAGGGGACGGACGTGTCGCTCGTCGCGTACGGCGCGATGGTGCCGGTGTGCGAGCGCGTAGCCGATGCTCTCGCAGGCGAGGCGTCGGTGGAGGTGCTCGACCTCCGCTCGCTCAGGCCGCTCGACGAGGACGCACTCCTGGCGTCCGCGTCGAAGACGGGGCGGGTCGTCGTCGTGCAGGAGGCGCCGCGCACCGCGGGCTTCGGCGCGGAGATCGCAGCGATCCTCGCGGAGAAGGCGATCCTCGACCTCCACGGTCCCGTGCTGCGCGTGACCGGCTTCGACGTCCCGTATCCGTACTGGAAGATCGAGGACCGCTACATGCCCTCGGTGGGGCGTGTCGCCGATGCAGCCCGACGGCTTCTCGAGTTCTGAGGCACGCCTCAGGATCTGGCTCGAGCGCGGCGAGTCGGGATATTGGCTGCGCGACGCGGCGACCGGCGATCCGATGAAGTGGGACGATCCGCGCGTGCGGGTCGTCAGGCTTGCAGGCGCGTCGTATCGCGCCGACGCGCTGCAGGACGACGCGTTCGCGCCCGGCCGGCGGCTCGCGCTCGTCGCCGAGCCGGAGAACGAGCACGACCCGAACGCCGTCGCCGTGTGGGACGCCGAGCGGCGGCTACAGGCGGGCTACGCCCCGGCCGAGGTCGCGCCGGAGCTGCACGGCGACGAGCAGGCGGTCTCGCTGTGGGAGTTCCGTGGGGACGACGGGACGCGGATCGGGCTGCGCGTCCTGCTCGCGCCGGCGGACGCCTGGATCCAGGAGCCGCGGTCGTGAAAGGCTTCTTCTCCCGCGACTACGAGCCCGTCGTCACCGTCGATCCGGGCGAACCGGTCGTCTTTTCCTCCCTCGCCGCCTTCTGGCACTGGGACCCGGAGACTCCGTTGCCCAAACCGGACGGCGCCGGGCACCCGCTCTACGGGCCGATCGAGGTGCGTGGCGCCCGCGCAGGCGGGACGCTCGTCGTGCACATCGACGAGCTGACGCCGCGGCCCTGGGGCGCGACATTCGCGCCGGGCGTGAAGCTCATGTGGACGCTCGAGGGCGACGCTTGGGTCAGCGAGCGCGGCTCGCGAGTCGCCGCGGCGACGTTCCTCGGCGTGATCGGCATGCCGCCGCCAGAGCCGGGGGACCATTCGACCACTCCGCCGCGGCGTTGGGGCGGGAACATCGACTGCAAGGAGCTCGTCGCGGGCACGACGCTCTATCTTCCGATCCCCCTGGAGGGCGCGCTGCTCATGGCGGGGGACGGACACGGCGCGCAGGGCGACGGTGAGGTGTCCGGCACCGCGATCGAGTGTCCGATCGAGCGGGCGACGCTCACTCTCGGCCTCGACGACCGCGACCTCCGCTCCCCGATCGCTCGCACCGCGGATTCATGGATCGCGCTCGGCTTCGACGAGGATCTCGATCTCGCGGCCGAGCAGGCCACGGAGACGATGCTCGACCTGATGGAGCGCGAGCTCGGCGCCTCGCGAGGTGAGTGTCACGCGCTGGCCAGCGTCGCCGTCGACCTGCGCGTGACCCAGGTCGTCAACCAGGTCAAGGGCGTCCACGCGGTGCTCCGCGACGACGCGATCCGCTAGAACTGCGCCCCGTGGCCTACGAGTTCAAGCTCCCTGATCTTGGCGAGGGCCTGACCGAGGGCGAGATCGCTCGCTGGCTCGTCGAGGAGGGTCAGGACGTCGCGGAGGACGACCCGCTCGTCGAGATCGCGACCGACAAGACGACGGTCGAGATCCCATCTCCGGCAGGCGGCAAGGTCTCGCAGATCCTCGTCGGCGAGGGCGAGGTCGTGCCGGTCGGAACGGTTCTCGTCGTGATCGGCGGCGACGTCTCCACGGGACCAGTCCCGGTGCCAGGCACCGAGACACGTCCCGAGAGGACCGGGACTCCGCCGGCGCCGGCCGACGCGGCGAAGGTGCGCGCCACACCCCTCGTCCGCAAAGTGGCTCAGGAGCTGGGAGTCGATCTCGCGACAGTGACCGGCACCGGCCCGCAGGGACGGATCACCGAGGACGACGTGCGTGCAGCGGGCGGTTCGGGCCATGTCTCCGTGCCCGGCACCGGGACAGGTCCCGAGGGGACGCGGGTCCAGCTGCGTGGCGTCAAGCGGCAGATGTTCGAGCACCTGACGCGCGCCCACGAGATTCCGGCAGTGACGTGGGTCGAGGAGTGTGACTTCTCGGGCGCCGATCTCCAGCGCCTCGTCCCGCTCGTCCTCCACGCGGTCGCCGAGTCGCTGCGCGAGTTCCCGGAGCTGAACGCCCGCGTCGCGGATGCAGAGCTCGTGCTGCTCGGCCGCTACGACATCGGCGTGGCGGTGCAGACGGAGCAGGGACTCGTCGTCCCCGTCGTGCGCGGCTGCGACCGCCTCTCGCTCGACGAGCTCGACGCCGAGGTGCGGCGCCTCGCGGAGGCCGCGCACGCAGGAACCCTGAAGCCGGAGGAGTTGCGCGACGGCACGTTCACCGTGACGAGCGCCGGCAAGGCGGCGGGCTTGCTCGTCACGCCGCTCCTCAACCATCCCGAGGTGGCGATCCTCGGCGTGCACCGGGTCGAGGACAGACCGGTCGTCCGCGACGGAGAGGTCACTGTCCGCCGGATGGGGAACATCTCCGTCACGTTCGACCATCGCGTCGTCGACGGTAAGCGCGCCGCCGACTTCGGGCTCGCGGTGATCGCGCGGCTCGAGAATCGGTCCGCTTAGAAGCTAGGCGACGGCGATCTCGGGCTCGGCCTCCGTGAGGTAGGGCGCGAGCATCGACTCGATCCGCGGTGCGGTCGCGCGTCCATCGAGCCGCGAGACGACGCGCCTCCCCACCACGAGCGCGAGTGCCGGCACCTGCTGCACGCGAAAGCGCTCGGCGAGATCTGGACGGTCGTCCACGTCGACCTTGCTGACGCGGAGGCGGCCGCGCTCCTTGCGCGCGATGTGGGCGATCAGGCTTTCCATCCGCCGGGCGGGACCGGAGCGATGGGAGGTGAAGAAGACGAGCTGCGGGCGTTCGTCGTGGGGCACGTGTGCTCCTCCTAGCGGGTGTGCGTCCTCAACGGACGAAACACGCCCGCGGTTACGGTTCCCGCATGGGAGCGTGGTACTGGATCGGGGTGAGCGCGGGGCTCGGCGCGTCGGCCGGGATGCTCATCGCCGCCGCATCGGGCGCAGCGGTGCGCGTCGTCCTCGTGGCCGCGGCCACCGCTGCGATCGTCGCCGGGGCCGGCGTCGGTCTCGGCATCGACGACTGGCAATCCGGCGGCTGGGTCGACATCGCCCTCGGCGCGGGCGGGGCCTTGCTCGGCCTCCTCGGCGCGGCGCAGACCGTGGGTGGCGCGCTGAGGCGCGGCGGCACGCGGGTCGGCACGGGGGCGCTCGTCGGGGGCGCCGCCTTGGTCGCCGCGGCTGTCGCCTGGATCCCCGTGGCCGGATACCTCATCCCGTTGGCGCTGCTGGCACTCGCGGCGCTGTTGCGGCGGAGGAGTCCCGAGCGGTACGCGGGTTTGCGGACGCTCGCGCGGGACGAGTAAGCGGAGCACATGCCTCGGAAGCTTGTGCTCGTCGTGGTGGACGGGATGACCCCGGCGGCGTTCGAACGGGCCGTCGAAGGCGGTCGGGCGCCGGCCATGTCCTTCCTCGCCGAGCACGGCGACTATCGCCAGGCGACGTCGGTCTTCCCCTCGCTCACCCCCGTCTGCCTCACCTCGATAGCGACCGGGGCGGGCCCTGCCGTCCACCACATCCCGTCGCTCGTCTGGTGGAATCGCCAGGAGCGCAGGGTCGTTGAGTACGGCTCGTCGTTCGCGGCGCTCCGCGCGGCCGGGCTCTCGCAGTCGATCCTCGACCCGATCTTCAACATGAACGCCCGCCATCTCGCGGCCGGCGCCACGACGATCTACGAGGCGCTCGAGGACGCAGGGCTGGTCGCGGGAGCGGTGAACATCACGTGCTACCGCGGGCGTCATCGTTACCTCCCGACGTTGCCGGCGATGCACCGGCCCGCCTACGGGCCGCCTCGCTTCTTCTTCTACGGGCTGTTCGAGTCGGACCGGACCGGGGCGCCGTTCGCGGTCCGCAGCCGCCGCGCCGGGTCCGTCGATGCGTACGCTGCCGCGGTCGGCCGCTGGCTCGTGACCCGCGACGGGTTCGACTTCCTCGCCTACTACCTCTCCGGCTACGACTTCGCATCGCATGCGGCAGGCCCGGACGGTGAGGTCGCCGCGCATGCCCTCGAGCAGGCCGACGCCGCGATCTGGACATTGCTCGAAGCGGCGGGCGGACCGGACGAGTTCCTCGAGCGCTACGCCGTCGTGCTCCTCTCGGATCACGGCCAGACGGCGGTCGGGCGCGCCGCGCGGCTGGAGGAGCCCTTCGCGGACGTTGCGGACCAGGTCGTCGTCACCGCCTCGAATCGCGCCGGGCAGGTCTACCTCCGTCCGAACGCGCGCGTGGATGCCGGAGATCTCGCGCGGCGCCTGGACGGCTACTCCGCCGTCGACGTCACGCTTCGCCGCGAGGATGATCAGATGATCGCGCGCAAGGACGGCGCGGATGCCCCGGCCGAGAAGCTCGATCATCCCGACGCCGCGTGGCGGATCGGATCGGCGCTGGCGAATCCGAACGCGGGGGAGCTTCTCGTCTCGGCGGCAGAGGGATGGGAGCTCACCGACCTCGGCGGCCGGCATCACGCAGGCGGCGGCAGCCACGGCTCGCTCGTCGCGGCCGACTCCATCGTTCCGCTGGTGACGGTCGGCCTCCGAGCCGAGCCGCGACGGATCACCGAGGTCGCTCCGGCCATCCTCGAGCACTTCGGGGCGGCGGTGCCGGAGTCGATGGAGGCGTTTGCCGGTGTCGGCTGACGAGCGCGCCTGGATGGTCGAGCGTCAGCTCCGCCGCCGCGGGATCGAGGACGAGCGCGTGCTCGCCGCGATGGGACGCGTGCCGCGCGAGCTCTTCCTCCCGCCGGAGCTGCGGGATGCGGCGTACGGCGATGCCGCTCTGCCGATCGGCGCCGGCCAGACGATCTCGCAGCCGTATATGGTCGCGCTCATCTGCGAGCAGCTCGCGCTGCACGGCGGAGAGCGGGTGCTCGACGTCGGCACGGGGTCCGGCTACCAGGCCGCCGTCCTCGCGGAGCTCGCGGACGAGGTGCACACGATCGAGCGGATCCCGGAGCTCGCGGAGCGGGCGCGGGACGGCCTCGCCGCAGCGGGCTACGCGGACAGGGTGCACCTCCATCTGGGTGACGGCACCCGCGGCGTCCGCGAGTGTGCGCCGTTCGCCGCGATCGCCGTGGCGGCCGCCGCGCTCGAGGCGCCCCCCGTGCTCTACGACCAGCTCGAACCGCGTGGCCGCCTCGTCGTGCCCGTCGGTGGCTCCGACGGGCAGTGGCTGGAAGTCGTCGTGCGGACGCCCGAGGGGCCGGCCGCCCTGCGCACCGTCCCCTGCCGCTTCGTCCCCCTGGTGGTGGGCCGGTAGTCGCGCCCGCGCGGCAGCCGACCGGTGAGAAACGATGGAGACGATGGGGTCGAGGTCCGCGACTGAGCTGCTGCTCCTTCCGGTGCGCCTCCGTGGGATTCGGCTCGGCCGCCCCGTGGACCTGCTGGTCGACCCCGACGAGTGGCGTGTGGTCGGCTTCGTCGTCCTCTGCGGCGACGAGATCGAGCGGTTCCTCGTCTTCGCCGCCGCGGACGCGCAGGAGGACGAGCTCGACGTCTCGTCGGCCCTGCTGCTGCTCGAGGACGTGGACTTCTACCGCGAGCGGTCGCGCTCTCTGCGCGCGCTCCTCGGCAGCGCGGTCGTGGACCGGGTGGGCCGGCCCGGTGTGGTCCGCGACCTTCTCCTCCGTCGCGACGGCACCGTCGACGCGCTCCTCGTCCAGCAGGGCGATGCGATCCGTGAGGTGGAGCCTGCGGAAGCGACCGTCGACCTCGAGCACGTTTCCACTGCGTGAGCGCCGCAAGGCGCTACTCTCGCGGGCGACCGTGGAACGTCCGGCCGCCACGTTCGCCCTGTCGCGCCGGCGCGCTTGGGCGTCGCTCCGCTCCGTCCGCAACTGGCAGGAGCTGGGCAAGTTCTGCGCAGTCGGTGCGCTCGGGTACCTCATCAACCTCGCGGTCTACGACGCGCTGCTGCACGAGCAGCTGCACTACCTCCTCGCCGCGACGTGCTCGTTTCTCGTCGCCGTCACGAGCAACTACACGTGGAACCGGATCTGGACGTTCCGCGAGCATCGTGGCCACGTCGGTGTGCAGGGGATGCGCTTCTTCGTCGTCTCGCTCGTGGCCCTCGGCGCGAACCTGGCCGTGCTCCACGTCCTGATCGCGTACGGAGGGCTCGACAAGCTCCCGGCGCAGGCGGCCGCCATCGTCGTCGTGACCCCGCTCAACTTCGTCGGGAACAAGCTCTGGTCGTTCCGCCGCGCCAAGGCCTGAGCCGGTGAGGAGTCTCCTCGCCGCCTCCGGCGTCGCGCTGATCGCCGCTCTCCTCGTCTCCCCGGCGAACGCCTCGTCGGGCACGTCTCCCGTGACACCCATCTTCGACGGGAAGGGGCATCTCATCCAGACGCCGTTCGTCCCGAAGCGGCCGCAGGCATCGCTCACCGAGAAGCGGGCGCTCCGGATCGTCGAGGCGTATCCGAAGGTCTCGTCGTGGCTCTCGCGCTACCCACGCGCAGGACGAACCGATCAGGAGACGTACGACTCGAAGGCCGGCGAGTGGACGGTGAAGATCTTCTGGGAGAAGAAGCCGAAGGTCTCGGCCGGCGAGATCGCCGAGGGCAAGGTCGACGATGCGACCGGGGACGTCGTCGAGGCGTGGACAGGGCCGCAGGTCGCCTGGGGGATGGCGCGCGGCTCGCCCGGCGCTTTCGGCGGGACGGCGATCA
Organism: Thermoleophilia bacterium; assembly: GCA_025936995.1. Taxonomy (GTDB): domain Bacteria; phylum Actinomycetota; class Thermoleophilia; order Gaiellales; family Gaiellaceae; genus Palsa-739. The sequence goes on along the minus strand of JAICSH010000048.1, from coordinate 3,561 downwards.
ACAACCCGTGGATCTGGGGCGCGTTCTGCCTCGTCTTCCTCGTCGGGCTCGGCGACTTCCGGCGGCCGTTCTCGCTCCGCAACCTCGACCTTCTCTTCCTCCTCTCGCCGACGGCCTCGCTCTACTACTTCAACCACGGCGACGTCTTCACGGCGGTGCCGCTCTTCTATCCGCTCCTCGTCTGGGTCGTCCTGCGCGCGACGTGGATCGGCGTGCGCAACCGTGGCACGCCCGGTGCGCCGCGCTGGCCGGTGTGGGTGCTGCTCGGCGCGACGATCTTCCTCGCGGGCTTCCGGATCGGGCTCAACGTCGAGCGGTCGAACGTCATCGACGTCGGCTACTCCGGCGTGATCGGCGCCGAGCGGATCGTGAAGGGACAGGCGCCGTGGGGGAACTTCCCGGTCGAGCAGCTGCCGAGCGGCAAGTCCCTCAAGGCCTGCGGCCCGGCCGACGCCTCGGGCGAGATCCGCAATCGCGTCCAGACGAACGGCCGCTGTGAGAGCGCGAATCCGGAAGGCGACACCTACGGGCCGGTCGCGTACGAGTCGTACATCCCCGGCTACCTCGCGCTCGGCTGGAGCGGGAAGTGGGACACGCTTCCGGCGGCCCACTTCACGTCGATCGCCTTCGACCTCCTCACGATGCTCGGTCTCTGGCTCGTCGGGCTGCGGCTCGGAGGGCAGCGGCTCGCCGCCGTGCTCGCGTTCGCCTGGGCTGCCTACCCGTTCACGCAGTACGTCTCGAACTCGAACACGAACGACGCGATCATGCCGTGCTTCCTCGTCTGGGGCTTCTGGCTCGCCTCGAGACCGGCGGCACGCGGCGCGCTCGCGGCGCTGTCGGGCTGGACGAAGTTCGCGTCGCTCCTCATCGCGCCGCTCTGGCTCACGTATCCGGGAAGGAGGCCCAGCCGCGGAGCCGTGGTGGGATTCACGGTCGCGACGCTCGCGGCGTTCTCGATCCTCCTGCTCCAGCCGGACCCGTTCCACGAAGCGCATGTCTTCTGGACGCGGACGGTCGGCTTCCAGATCGGGCGTTCGGCGCCGTGGTCGCTCTGGGACTGGCGGCAGTACCACGCGCGCGGGCTGCCGGACCTGCACGTCGTCCAGCGCGTCCTGCAGGTGCTGCTCGTCGCCGGGGCCGTCGCCGCCGCGTTCTTCCCGCGCCGCAAGTCGCCGCTCCAGCTCGCCGCCCTCACGGCCGTGCTGCTCGCCGGTTTCGAGCTCGTCGTGACGTACTGGCTCTACACGTACATCCCGTGGTTCTATCCCTTCGCCGTGCTGGCCCTGCTCGCGCCGGCGGCGCCGCTCCGGCAGCTCGTCACGCAGCAGACTGCGAGACCGAGTGTCCTCCTTGCGGACGAGACCTACCCGGATCGAGAGATCGCGGTGCCGCGCGCGTCGTTCTAAGCGGCCATGTCCCGGTGCCGGGCACGCGGACGCGCCTGGAACAGACACGGCGGTTGCGGATCGCCCTGCTCGAGGGCAACTCTTGACCGACTGCATGGCCCCTCGAGCCACGTCTCCGTGCCCGGCACCGGGACGTGGGTCATGGGGCCGTGTCCCGCCGGGCGCGTTAGGCAGGTACGCGAACGAGTTCGATCGCTTCCGCGCGGCCCCCGTCGGTGCACGTGACGAGGACGCCCTCCATCCTCACGCCGCCTTCGGCGGGCTCGAACTTGACCGGTAGCGGGCTCCGCATGCGGGCGATCGCGAGCTCGGACCGGACGCCGATCACCGAGTCGTGCGGCCCCGTCATCCCCGCGTCGCTGACCGCGGCCGTGCCGCCGGGAAGGATCCGGGCGTCGTTCGTCTGCACGTGCGTGTGGGTGCCGATCACCGCGGTGACGCGGCCGTCGAGCCACGTCGCGAGCGCGACCTTCTCGCTCGTCGCCTCCGCGTGGAAGTCGACGACCACGACCGGCGCCGCCGCGCGCGCCTCGTCGACGAGCGCGTCCACGAGCTCCCAGGGCGAGACGGGCGTGGGGAGGAAGAGCTGGCCGAGGAGGTTGAGGACCGCGACGGCGACACCGTTCCGCGCCTCCACCACGGCGAGGCCGCGTCCCGGCGTCTCGGCACCCGAGTTCGCCGGCCGGATCACGCGCTCGCTCCCGGCGAGGTAGGCGGCGATCCCGCCTCGGCGGAAGGTGTGGTTGCCGAGCGTGACGACGTCCGCGCCGGCGGCGAGCAGCTTGTCGGCGAGCTTGCCGGTGATGCCGGCGCCGTCGGCCGCGTTCTCGCCGTTGACGATCGCGAGGTCCGCGTCGTAGCGCTCGCGCAGCGCAGGCAGGTGCTCCTCGACGGCACGACGGCCCGGGACGCCGAAGACGTCCGCGAGGAAGAGGATCTTCAGGGCCGGAAGCCTTCCTAGCCGGTCGCGAGGACGGGCGCCGTGCGGACCTCGACGGTCACGTGGTTCCCGGCGTCGTTCGTGTACCGCGCGAGCGCCTGGTGCTCGATCGCGGCGAGGTCGGCGACGCGGCCGAGCTTCGTTGCGCCGCTGACGACGGTCGTCCCGACGGTGAGCGCCGGATCGGCGGCGAGCTGCGTCACGCCGACGAGGAGCGACGGGGCCGTCTGCGGTTGGATGTCGATCTCCGAGCCGTACGCCCTGCCCTCGACGATGAAGGGCCGGATCGCCACGACGGTCCCGTCCACGGGCGCGTAGACGTCGCTGCCGACGGGTGCTCCGACGTCGATCGCCGACGTTCCGCCGCCGCCGAGCTGGTACCAGCGGGGCGAGCCGCCTCCGCCGCCGAAGATCCCGTGCACGATCCGCTGCACGAGGCCCTCGTTCGCCTGGTGCCCGACCGGCTTCAGCGAGAGGGCGCCGTCGTGTGCCGAGTGATATCCGATGGCCGTCACCCGGTGCTGCGAGATGGGGAGCTGGAGGCTGACGGATCCGCGCAGCGCGACGATCTCGGGAGTCGGCTGCGTCTGAGCCGTAGTCGCGAGTCCGCGGCTCGGGATGATGACCGACGTGCGCACCGTTCCTCCGCCGCCGAACGCGGTGAGGCCGAGCGCGACGAGGAAGACGGCCGAGAGGACGACGAGGAGGGCGAGGAGGCGCGCCCGGCGCGCAACGCGCACCTGCCGGCGCTCGACCCGCCGCCTCCCGTTGAGGCGCGAGGACGGCATGTCGCGCGGCACCTTATCGAACTGCCGGGGCAGATCCCAGAGGTCCAGCGCCAAGTTTCCCCGAGTCCGTGGGACGGCGGGGCTACCATCGCCCGCATGACGCCGCCCGCGTCCGTGCGCATCGAGATCCCGCGCTGGGCGCAACTCGTACTGCTGCCGCTGCTGCTGCTGCTGGCGTGGGCGGTGGCCGGAGCGGTGCGTCACGTGCTCTTCCTCTTCCTCGTGGCGCTCCTCATTGCCTTGCTGCTCAATCCCCTGGTCCGCGCCCTCGGACGGGTGTGGATCCCTCGCGGACCGGCGGTAGCGCTCGTCTATCTCGCCTTTGCAGCAGTCGTCGCACTGGCGATCCTCGCTCTCGCCACGGTGGTCGTGCAGCAGACGCGCAGCGCCGCCCACCGGGTCGACAACTACTTTACGACCGATT
>JAICSH010000003.1 GCA_025936995.1 Thermoleophilia bacterium | reverse complement strand
CGCCGAGGCGCTCTCGTACCGATCCCCGGACGAGCTCTCGAGTGTCTGAGCTGGCGCTCGCCGTCTTCGCGTCCGAGACGGGAACGCATCTCGTCAAGCCGCCGAGCGGAGGGCGCTGGCGCGCATTCGAGAGACGCTTCGACGAGCGCGAGTACCTCGAGCGCCTGGCTGCGGGCGACTATCGCTTCCTGCCGCGGTCCTCGGCGAACTTCCCGCCGCTCCTGCGCGCCGTCCACGACCCGCCGGCCGGTCTCTTTCTCCGCGGCGCGGCCGCGCCGGAGTTGCTGTCGCGGCCGGCCGTCGCGATCGTGGGAGCGCGCGCGTGCTCGGGCTACGGCGCGTCCGTCGCCCGTAGCCTGGGCCGGGATCTGGCCGCAGCGGGACTCGTCGTCGTGAGCGGGCTCGCGCGCGGCATCGACGCGGAGGCACACCGCGGAGCGCTCGAGGCGGCGGGGACGACGGTCGCGGTTCTCGGGTGCGGCGTCGACCGCGACTACCCGGCCGCACACGCCGAGCTCGCGCGCCGCGTCGCCGAGGCCGGGCTCGTCGTCTCGGAGTACGCACCCGGGGTCGAGCCGGCTCCGTGGCGATTCCCGGCGCGCAACCGCATCGTCGCCGGCCTGTGCCCGGCAACAGTCGTCGTCGAGGCGCGCGAGCGCAGCGGCGCGCTGATCACCGCGGATCTCGCGCTCGAAGAAGGGCGGGAGGTCTTCGCCGTGCCCGGCGAGATCACGAGCTCGCTCTCCGCCGGGACGAACGCGTTGCTCAAGCTCGGCGCCGCGCCGCTGACCGCCGCCGCGGACGTGCTCGCCTCGTTCGGCATCGAGCAGGAGGAGGCGCCGGGCGAGTCTTCACCGCTCCTCGAGCTCCTGCCCGCGAGCGCCGACGAGCTCGTCCGCCGGACCGGCCTCGGCGCCGACGAGATAGCGCGCACGCTCGTCGAGCTCGAGATCGAAGGGCAGGTCGCGGTTCGGGAGGGGATCTATCGCAGCCTCCGGTAGCCTCGGCCGCGCATGGACGTCCCGTACTGGCTCGAGGATCCGACCCCGGCCCGGACCAACGGGAAGCTCGACGGGCGCGTCGACGTCGCGATCGTCGGCGCGGGCGTCACGGGTTGCGCGGCCGCGCTCCGTCTCGCCGAGGCCGGTCTTCGCGTCCGCGTGCACGACGCGCGCTCGGTCGCCTCCGGCGCGAGCGGACGCAACGGCGGCTTCGCCCTGCGCGGCGGCGCTGCGCGCTACGACGTCGCGCGCGAGACGTACGGTGCCGAGAGGGCCGCCGCGTACTGGCGCTGGACCGAGAAGGCGCTCGACCGGATCGCCGAGCTCGCCGGCGATGCGCTGCAGCGTCCCGGGAGCTATCGCCTCGCCGGCGACGAAGAGGAGCGGGAGGGCATCCTGCTCGAGTACGAGGCCCTTCGCGAGGACGGTCACAACGCGGAGTGGCTGGACGACGTTCCGGGAGGAGCGGCCGGCCGCTTCCACGGGGCGATCTTCCATCCGCGGGACGGCTCGATCCAGCCGGCCCGCTTCGTCCGCCGGCTCGCTACGCGCGCCACCGCAGCCGGAGCCGAGATTCGCGAGAACGACCGGGTGGAGGACCTCGAGGCGCTCGAGGCCGACCGCGTGCTCGTCGCGACCGACGGCTACGGGCACGGCCTCGTCCGGGAGCTCACGGACCTGGTCTGGCCGACGCGAGGCCAGGTGATCGCGAGCGAGCCGCTCGACAGCGTTCTCTACGACCGCCCGCACTACGCGCGCCAGGGCTTCGACTACTGGCAGCAGCTGCCCGACGGCCGGATCCTGCTCGGCGGCTTCCGCGACGTGTCGATCCTCGACGAGCTCACGGACGTCGAGGAGACGACGCCGGCGATCCAGTCGTCGCTCGAGTCGTTCCTCCACGAGCTCGCGGGCCGGGAGGTGGCGGTGACGCACCGCTGGGCCGGCATCTTCGGGCTGACGCAGGACATGCTGCCGCTCGTCGGGGCGGTGCCGGGCCGGGACGGGCGCGTCTGGGTCGCCGGCGGCTACTCCGGACACGGCAACGTCCTCGGGTTCGCCTGCGGGGAACTCGTGGCGGACGCGATGCTCGGCCGCGACGCCCCGCACCTCGAGCTCCTCGATCCGGCGCGCTTCTCCGACTAGACGTCGATCGCGAGCGCGTGCTTCGGTGAACGCCGAGCTCGGTCGGCGGCAGCGCGAAGATCAGCCAGCCGTCGTGTGGATCGAGAAGTCCCAGCCGATCGCGTCCCGCAACGTGGCCCGCAACGCCTCGGCCTCGGGTGAGAAGAGCAGGACGTGAGCGCCCGTGACCGCCATCAGACGTTCTTGACGTCGGCGACGAGCTTGGTGATCGACTCCTTCGCGTCGCCGAACAGCATCACCGTCTTCGGGTTGTAGAAGAGAGGGTTCTCGATGCCGGCGAAGCCTGGGTTCATCGAGCGCTTGAGGACGACCACCGCCTGCGCGTCGTCGACGTTGAGGATCGGCATGCCGTAGATCGGGCTGCCCTGGTTCGCGCGTGCGTCGGGATTGACGACGTCGTTCGCACCGACGACGACCGCGACGTCGGTGCGCGTGAACTCCGGGTTCGCCTCGTCCATCTCCTTGAGCTGCGGGTACGGGACGTTCGCCTCGGCGAGGAGGACGTTCATGTGGCCCGGCATGCGTCCCGCGACCGGGTGGATGGCGTACGAGACCTCGACGCCCTTGCTCTCGAGCAGGTCGGCGAGCTGGCGGACGTCGTGCTGCGCCTGCGCGACGGCAAGGCCGTAGCCCGGGACGAACACGACTTTTTGCGCGTACGCGAGCATCACGGCGACGTCCTCTGCGCTGGCGCTCCTCACCGTCCCGCCGTCGCCGGAGGCGACCGCCGCGGCCTCGGCCGTGACCTTCCCGAATGCGCCGAAGAGGAGGTTGCCGATCGACCGGTTCATCGCCTTCCCCATCAGCATCGTGAGCAGGGTGCCGGATGCGCCGACGAGCATCCCGGCCACGATGAGGACGTTGTTCTCGAGCTCGAAGCCGCCGATCGCGACGGCGAGACCGGTGAACGCGTTGAGGAGCGAGATCACGACGGGCATGTCCGCGCCGCCGATCGGGAGCACGAACAGGATGCCGAAGGCCGCACCGCCGATCACGACGACCCAGAGCAGCCACTGATCCTGCAGGCCCGCCGAGAGCGTGATCGCGAAGACGACGAGCGCGACGAGCAGGACGATGTTGCCGACGTTCTGGCCCGGGTACGTGATCGGCCGGCCGCCGATCAGCTCCTGCAGCTTCGCGAACGCGATCATCGAGCCCGCGAACGAGATCGCGCCGATGAGGCCCGAGAGCGCGATCGCCACGAGCACGTCGATGTGGGGCCGTCCGGACTCGGGAAGGACGCGATGCAACTCGGCGAGCGCAATGAGCGCGGCCGCGCCGCCGCCGACGCCGTTGAAGAGCGCGACCATCTGCGGCATCGCCGTCATCCGCACCTTCCGCGCCGCGACCGCACCGAAGCCGCCGCCGATGACCATCGCGATGACGAGCGCCCACCAGCTGCCGGCGCCCGCCCGGATCCACGTGACGGCGATCGCGACGAGCATCCCGGCGGCGCCGATCTGGTTGCCCTTGCGCGCGTGCGCCGGGTTGGAGAGGAAGCGCAGCGCGAGGATGAACGTGACGATCGGGATCAGGTAGAGGAGGTCGGCGACCTTGGCGCTCACGAGTCGCCCTTGCCGTCCTCGGTCGCGGCGCCGGGCTTCGCCGGCTCGCGCTTCCTGAACATCTGGAGCATCCGGTCGGTGACGACGAAGCCGCCGACGACGTTCGCGGAGCCGAGGACGACCGCGAGGAAGCCGATCACCCAGACGAACGGCCCCTTGTGCCCCGACGCGAGCACGATCATCGCCCCCGCCACGACGATGCCGTGGATCGCGTTCGTCCCCGACATGAGCGGCGTATGGAGGAGTGTCGGCACCTTCGAGATCACCTCGAAGCCGAGGAAGATCGCGAGCACGAGGATCGTCACCTCGAAGACGAGCAGCATGCTGTGGCTCATGCGTTCACCTCCTGCTTGCCGGCGACGCAGGCGCCGCTCGTGATCTCGTCGCTCCAGTCGAGCGCGAGCGCGCCCTCCGGCGCGAGGTGGAGGAGGAGCGCCTGGACGTTGCGCGAGTACAGCGTGGACGCGTGATAGGGCATCGTGCTCGCGAGGTTCGTCGGCCCGACGAGCGTGACGCCGGCGCGCTCGACGACCTCTCCGGGCTGCGTCAGCTCGCAGTTGCCACCGGTCTCGGCGGCGAGGTCGACGATCACGGAGCCGGGACGCATCGCCTCGACGGCCGAGGCCGGGATGATCTTCGGGGCGGGCCGCCCGGGGACCGCCGCGGTCGTGATCACCGCGTCGAAGTCCGCGATCCGTCCCTCGAGCGCGACTTGCTGCGCCTGCATCTCCTCCGGCGTGAGCTCGCGCGCGTAGCCGCCCTCGGCCTCCGCGCCGGTCACGCCGAGGTCGAGCCAGTTCGCGCCCAGGCTCTCGATCTGCTCCCGCACGACGGGCCGGACGTCGAAGCCGGTCGTCACCGCTCCGAGCCGGCGCGCCGTCGCGATCGCCTGGAGACCCGCCACGCCCGCGCCGATCACGAGCACCTTCGCGGGAGGGACCGTCCCGGCGGCCGTCATGAGCATCGGGAAGAAGCGGGGGAGATGCTCGGCGGCGAGGAGGGCCGCCTTGTAGCCGCCCACGGTCGCCTGCGACGAGAGCGCGTCCATCGGCTGCGCGCGCGTGATGCGCGGGACCGACTCGAGTGCGAACGCCGTCACGCCGCGCGCCGCGAGAGCCTCGACGCCGGCCGGGTCGGAGAGAGGCTCGAGAAAGCCGATCAGCAGCCGGCCCGAGCGGAGCCGCTCGAGCTCCGCCGCCGAGGGCTTCCGCACCTTGGCGATGCCGTCCGCCTCCCACGGATCGCCCATCGCCGCGCCCGCCTCGGTGTATGCGTCGTCGGGGAACGACGCTGCAACGCCGGCTCCGGCCTCCACGACGAGCTCGAATCCCGCTGCCGCGAGCTTGCCGACGGTCTCGGGAACGAGCGCGACCCGGCGCTCGCCCTCCGTCGTCTCGCGCGGGATCCCGACCCTCATCCGCGAATAGCCTACGCAGCTTGACGCACTTCTTCACGAGCCATGGTCTGCCGCTCCTCTTCGCAGTCGTCCTGCTGGAGTCGTTCGGCATCCCGCTGCCGGGCGAGACGGCGCTCATCGCCTTCGGCGTGCTCGCCTCGCAGGGGCACTACTCGATCGCCTGGGTGATCGTGGTCGCCGCCGCGGGCGCGATCATCGGCGACAACCTCGGCTACTGGCTGATCGGGCGGGTCGGCGGGCGGCGGCTGTTCGGGCGCTGGGGGCCGGTGCGCCGCTGGTCCCATCGCGTCCTGCCCGGCGCCGAGCGACTGATGGAGCGGCACGGCGGCAAGACGGTCTTCTTCGGCCGCTTCGTCACCGTGCTGCGGTACACGGCGGCGTGGATCGCAGGCATCGGGCGGATGCCATGGTGGAAGTTCCTGTTCTGGAACGCGACCGGAGGGATCTGCTGGGCGACTGCGGTCGGCCTCGTCGCGTACTACGCAGGCAATGCGGCCGCCGACGCGATCCAGCGGTACGGGATCTATGCGGCGGGCGGGATCGTGCTCGCTCTCGTGATCGGGTTCTTCGTCACGCATAGCGGCAAGAAGTGGCTCGAAAAGCGGCTGTAGCGCAGCGGCTCGCGCTCGCGGTCGCCCTCGTCCTGAGCGCCGCGGCGTGCGGCGGGCGCGGCTCGGCGGGCGCGACCGTTCCCGCGGTCGCTCCGGCCTCGGTGCCGGTACCGGACTTCACGCACGTCGTCGTGGTCGTGTTCGAGAACCGGGAGGCGACCTCGATCGCGGGGAATCCCGCCGCCCCGGCGTTCAACGCGCTGGCGCGCCGTTACGCGACGCTGACCCGGTACGACGCGGTCGAGCATCCCAGCCTGCCGAACTACCTCGCGCTCGTCTCCGGCTCGACGCAGGGGATCTCGAGCGACTGCACCGACTGCATCGTCGACGCCCGCAGCCTCGCCGACACCCTCGCGGCGGCGGGCAAGACGTGGAAGACGTACGCGGAGGATCTCCCGTATGCCGGCTTCACCGGGGCTTCGGCGGGCCGCTATGCGAAGAAGCACGACCCGTTCCTCTACTTCCGGGACGTCACCGGGTCGCGTGCCCGCCGCGACCGCGTGGTTCCGCTGACCGATCTCGGCCGGGATCTCGCGCGGCGCCGGCTGCCCGACTTCTCCCTCGTGATCCCGAACCTCTGCAACGACATGCACGACTGCTCCGTCGCCACCGGCGACGCCTGGCTCGCAACGTACGTCGTGCCGCTGGTGCACTCGCCCGGGCTGCGCGGCGGTGTCGTCTTCGTCGTCTTCGACGAGGGGACGAGCGACACGGGCGGCGGCGGCCGGATCGAGGCGATCGCGGCCGGGCCGACGGTCCGACGCGGTTCCAGATTCACGCGGGCGACGAACCACTACGGCCTCCTGCGCACGATCGAGGACGCGTGGGGGCTGCCGCGCCTCGGGCTCTCCCGCTTCGGAACGCCGATCGGGGGCATCTGGAAGAGGTAGGAGTCGGGCGTCGCGCGCGGAATCCGTCCGGGCATGCTCGCCTCGATCGCACGCGCCCTCGAGCAGCGCGACCAGACCCTCGGTCACGGCGCACGCGTCGCCGCGCTCGCCGAGCCGGTCGCCCTGGCGTTCGGGTGGGATCGCGAACGGATCCGCGCGCTTCGCTTCGCGGCGCCGCTCCACGACGTCGGCAAGGTCAATGTGCGGCCGCAGCTGCTCGGCAAGGCCGGCCCGCTCACGCTCGAGGAGGTCGCGGAGATCCGGAGCCACCCGACCGCAGGCGCCGAGCTCGTCGTTCCGCTGCGCAGGTTCCACGATGCGCTTCCGTACGTCCTGTTCCACCACGAGCGGTGGGACGGCGGCGGCTATCCGGCCGGGCTGAGCGGACGCGGGATCCCGATGGAGGCGCGAATCCTCGCCATCGCCGACGCCTTCGACGCGATGATCTCGCCGCGGCCGTACCGCCGCGCCCTGACTCACGACCACGCACTCGCAGAGGTGTCCGACGGCGCCGGAACGCAGTTCGACCCAGTTGCAGCAGAGCTCTTCGTCGAAGCCTGGGCCGACGGCTGGGACACCTGGCAACGCGCTGCCGCTTCTTAGCTCGCGAAGCTGGCGCTTCGCTCGCTGTGAAACGGAACTGCGCGGGCCGGAAAGCGCGGTTTCCGGCCCGCTTCGTGCTGTTCCCTTTTTGGGTGTCGCTTGGGCGAGGGGTTGGTTTTGTGCGCTCGCGCGCGGCAGAGGCCGGCACGAGCGCGGTCCGGCCTGCGGCTAAGTCACCGCTTCGCGGATGTCTTAGCCTCCGGCCCTTGGTCTGAGCGGGGTTCGCAACGTTTCAAACCCTCGCGCCGTCCAGGCGGCGGCGTAACGCCGCGTTACGCCGCCGCGGAGTAGCGGGCGAGCACGCAAAGCCTGCTCGTCTGCGACAGAACCAACGACCCGAACCACACTCAGCCCAATGTGTTCTCAGCACGAAGCCGACGGGAGACCGCGTCTCCCGTCGGCGCAGTTCGATCAAGACCCGGGCGAAGAGCGCAGCTCTTCGCCCGGCATTAAAGAGCTGCCCAGACTTCGAGCTTCGCGCGGACGCGGGTGATGACGTCGTCGGTGAATTCGGTCGTGCCGAGGTGGCCGCCGAGGTCTGCGGTGCGCGAGCCCTGCGCCACCGCTTCGAGGCACGCTTCCCGGATCGCGCGGCCGGCGGCCTGCGCTTCGTCGCCCGCGTGGGAGAGGAGCGCGGCGCCCGCAAGGATCATCGCCATCGGGTTCGCGACGTTCTTCCCCTGCAGGGACGGGGCGGTGCCGTGGGCGGCCTCGGCCATGATCGCGGCGGGCTCGAAGTCCGACTCGAACGCGACCAGCAGGGATTCCGACCCGGCGATCGAGCCGAACAGCGGCAAGACGAGGTCGGACAGGATGTCGCCGTCGCGGTTGAGCGCCGGAATCACGAGCGGGTCGCCGGCCGACGAGAGGAGCAGCGCGAAGGTCGCGTCGATGAGTTGCGGCTCGTAGGGCACGTCGGGGTGGCGCTCGGCGGCGGCGTCCATCTCCTCCTTGAGCATTCCCTCGTACGTCGGGCTGACGGTGTACTTCGGCCCGCCGAAGACCTTGGCGCCGGTGCGCGCCGCCTGGCGGAACGCGAACTCGGCCACCGCGTGGCAGATGCGGCGCTCGATCCGCTCCGTGCGGAAGGCGACCTCGTCGTCGCCCTCACCCTCGCGCCATTCCTTCGCGCCGTATGCGTCGCCGACCGCCATGCGGACGATCGAGATCGGCGCGTGCACGCCGCCGAGCGGCGCGACGCCGGGAATGCGCCGCCCGGTGCGGACGATCACCTTCCCGCCGATCTCCTCGCGCAGGATCCGATTCGGCGATCCGACGTCGCCGCGGCCCTCCGGTGTGACCGTGGCGGCCTTCAACCCGAGACCGTTCTCGCGAATCGCGGACGCCGCCTCGTGCACGACGCCGTTGTCGGTCGAGCGCCGCCGGTCGAGGGAGAGGTCGAAGCGAGGAAACTCGAGCTCGACCCCGATCACGTTCGGCTCGAGAACCCTGAGGCTCTCCTCCAGCAACTCCTGTCCCGTTTCGTCACCCTCTAGGACGACGATCGTCTGCTCGTCTCGCATGACCGCCGATGGTATCCGCGTTTGCCGGTCCGCTCCTCCGACCACAACGGGACGACATGGGCTGGAGCCGGAAAGGCCGGAAAGGAGCGTTCCGCTACTACGACAGCGGCGGCAAGCGGATCACCGACGAGCGGAAGCTCGTCCGCATCGAAGCGCTCGCGATCCCGCCCGCGTGGAAGAACGTCTGCATCTCCCCGCGTGCGACGGCGAAGCTCCAGGCGACCGGGTACGACGCGGCAGGGAGAAAGCAGTATCTGTACAGCGCCGAGCACCGGGCCCAGCAGGAGCAGGCGAAGTACGACAAGCTGATCCGATTCGGCGACGCGCTGCCGGCGCTCCGAGAAGCGATGGCTCTCCATTTCGACCAGGAGGAATTCGACCGGGAGCGTGTCTCGGCGATCGCTCTGCGCGTGATCGAGCTGGGCTGGTTCCGCGTCGGATCGGAGCGGTACGTCAGGGATGGGACGTTTGGAGTGACCACGCTTCTGCGTCGCCACGTGACCCTCCGCGGCCGCCGCATTCGGCTCTCGTTCCCCGCGAAGCACGGGATCCGCGTGCGTACCGAGCTCGTCGACGCCGACCTGGCTGCCGCACTGCGCAGCCTGCTCGAGATCAAGGGCCCGCGCGTGTTCAAGTACGAATGGGAGGGGAGCGTCTACAACCTCACGAACAAGCGCCTCAACGACTACGTGAAGATCTATCTCGGCGACGAGTTCAGCGCCAAGGACTTTCGCACGTGGGGCGGGACGCTTCTCGCGGCGATCCAGTTCGCGGAGCACGCGGATCGCCACGGATTTCCGGATTCCGAAGTCGAGCAGAAGCGCTCGGTCACGGCGGTGATGCGGCGTGTCGCGAAGCAGCTCGGAAATACGCCGGCGGTGACGCGCAGCTCGTACGTGTCTCCGGCGGTTGTCGAGCAGTACTTCGAAGGCAGAACGATCGATGATTTCAGACCCCGCCATTTACGCGTGGTCGGGGCTCGCGATCCATCCCTTTCACCCGAGGAGCAAGCAATGCTCAGCCTGCTTCGCTCGTGGCGTATTCGTGAGGCACGAAAGGCCGCGTAGATTCTTGTAGGCTGCACACGTCGTTTCGGATATCGAGGAGGAAATCGTGGCTCGCAAAACAGTGCTCGTATGCGACAGTTGCAGCAAGGAAGTGGACGAAGGAAGAGGCGCAGTGATGCGGGTCACGTACACGGACGCGCGCCGCGGAGCGAAGCAGGCCGACCTCTGCGACACCTGTGCCGGCAAGATGCCCGGCCGCGCAGCCGCGAGACGCGGCCGTAGGCCGAAGTCTGCGACTTCGGCCTAGCGAGACGGAACTTCGCGGGCCCGAGATTGCGATCTCGGGCCCGCTTCGTGCCTTTCTTGTTTTGGATCCGTGGGGTCGACGGGTTGCGTTTGTGCGCTCGCGCGCGGCGGAGGCCGGCGCGAGCGCGGGTGCGGCCTGCGGCTAAGTCACCGCTTCGCGGATGTCTTAGCCTCCGGCCCTTCGTCTGAGCGGGGTTCCAACGTTTCGAACCCTCGCGCCGATCAGGCGGCGGCGTAACGCCGCGTTACGCCGCCGCGGAATAGCGGGCGAGCACGCAAAGCCTGCTCGCCCGCGACGGAACAACCAGCGCGAATCGCGCTCACTCCCGTGTGCCCTCAGCACGAAGCGAACGGGAGACCGCGTCTCCCGTTCGCGCAGTTCGACAGACCCCGGGGCGAAGAGCGCAGCTCTTCGCCCCGGAGGAAGCTCTTCGCCCGCCGAGCAACGCGCTAGCGTAAGTGGGTGCCGCTCCGGCTCATTGCGGGGCCTGCGAACGCGGGCAAGGTCGAGCTTCTGCTCGGCCGCTATCTCGATGCGCTCGAGTCCGGTGGGCCCGAGCCGCTGCTCATCGTGCCGAACCGGGCGGACGTCGACCGGGTGCAGCTCGAGCTGCTGGCGAAGCGGCCGGCGCTGCTCGCGGGCTCCATCGGGACGTTCGACGACGTGTTCTCCGGCCTCGTGCGTGGAACCACCGAGGCATGGCAGCAGCTCGGGCGGGCCGAGCAGGCACTGCTCGTCCGGAGTGTCGTGGCCGGCGCGAGCCTCCGCGGCCTCGCGGGTTCCGCCGCCCATGCGGGCTTTGCGGACTCGCTCCAGCAGGTGCTGGACGAGCTCGAGTCCGGACTCCTCACTCCCGAGGCGATCGAAGGCGAGCTCGGTGCGCTCTACGCCGCCTATCGCGAGGAGCTCGACCGGCTGGGCCGCTGGGACCGCGGTCTGCTCCGCCGCCGCGCCGTCGAACGCCTCCGAACCGATCTGGACGCGTGGCACGGCGAGCCGGTCTTTGCGTACGGCTTCGAGGATCTCACCGGCGCGGAATGGGCGCTGCTCGAGGCGCTCGCCGCCCGCACCGCGGTCACGGTCTCTCTCCCGTACGAGCCCGGCCGGCCCACCTTCGCTGCGCTTCGCCGCACCGCCGAAGACCTCGCCGCTCTCGCGGCAGAGGCGGTCGAGGAGCTCCCGCCGCGATACGCGGCGGTGGCGCCGCCGGCGATTGCGCATCTCGAACGTGCGCTGTTCGCCGACGAGCGCGGCGATCCGCCGCCGATCGACGGCGTGATCCGCTTCTTCGAGGGAGCAGGAAGCCGGGGGACGCTCGAGCTCGTGGCCGAAGAGGTGCTCGCGCTGGCCCGGGGAGGGATGCCGCCGGAGCGGATCGGGATCGTCGTGCCGGGCTACGAGCGGATTCGCGGCGCCCTCGAGACGGTGCTCGGGTCGTTCGCGATCCCGTACGCGGTCGACGGCGAGCTTCGGCTCACGCAGACTCCGTTGGCGCACGCGCTTGCGGCGCTCATGCGCTTCGCGTGGGGAGGAGGGACGCGCAACGACCTGTTCTCCTTCCTGCGCTCCCCGTTCTCGGGGCTCGAGCGGCGGTCGGTCGACTTCGTGGAGGGACGGCTGCGCGGCAGGGCGGTGCAGGCACCGGAACGCGTCGTCGACGAGGCGGAGCGTTTGCGCGGCACGCCGCTCCCGGCGCTCGCGGAGCTGCGCGAGGCGAGCGACCCGGTCGTGGCCGTGGGTGAGCTCGCGGCGCGGATGCTGCGGAACGCCTACGGCGTCGAGCGACCGCCGGCGGACGCCTCGAGCCGCCTCGATCTCCGGGCGTACGAGGCGTTGAGCAGGCTGCTCGCCGAGCTCGAGCGCTGGCGCGCGCTGAGCGGCGAGCTGAGCCGGGAGGACGTTCTCGCAGCCGTCGAGCGGGGGGCACTTCCTCCGCGCGCGGGCGACGACGCGGGCCGCGTTGCCGTCGTCAATCTGCTGCGCGCCAGGACGCGCCGCTTCGACGCTGTCTTCGTCCTCGGGCTCGAGGAGGGCACCCTGCCGCGTCGCGGCGGCGGCTCGCCGTTCCTCGACGACGAGGCGCGGCGTGCGCTCGACGAGAGCGGGGCGAGGCTCGCGCGACCCGATCCAGTTGCTACCGACCGCTACCTCTTCTACACCGCCTGCACGCGCGCCTCGCAGCGACTGTATCTCGTACGGGAGGCGGCGGACGACGACGGCAGCCCGCGCGAGGCAAGCCCGTTCTGGCACGAGGCGCAAGCCGTGTTCGAGCGCGAGGACGTGCGGCGCTGGACGCGGCGCCGTCCGCTGTCTGCGCTGACATGGCCGCTCGACGAGGCGCCGACGGAGCGGGAGCGGCTGCGGGCGCTCGCCGAGCTCTCGGCGCGAGATGCCTCCGCCGCGGACGCGCTCGCGCACGCGAACGGCTGGGAGCGGAGGCTCGAGCGAGCCCGTACCGCGTTCCACCGGCCGACGCAGCTCACGCATCCACTCGTGCTCGAGCAGCTCGGGTCGCGTACCACGTTCGCGGTGACGGAGCTCGAACGCTTCGCCGACTGCTCGTCCGCCTGGTTCGTGGAGCGATTCCTCGATCCGAAGACGATCGACGCGGAGCCCGACGCGAAGCAGCGCGGCAGCGTCGCGCACAACGCGCTGTACCGCTTCTTCTCCCGAATCCCGGCCGAGCTCGGAGTCGAGAAGCTCGAGCCGCAGCACGTCGAAGCGGCGTCCGGGCTCATGCGTCGCTGTCTCGACGAGGCTCTGGCCGGAGTGCGGATGGACCTGACCGAGATGCAGGAGCGCGAGCTCGACCAGACGCTGTGGCGGGACCTCGCCGCGTTCGTCGAGGAGGAGTGCGAGTCGCAGCTGCCGCTCGTGCCGCGCCGCTTCGAGGTCTCGTTCGGGAGTGACCGCGCGGCGCCGGAGCTGCAGCGCGGGCTCGAGCTGGCGCCGGGGCTCACACTCTCCGGCAAGATCGACCGGATCGACGTCGATCCGTTCGGCGCACGCGGCGTCGTGCAGGACTACAAGTCCGGCAAGACCGCGCATTCGGCCCGGCAGATCGAGAGCGAGCTGCGGCTCCAGATCCCGCTCTACATGCTCGTCCTGCGCGACCTGGTCGGGCTCGAGCCGCTCGGCGGGCTGTACCGGCCGCTCGCGGGAGCGCGGAAGCCGCGGGGCCTCGTCCGCGGCTCGGAGGCGGAGACGCTGCCGGGCTACGTCTCGTACGACTACCTCGAGGAGGAGGCGTTCTGGAGCGTCGTCGAGTCGGCGCGCGCGACGGCGGGCTCACTCGCACAACGGATGCGGACCGGCGATGTCCACCACGACCCGCTCGGCGGCGAGTGCCCCGCGTGGTGCGACCTCTGGTCGATCTGCCGCGTGGAGAGAACGTGAGCGCCGAGCTCAACGAGCAGCAGCTCGCCGCCGTCGAGGCGGGAGGCGAGGTCTTCGTCTCGGCGGGCGCCGGCACCGGCAAGACAGCCGTGCTCGTCGAGCGCGTCGTTCGCGCCGTCTGCGACCGCGGGCTCGACGTCGACTCGATCCTCGTGATCACGTACACGCGCCGGGCGGCAGGTGAGCTCCGCACGCGCATCCGCGCGGCGCTCGCCGAGCGGGGGCGGCACGACCTCGCGCGCGAGCTCGACGGCGCCTGGATCTCCACGATCCACGGCTTCTGCGCGAGGCTCCTCCGGGCGTACCCGCTCGCGGCCGGCCTCGACCCGCGTTTCCGGGAGCTCGACGAGGCGCAGGCCGCCGTGCTCCGGTCAGAGGCGTTCCGCGATGCGCTGGCGGAGTTCTGCGGCGGTGACGACCCGCAGCGGCTCGAGCTGCTCGCGACGTACGGCAGCGACCGGCTTCGGCGGATGCTCACGAGCGTGTACGAGACGCTGCGCGCGGCGGGGCGCGAGCTCGACCTCGCTGTCGCGGCACGGCCGGAGCTCGGCGAGCGGATCGAGGAGCTCGCGGCCGCCGCCACCTCACTCGCGTCCGACCCCGAGGCGAGCGAGGGCCAGCAGCGGACGGCGGGCGAGCTGCTCGAGCTCCTCTCGCGAGACCGCCGTCCCGACCGGCTCATGAACCTGACGGGGTTCAAGGCGCGCGGGGACCGGGCGGCTGCGTACTGCGAGGCGCTCGCGGCGGTCGAGCAGGCGGCGCTCGACGAGGCCGCTGCCCGCGACCGTGCGCTCCTGCAGGAGCTTCTGACGCTCTTCGCCCAGCGCTACGCGGAGGCGAAGGCACGCGAGTCGGCGCTCGACTTCGAGGATCTCCAGCTCGACGCGCGCGACCTGCTCCGTGCGCAGCCGGAGCTCCGCGAGCGGGAGCAGTCGCGCTTCCGCTCGATCCTCGTGGACGAGTTCCAGGACACGAACCGCCTGCAGACGGAGATCGTCGACCTGCTGCGGACTCCGGACACCGAGCTCTTCTTCGTCGGTGACGAGTTTCAGTCGATCTACGGCTTTCGTCACGCCGACGTCCAGGTGTTCCGCGAGCGGCGCGAGGCCGTCGAGCGGTCGCTCTCGCTCACGCTCAACTACCGCTCGCGGCCCGAGGTGCTCGCGGCCGTCAACGAGCTCTTCGGGGCGCACTTCGGGGGCGAGTTTCAGGAGCTCGCCGCCGCGGCCGAGTTCCCGGATCCGGTGTTCGGGCATCCGGTCGAGCTGATCGTCGCCGACAAGGAGAGCTACAAGGACAGCGGGCTCCACTGGCGGCGCGGGGAGGCCCGCGCTGTGGCTCGGCGCGTACGCGAGCTCGTGGACGCCGGGGCGGCGACGCCGGGGGAGATCGTCCTCCTGTTCGCGGCCGGCACCGACGCCGAGTGGTACGAGGACGAGCTGCGCCGCGCCGGGCTGCCGACCTACCGGGCGACCGGCAAGGGCTACTTCGGCCAGCAGCAGGTCGTCGACCTCCTCGGGTATCTCCGTCTGCTCCACAACCGCTACGACGACTCGGCGCTCCTGTCGGTGCTCGCGTCGCCGTTCGTCGGGGTCTCGAACGACGCGCTGGCGCTGCTGCGCCGGGTCGCGTCGAGGCGCCCGCTCTTCACCGGCCTCGAGCACGCGCTGCCGCCGGGGCTCGGCGAGCGCGACGAGCGGCTCATGCGCGCCTTCCGCCAGCGCTACGACCGTCTCGTTCAGACGCTGCCGCGGCTCTCCCTCGAGCGGCTGTGCGAACAGATCGTCGCCGAGCACGACTACGACCTCGCCGTGCTCGCGCAGTGGGACGGCCGCCGCCGCTACGCGAACCTGCGGAAGCTCGCGCGGCTCGCGCGGTCGTACGAGGAGCTGCGCGGGCCGGACGTCGAGGGCTTCGTGCGTTTCGTCGCCGAGCAGGAGGCGGTCGGCGCGCGTGAGCTCGAGGCGGTCGCGGAGGAGGAGGGCGCCGACGCGGTGCGCCTCCTCACGATCCACGCCGCGAAGGGGCTCGAGTTCAAGGTGGTGATCGTCGCCGACGCCGGACGCGACCGCGTGCCGCCTTCGCCGGACGAGATCCTCGCGCTGCCGGACGGCCGCTTCGGCTTCCGGGTCGCCGATCCGGTGACCGCGAAGCGGCGCGGAGCCTTCGACTACGAGGCGGTGAAGGAGGCCAGGCAGGAAGCCGAGCGTGCCGAGCGCCTGCGTCTCTACTACGTCGCGATGACACGCGCGAAGGAGCGCCTGATCGTCTCCGGCTCCGTCGATCTCGGCTCGGAGCGCGAGGTGCCGACGCCGATCTCGTGGGTGCTCGACCGTCTCGACGCCGACGACGAGCTGGCGGAGGCGGGTGAAGCGCCGATCGAGCTCGTCCGGGGGGATGCACGGCTCCTCGTGCGCCTCGACCGTTACCGGCCCGAACCCGCCGGCGCGGAGCCCGAGCACGAGGCCGAGGCGGAGGAGGGCCAGCTCGCGCTCTTCACTGCGCTCGAGGAGATCGCTGCTCCGCCGGCGGCGCCGGAGCTCCCGCCGCTCGTCGCGCTCCCGGAGCCGCCCCTCCACCGCGTGCGCAAGCTCTCGTTCACGGCGCTTTCGCTCTTCGAGCAGTGCGCCTACAAGTACTACGCCCGCTACGGGCTGGGAATGAGCGAGCGGCCCGTCGAGGGTGACGGAACAGAAGGGCGGTCCGGGACGGAGATCGGCAGCGCCGTGCACGCGCTGCTCGAGGAGATCGACCTCGCCTCGCCGGCCGTGCCGGAGCTCGAGGACGAGCTCGTTCGCGGCTTCGTCGCCGCGTACTGCGAATCCGACCTCGCGCGACGGGTCGCGGCCTTGCCGGGTGTCGAGAAGGAGCGCCACTTCACATTCGAGCACGACGGGGTCCTTCTGCACGGTTATCTGGACGTGCTCCATCTGCGCGACGGTCGCGCGCTCGTCGTGGACTACAAGACGAACGCCCTCGGGGACGCCTCGCCGGAGGAGATCGTCGAGCAGGACTACCGTCTGCAACGGCTCGTCTACGCGCTCGCCTGCTTCCGCGCCGGCGCCGAGGAGGTGGAGGTCGTCTACCACTTCCTCGAGCGGCCCGAAGCGCCGGTGGAAGCCGTGTTCTCGAGTGCCGACGTCCCCGAGCTCGAAGCGGAGCTGTCGGGCGCGATCGCCCGCATCCAGGCGGGCGAGTTCCTGCCGACCCCGAGCGAGTTCGCCTGTGCCGGCTGCCCGGCGCTCGACCTCGTCTGCGCCGGCCTGCGCCTGCGCTCGCACCTGCCCGAGGCCGTTGCCTCGTAGCTACCTGAAAGAGGCCCGCAGACACGTCGGGCCGAAGAAGCAGCGCATCGGGCCGATCATCGAGCGGCTCGCGGCGGATCACGCCGACGCGGCGATCGCGCTCCGCTTCCGGAGCCCGCTCGAGCTGCTCGTCTCGGTGATGCTCTCGGCGCAGACGACGGACGTGAACGTGAACCGGGTCACGCAGGCGCTGTTCGAGAAGTACCGCCGGCCCGAGGACTACCTCGCCGTGCCACAGGGAGAGCTCGAGCGCGACATCTTCGCGACCGGCTTCTACCGGCAGAAGACGAAGGCGCTGCGCGGAACGATGCGAATGCTGCTCGAGGACTTCGACGGCGAGGTACCGCGGCGGCTCGAGGAGCTGATCCGGCTGCCCGGTGTCGCGCGGAAGACGGCGAACGTCGTCGCAGCCGAGCTCGGGGAGCCGCAGGGAGTCGTCGTCGACACGCACGTGCGGCGGCTCTCGCAGCGCCTCGGGCTGACGCGGCAGGAGGACCCGGTGAAGATCGAGCGCGATCTCGTCCGGCTCGTCCCGCGCGCCGACTGGGGCCGGTTCCCGCACCTCCTGATCTGGCATGGCCGCAGGGTGTGCGACGCACGGCGGCCGCGCTGCGAAGATTGCGTCGTGAACGACCTCTGTCCGTCCAGCCGTGTCTGATCGCGCCGCACGCTCCCGCAGCTTCGACGCCGTGGCCGCGGAGTACGAGCGGCGCCGTCCGGACTACCCCGAGGAGGCGCTCCGCTGGGCCGCGGAGCAGATCGGGCTCGGCGAGGGCGCGCGAGTGCTCGACGTCGGGGCCGGAACGGGCAAGCTCACGCGCGGCCTGGTCGCGCTCGGCTTCGACGTCGTCGCCGTGGAGCCGGGAGCCCCCATGCTCGAGCAGCTCCGGATGGCGGTGCCCCAGGCCGAGGCGCACGTAGGACCCGCGGAGTCGATCCCGCTCGCGGACGCGAGCATCGCGGCGGCTTTCGCCGGGCAGGCGTTCCACTGGTTCGACCCCGAACGGGCGCTACCCGAGCTGCACCGGGTGATCGCGCCGGGAGGCGGTCTCGCCCTGCTCTGGAACTGGTGGGACGAGCGCGATCCGCTGCAGCGGGAGCTCGGCGAGCTCGTCGGCTACGCGGGGCTCGAGCCGTACCGGGACGACGAGCTTCCAGGAGCGCCCTGGTTTCGGGAACTGGGGCGGACGGTCGTGGAGAGCGTCGAGCAGTCGAGCCCGGACGCCATCGTCGGCTACCTGTCGACGGCGAGTATGTTCCTCACGGCCGAGCCGCAGAAGCGGGAGGAATCCCTCCGCAAGGTGCACGAGCTGGCTTCCCGGTACGGCGAGAGCTTCCCGTTCCCGCGTCTCACCTACGTGTTCACGTTCGCGCGAGTCGGCGATGGCTGACGACCGGTTCCGTCTCAGCTTCGAGCGGGTCGCCGCCGACTACGAGCGGGCCCGGCCCGCATACGTGGAGGAGGCGGTGGACTGGGCGCTCGGCCGCCTCGGCCTCGCGCCGGGCGGGCGCGTGCTCGATCTCGCAGCCGGCACCGGGAAGGTGACGCGGCAGCTCCTCGCACGCGGCCTGGACGTCGTCGCCGTCGAGCCCGGGGACGAGATGCGGGCGGTCCTCGAGCACGAGCTGCCCGGCGTCGAGGCGCTCGCCGGGAGGGCGGAGGCGATCCCGCTCGGCGACGCCTCGGTCGACGGCATCGCGGTCGGCCAGGCGTTCCACTGGTTCGAGACCGAGAGCGCGCTGGCGGAGATGCACCGCGTGCTCCGTCCCGGCGGCGGCTTCGCACTGCTGTGGAACCAGCTCAATCAGGACGATCCGCTGCTCGGTGCCGTCGACGACCTGCTGCGGCCGCGCGACCCGGCGCGCCGCTCACGCTGGCGCGAGCACTACGACTCGCGACGCTTCGGCCCGCTCGAGGAGAGGGCGTTCTACGAGGTGCGCCCCATGAGCGCGGACCAGCTCGCCGCCTGGGTCGCTTCGACGAGCCGCGTGATCACGGCTCCCACCGAGGAACAGGTGGAGATCGATCGCGAGGTCCGCCGGCTCGCGGCTGCGCACGACAAGACCGTCGCGATCAGAACCTACGTCGTCGTCGCGGAGCGGCTCGTCTAGTTGACGCGCGGATCCTCGGGCATCCGCGCGACGAGCTCGTAGATCCCGCCCTTGCGGCGGAGGACGTCGCGCCACAGCTCGTCCGGCTCGTCGGTGAACGGGTCGTCGGGAAGCGCGGGCTCGAGGATCCAGTCCTCCTCCGCGAGCTCCGCTTCGAGCTGGCCGACGCCCCAGCTCGCGTAGCCGGCGAACACCCGCCGCCGCGTCGTCGCCGGCACGATGTCCTCGGGCTCCGCCAGCGAGGGGAAGCCGAGCGCGCCGAAGAGCGGCACAGCGGCGTCGTCCGGGTCGAGGAACTCTCCGAGGACGAGCACGGCCTCGGGTTGTACCGGGCCGCCGACCCAGACCTGGTCGCCGTCGCCGGCGACCGGCTCCAGCTGGGGGACAGCGCCGGCGACCTCGACGGGCGACGGGCGGTTGAGGACGAGCCCGGCCGCGCCGTCCTCCGTGTGCTCGGTCACGAGAACGACGGAACGCCGGAAGTTGGGGTCGAGCAGCGCCGGCGACGCCACGAGTAGCAGTCCCGCAAGCGAGTCCACCGTCTCATTGTGGCTCGCGCGAGCTATTCGTCGCTCGACCGGTACGAGACGATCTGGACACGCTCGAGCGTGAGCATGCCCTCGCCGACCATCTCGTCGAGGATCGGCACGACGCGGTCGATCTGCTCCGGCGTGTCGACGATCTCGATCACGACGGGCAAGTCCTCCGAGAGGCGCAGGATCCTCGAGGTGTGGAGGTGCGAGTCGGCTCCGAAGCCCTCGATGCCGCGGATCACGGTCGCGCCGGCGAGGCCCTCCGCGCGGACGCGCTCGACGATCGCCTGGTAGAGCGGCTTCCCGTGCCAGGTGTCCGACTCGCCGATGAAGAGCCGCAACAGCTTGCCTTCGCCCTCGAGTCTCATGGGGTCACAGCGCCCTTCCGGCGACGACGCCGAGGTAGACCGCGATCAGGCCGGCGGCCGCGCTTCCGAGCACGTTCGCCGCGGCGAGCCCGACCGCGCCGTCCTCTAGCAGCCGGTACGACTCGTACGAAAGCGTCGAGTACGTCGTGTACGCGCCGAGGAAGCCGATCGTGAGCGCCGAGCGGATCCAGGGCGCCGTCGTGAGCTGCTCCGTCATCAGCGTCAGGAGGAACCCGAGGACGAGCGCCCCGGTGACGTTGACGACGAGCGTTCCCCAGGGGAACGACGTCGGCAGGCGCCGCGAGACGGCCCCGTCGACGCCGTACCGGGCCAGCGCGCCGAGCGCTCCTGCAATGCCGATTGCCACGATCGTCCGCACGTGCAAGCTCCTCTCGATCGTAGGAGCCATCAGCCTTGTGCGGCGGTTCCGGCGAGCTCCATCGCCCGGGCGCCGGGGCGCCGGCCGGAAATCTAGCCGTGAGCAGGCGTCAACGCGACGAGCAGGCCGCCGTCGTCGTCGAGCGCTGGAAAGAAGTCGCCGATGACCCGCTTGATCTGGCCGCTCCGGGTTCGTAGCTGGAGCTGCTCGTTCAGGCGGCGCACGCCCCATTCGAGCGAGAGCTTGACCGGGTTCTTCTCCTCCTCGAAGCCCGCGAGGCCGAAGGCGGCGATCACGTCCGCTCCGAGCACCTCCGTCTCGCTCCAGCCGCTGAGCTCGAATACGCCGCGCCCGAGCGCGAGGATGCGCCCTTCCTGGTCGCACGTTACGAGACCCGTCGTCGGAGCGGGGTAGTAGTCCTCCATCAGCTCGAACAGGAAGCCGAAGCCGCAGTGGTGGCAGGCGACGGCCTGGTCGAACATCCCCTCCTTGCGGTCGATGTCGACCGAGCGCTCCTTGCAGTTCGGGCAGATGAAGTTCGGCACGGGCGTTCAGGGTAGCCCGCTCAGAACCAGTTCTTGCGGCGGAACCACCAGAGCTGGAGCAGCGTCGTGCCGACGATCACACCCCAGCTGAAGGCGTATCCGAGGTGCCAGCGGAGCTCGGGGATGTCGACGAAGTTCTGGCCGTAGAGGCCGACGATGAACGTGGGGAGGAGGAGCAGCGCGGCGATCACGGTCAGCCGCTTCATCACCTCGTTCTGGTCGTTCGCGATCTTCGCCTGGCTGTAGTCACGGACGCCGGCGAGCAGGTCGCGGGCGAGGTCGAGTCCGTCCGAGGCGCGCAGGAACTTGTCGTAGGCGGCGTTGAACGCGACCTCGACGTCGTGCGGGAAGACCTCCTCGCCCTCCTCGACCTCGACGGTGTTGTCGATCACGCGCCGGACCGCGTCGCGCATCGGCGTCAGCGTGCGCCGGATGTGGAGCAGGTCGTGGCGGAGCGAGGAGACCCGCCCGCGGGTTCGCTCCGCCGGCAGCGTCTCGACGAGATCCTCGAGCTCGTCGATCTCCTCGTCGAGGTCGTCGACGAGGCTGAGGTAGCGCTCGGCGATCTCGTCGATCAGCCGGTACGCCATCATCCCGGCCGAGTCGTCGTCCTTCACGCCCTTGCGGACGATGCCGACGTCGCAGGCGGGCCTGGCGCCCGGCGGCGTCTTGCGCACGGTGAGGAGCGTGTCGTGCGTGAGGACGATGTCGATCTCCTGGTAGTAGACCGAGTCCTCGGCCCTGTCGGCGACGGCGATGAGGAAGATCCCGAAGACGTAGTCGCCGTGCCCCTGGAACGTCGGCCGCGGCTCGTCCTCGTGCTGCGGCGGCGCGAGGAGCCGCTCC
This sequence comes from Thermoleophilia bacterium, assembly GCA_025936995.1. Classification (GTDB taxonomy): domain Bacteria; phylum Actinomycetota; class Thermoleophilia; order Gaiellales; family Gaiellaceae; genus Palsa-739. The sequence continues at coordinate 58,663 of JAICSH010000003.1, read as the reverse complement.
ATCGCGGTCTCCTCGAGCTCGCTGGGAGCCTTCTCCCGGAGCTCGTCGAGCGACGGGTCGAGCAGGTCGATCCAAGTTGCGGGCACTGCGGCGCGGATTCGCCGCGGGGGCGGCTAGACCTGCGTAGGCTCGGCTTCTGGTCGCGGCGCGGTGAGCGCGGTGGCTGCGTGGCCTTCTTCGGCCGCGAGGAACCGCTCCGCGTCGAGCGCCGCCATACAGCCGCTGCCGGCGGCGGTGACCGCCTGGCGGTAGATGTGGTCCTGGACGTCGCCGGCCGCGAACACGCCCGGGACGTTCGTCTCCGTCGTGCCGGGCTTCGCCACGAGGTAGCCGTTCGCGTCGTGGTCGAGCTGGTCGACGAAGAGGGCCGTGTTCGGGTCGTGGCCGATCGCGACGAACAGCGCGCCTGCCTCGACCTCCTCGGATTCGCCCGTCTCCGTGTTGCGGAGCTTCAGCCCGCTGATCGAGTCCTCGCCGAGCACCTCTTCGACGACGTACGGCGTCTTGAACTCGATCTTCTCGTGGTCGCGCGCCCGGTCGACCATGATCTGCGACGCGCGGAACTCGCTGCGCCGGTGCACGAGCGTGACCTTGTAGCCGAAGCGCGTGAGGAAGAGGGCCTCCTCGAAGGCCGAGTCGCCGCCGCCGGCGACGTAGATGTGCTTGTCGCGGAAGAAGGCGCCGTCGCACGTCGCGCATGCCGAGACGCCGCGGCCCTTGAGCCGGTCCTCGGAGTCGAGCCCGAGCCAGCGGGCGCTCGCCCCGGTCGCGACGATCACCGACCTGGCGCGATACTCCTCGTCCTCGACCCAGACGCGGAACGGCCGCTCCGAGAAGTCGACGCGCGTCACGTTGTCGGTGAGGAACTCGGTGCCGAAGCGCTCCGCCTGGCGCCGGAACTCGGCCATCATCTCCGGGCCCATTATCCCGTCGGGGTAGCCCGGGTAGTTCTCGACGTCGCTGGTGATCATGAGCTGCCCGCCCCAGCTGAAGCCCTCGATCACGAGCGGCTGCAGGTTCGCGCGCGCAGCGTAAAGGGCCGCAGTGTAACCCGCGGGCCCTCCGCCGATCACGATCAGATCACGTACCTCGCTCATTCGATCCCTCTCGTCAAAACGTGTCTTCGTATTAAACGATCCGGGCCGGATTGACGTTCCCGCTGCCCGCGCGAACCAGGCATGAAATCGCGCTCCGCGGGGACACGTGCGGGGTGGCGGGATCGATTACGTGGGAGCAGCTGCGCGACCTCGCCGCCTTCCGCGCGCGCCAGGGGTGCGCGGTGAGTCTCTACATCGGGCTCGATCCCAGCATCGTGCCTACTGCGGCCGATCTCGGCTCGCACACGCGGTCGCTGCTCGCCCGCGCCGAGCGGAAGCTGGACGAGCAGCGGGGGACGCTCTCGCACGATGAGCGGAAGGCGCTCGAGCGCGACCTGGAACGCGTCGAGGCGTGGTTCGGGAGCGAGTTCAGCCGCGAGGGCATGCGCGGAGTCGCGCTCTTCTCCGCCGAGCTCGAAGACCTGTTCCTGCCGCTTCCCCTGTCGTGGCCGGTCGACGACGAGGCCCGCATCGCGAAGCAGCTGTACCTCGCGCCGCTCGTCCGGCTCGTCGGGCGGGGCGACGGCGCCGTGGTGGCCTATGTCGGGCGGGAACGCGGCGACGTCTACAGGCTTCGGGCCGGGCAGCTGACTCCGCTCGCGGACGAGTCGTCGGACGTCCCGGGGCGCCACGACCAGGGCGGCTGGTCGCAGGGGCGGTACGAGCGCCACATCGAGACGATCGTCGGCCGGCATCTGCGCTACGTCGCAGACGCGCTCGACCGGTGCGTCCGCCGGCTCGGCGACGTCCGCGTCGTGCTCGCCGGGCCGGAGGAGACGCGAGCCGGGTTTGAGGGGCTGCTCTCGCCCGAGGTGCGCGCGGCGCTCGTCGGATGGGTTGCGGCCGAGGCGCACGTCGATGCGCCGCGGCTGCTCGAGGCGGCCGGGCCGCTGCTCGACGACTGGCGAAGCGGCAGGGAGGAGGAACTGGTTGCGCGCTGGCGCGAGGAGGCCGCGCGGAACGGCCGCGCCGCGACGGGCTGGGAGGAGACGCTGCAGGCCGCGTCCGACGGCCGCGTCGAGCTTCTGCTCGTCCAGGAGGGCGCCGATCGGCCCGCCTACGTCTGTCCGGCCTGTGGAAGGGCGCAGGCGACGGACGGGAGCTGCCCGCTCGACGGCACGAGGCTGCAGGAGGCCGACACGGGCCTCGATCTCGCGGTCCACCAGACCCTGACGCACGGCGGCACGGTCGAGGTGATCGGCGAGGAGCACCGCGACCTCGAGCCGGTCGGGGGCGTCGCCGCGCTGCTCAGGTTCTAGCGCGCTCTACGCGGCGTCGGCCGTGGCGTCTTCACCGCTTGCCAGCTCGGGGGCGGTCACCGGCCGCACCGTTCGCTCGACGGCCGGGAGCTCGGCGAGCTCCGAGGCCGGCGAAATGCCCTGGTCGCGGAATTTTCGCGCGCTCGGCAGGACGCGCGTCTCGAGCGAGCCGACCGTCTCGTTGTACGAGCGGACGGCGGTCTCGAGACCCCGGCCCACCTTTGCGAAGTGCTCGGTCAGCGTGGCGAGCCGCCCGTACAGCTCGCGACCCAGGTCGCTGATCGCCTTCGCGGACTCGGCGATGGTCTCCTGTCGCCACCCGTACGCGACGGCGCGGAGCAGTGCAATGAGCGTTGTCGGAGTTGCGAGGATGACCTGCTGGTTGACGCCCTCCTCGATCAGGGAGGGGTCCTGTTCGAGCGCTGCGCTCAGGAACGTCTCGCCCGGGATGAAGAGCACCACGAACTCGGGTGTCGAGTCGAACTGGGACCAGTAGCTCTTTCCCGACAGCTTCGCGATGTGCTCCCGAACTTGCCGCGCGTGGTCACGCAGCTTCGCCAGGCGCTCGTCGTCGTCACGTGCGCCGAGCGACTCCAGATACGCCTGGCCGGCGAACTTCGAGTCGACGACCACCGTCTTCGCTCCGGGCAGCTTGACGATCAAGTCCGGCCGCAGGCGACTGTCCTCGGTCGGGACGTGGGCCTGCGTCTCGAAGTCGCAGTGCTCGAGCATGCCGGCCATCTCGACGACCCGTCGGAGCTGAATCTCGCCCCAGCGACCCCGGACGTTCGGACGGTCGCGCAGGGCGCTGACGAGGTTTCCTGTCTCGCTGCGCAACTGGCTCTGCGTCTCGGCCAGCTCCCGCACCTGCACCGACAGCTCGGAGTACGCGCGCGTTCGGGCGACCTCGAGCTGCTGCAGCTTGCCGTCGACCTTCTGCAGCGACTCTCGGATCGGCTGGACCATGTGCTCGACCGCCTGCTTTCGCTGCTCCAGGTCTTGCGTCGTGCGCTGCTGCAGCTGCTCGAGCTGCGCCTTGGCGAGCGCGAGGAACGACTGGTTGCTCGTCGCGAGCGCATCGGCGGCGAGTACCTTCATCGTGTCGCCGAACGAGTCGCGCGCCTGTTCGAGCAGTGCGAGGCGGCTGCGGTAATGCAGCCGGAGGAAGAGCGCGGCTGCCGCGCCGCCGAGGACGAGACCGATGAGGAGTCCGACGACCATTCGGGGCGCAGAACCCTAGAGACCGGGTCGGACGGACCACGAAAATGCCGGCCCCAACGAACCCGTAAGTCCATCGGAACCGGCTCGGAGAGCCTACTCGGACGTGCCGCCGGTGGTCAAGCAGGAAAAGCGCGCTCTTTGCGCACTTTCGCGCGCGGGTGTGTTGCTACGCGCCGGCGAGCTGCGCGTCGAGCGCCTGCTCGGTGTCCTGGAGGGTCGGCGCGAGGCCCTGGGCGACGATGTCGTGGAGCTGTCCGCCCGTCTTGCCGATGAACACCGTCGGCGTTCCGCTGACCTTGTACGTGGTCGCGAGCCTGTCGGCCGCGTGCTCGATCTGCTTCGCGGCGGAGCCGTTGGCGTCCTTCTGCCATCTGGCGAGGTCGAGGCCGGTGACGCTGGCTGCGATGGCGGCCATCTCCTTGCCGTCCAGCCAGCCGCTTTCCTCGGCGCCCTGGTTGTCGTAGAGCACCTTCGCGTACTCGTAGCCCTTGTTCTGGAAGGTAGCCGCGATCACGCCGAGCCGTCCCGTGAACGACTGCGGGCCGAGGAAGGCCCAGGGCTGCACGTGGAGCTGCACTTTCCCGTTGCGGATGTACTTCTGGACGATCGTCGGCAGGCTGCTGACCTCGTAGTCCCGGCAGATCGGGCACTGGACGTCGATGAACATCAGCATCTCGACGGGCGCCGAGGGCTTGCCGAGCACGAGTCCGGTCTGCGGGATTCCCTTGAAGAGGTTGTTCGCCTCGGCTGCGCCCTGGAGGGCGACGGCGTCGGTCTGGCTCCCGACCGCGGGGAGGCCCTGGATGTCCGACTTCGTGACGACCCCGGAGCCGCCGCCGCTTCCGCCGCTGCCGAGGACGACGCCGAGCACGATCGCGACGATGGCGATGAGCGCGACTCCACCGGCGATCGCGAGCGCGCGTGGGGACGCCTGGCGGGGCCGGACTCCCCCGACCCCCTTCGAGCGCACCGGCGGCGGCGTGCGTACCGCCGTCGCTGCCTCACGCCTCTGCTGTCTGGCCCTCTTCCCGCTCGGCATGCGCCCGAAGGGTAGCGGTCGAGTCGGTCGCTTCGGCTTCCCCGGCCATCGCCAGGACCAAGAATCCGATGAGAAGCAGGAAGCCGGTCAGCGCGATCGTCTCGATCTGCAGATAGCCGAACGAGGCGTCGGCTCGCGGGTTTGCGAGCCAGTTGAAGCCGCATCCCGCCGGCGCCCCGACGAAGCAGCCCGAGGGCTCCTTGATCGCGCCGTAGCCGATCAGCATGTGGTAGATCGACACGCCGGCGCCGACGACCGGGAGCGGCAGGAGGTACCGGGCCGCCCGGTTGTCGCCGTGCCAGGCGATCACCAGCAGGAGGATCGAGAGCGGGTACATGCAGATGCGCTGGAACCAGCACAGCTCGCACGGCGTGAAGTTCGCGATCTGCGAATAGAAGAGGCTCCCGCCGGTCGCGAGCGCGGCGACGACGAACCCGCCCCACAGCTCGTAGCCCCAGAGCCGGTTGCGAATGCCGTCGAGCGGCGCCCGAACGCCGAGAGCCGCGAGCAGGCCGAGGAGAAGGAGCAGGCCCACGAGCACCTGGCCGGCGACTCCGAGCCCGGAGAAGGCGTAGATCGTGTCGCGGATCGACGTCGACATCGCGGCGAGCGCCATCGGCTGGACAGGGTATCCGTCGAGGCAGTCCGCAAGTACGCTCAGGCGGCCGGGGTGGCGGAACTGGTCAGACGCGCCCGACTTAAAATCGGGTGGCCCTCGGGCCGTGCGGGTTCAAGTCCCGCCCCCGGCATACCTCGGTCGCGGCTAGAGCTCCACCTCGGCCGCGGCGGTGTCCGGGTCGCCCGTGTTCGGCGTCCCTTCCGGCTCGATGAGCAGGACCGACGCGCCCTCGGTCGACCGCGGGCGGTGCTCCACGCCGCGCGGCACGACGAACAGCTCGCCCGGCCCGAGCTCGACGTCGCGGTCGCGCAGCTGGATCGTCAAACGTCCCTCGATGACGAAGAAGAAGTCGTCGGTGTCGGGGTGCGAGTGCCAGACGAAGTCACCCTTCGCCTTCGCCAGGAAGACCTTGTTCTCGTTGTAGCGGGCGACGATCCGGGGCGACCACGCCTCCGTGAACGTGCCGAGCGCGGCGGCGAGGTCGACCTTCTTCGCTTCGGTCATCGAACTCCCCCTTCCCAGAGGACTCGTTGCATGATCCGTCTTAGCCTGACCGGTTCCGGCGGCCGAGGCGAGGGTCGGGAAAGCCGCACCCCCGAAAGCCGGGCACCCCCATTGGCGCGGGCAGCGGCGGCTGGCACGCTCACACGCGAACCAGTGACCAGGAGGCGGGGGATGCACGCTGAGATCAATTCTTCGGGACTGCGCGAGCTCGATCATCGCGCGGCGAACGGTCTGGAGGTGACGCTGCTGTGGAGCACGCGCACCGGCTCGGTCTTCGTGTGCGTGGAGGACGAGCGGACGGACACCGGCTTCCATTTCGCGGTCGATCCTGCAGACGCCCTGGAGGCGTTCAATCATCCGTACGGCTACAGCCGGCGGCGCGATGCTCGAGCGTTGACCCGCGCAGCGTGACGCAGGAGGAAGAGGACGGATGGAGTTGACCTACGTCGGCGGGCCGACGGCGCTGCTCGAGTGGCGGGGGCGTCGGCTCCTCACCGATCCGACGTTCGATCCCGCCGGCACGACGTACGAGCCGCCGGGCTACACCCTCCGCAAGACGCAGTCGCCGGCGGTCGCCCCCGAGAAGCTGGCCCGTCTCGACGCCGTGTTACTGAGCCACGACCATCATTTCGACAACCTCGATCACGAGGGCCGCGCGCTGCTTCCGCGGGCGGGCTGCGTGATCACGACCCGCGACGGAGCGACGCGGCTCGGCGATGCGCGAGGCCTCGAGCCGTGGGAGCACGTCGACCTCGACACCCCAGCCGGGTTTGCGCGGGTCACCGCGACTCCCGCGAGGCACGGCCCGGCCGGCGGTGACCGCGGGCCGGTCATCGGCTTCGTCGTCTCCCTCCCCGAGGAGGAAGACGTCGTCTACGTCTCCGGCGACACCGTCTGGTTCGAGGGCGTCGCCGAGGTCGCGCGGAGGTTTCGGGTCCGGGTCGCGATCCTGAACCTCGGCGCGGCACGGGTCGCCGCGGCCGGTCCGGAGGCCCTCACGTTCACCGCAGCCGGGGCCGTCGAGCTCGCGCGCGCGATGCCCGGCGCGACGATCGTTCCCCTGCACTTCGAGGGTTGGGAGCACTTCACGGAGTCGCGAGCCGAGGTCGACGGCGCCTTTGCGGGCGCAGGCTTGTCCCGCCGGCTGCGCCGGCCACAGGCCGGCGTGGCTCTTCCGCTCCGGTAGCCAAAAGTGCGGTTTCCCGCACCACGACATGCCGGGGCGCCCGCTTGGCGGGTCACCGATCTCCAGGCAGCCTGAACCGCTGATGAGAACCACAGGTGAGGAGGCACGATGAATGGCAACTTCGCCGCGCGCGCCGGGAGGTGGAGCGCGGCGCACTGGAAGACGGCCGTGTCGGCGTGGCTCGCCTTCTCTGTCGTCGCGATCGCGCTCGGCTCGGTCGCGGGCACGCGCATGCTGAAGCAGGCGGACACCGCGGCCGGAGGAACGCGGAAGGCCGAGCAGATGCTCAAGAACGCCGGCTTCACCGACCGGGCCGGTGAGAGCGTTCTCGTCCAGTCGTCGACGCAGACCGCCGGCAGTCCCGCCTTCCGGTCCGCCGTCGGCGATGTCGTCCGCACCGTGTCGGGGCTGCCTCAGGTGCGGCGCGTCCGCTCGCCGCTCACGGCGGGCAACGCGGGCCAGCTCTCGAAGGACCGGCGCTCGGCGCTCGTCCAGTTCGAGATCGCGGGCGACCAGGACAAGGCGGACGAGAAGATCCAGCCGGTGCTCGACGCGGTCGCCGGTGTCCAGGCGCGACACAAGGGCTTCACCGTGGCCGAGTTCGGCTTCGCGAGCTCGACGCACGAGCTCAACGACACGCTGAGCAAGGACTTCAAGCGGGCCGAGTACTCCTCGGTGCCCGTGACGCTCGTGATCCTCATCGTGGCCTTCGGCGCGCTCGTCGCGGCGGGCCTGCCCGTCCTGCTCGCCTTCTCGGGCGTGCTCGCGACGATCGGGCTCTCTGCATTGACGAGCCACGTGGTCGCGGCGGGCGACGCGACGCAGTCGGTGATCCTGCTGATCGGGATGGCCGTCGGCGTCGACTACTCGCTCTTCTACCTCCGCCGCGAGCGCGAGGAGCGCGAACGCGGCCATGCGCCGCGCGAGGCGTTGCTGAACGCGGCCGGCACCTCCGGGCACGCGGTCTTCATCTCGGGCCTCACGGTGCTGATCGCGATGGCCGGGATGCTGTTCACCGGCAACGCGGTCTTCACGTCGATCGCGGTCGGCGCGATGCTCATGGTCGCGGTGGCGCTGATCGGGTCGCTCTCGATCCTGCCCGCGCTGCTCGCGAAGCTGGGGCACAGGGTCGACAAGGGCAAGATCCCGTTGCTCGGCCGCCGTGCCGTCGGTGAGTCGAGGGTGTGGAGCTTCGTGCTCGACCGCGTCCTCAGCCGTCCTGCGCTGGCGGCCGTCCTCTCGGGTGGAGCCCTGGTCGCGCTCGCGGTGCCGGCGCTGACGCTCCACACGGAGCTGCCGAGCTTCACCGACCTCCCGAGGTCGCTTCCGATCGTCCGCACGTACGAGGCGATCCAGCGGGCGTTCCCCGGGGCGCAGACGCCGGCGAAGATCGTCGTCGCCGCGCCCGACGTGAGCTCCCCGCAGGTGCAGCAGGCGATCTCGCGCTTCGACTCGCGCGCCCTCGCGACCGGGCAGATGTTCGAGCCGATCTCCACCGAGGTCAATCCGGCGCATACGGTCGAGACCGTCTCGGTCTCGCTCCAGGGCAACGGCACCAACGGGGAGTCGGCCGCCGCGCTCCGGACGCTCCGGCAGCAGGTCATCCCCTCGACGCTCGGCGCGGTGGACGGGGTGGACACGGCCGTCACGGGCGAGACCGCGGGAACGCACGACTTCAACGAGCAGATGAAGAGCCACGCGCCGCTCGTGTTCGCGTTCGTGCTCGCGCTCTGCTTCCTGCTCCTGCTCGTGACGTTCCGGTCGATCGTGATCCCGATCAAGGCGGTGCTGCTGAACCTGCTCTCGGTCGGGGCCGCCTACGGGCTGATGGTGCTCGTCTTCCAGCACAGCTGGGCGGAGGGGATCCTCGGCTTCCACTCGAACGGCGCGATCACGTCGTGGCTGCCGCTGTTCATGTTCGTGGTCCTGTTCGGCCTCTCGATGGACTACCACGTGTTCATCCTCAGCCGGATCAAGGAGCTCGTCGACGGCGGGATGCCGACCGAGGAGGCGGTCGCGACCGGGATCCGGCGCACCGCCGGCACGGTCACGAGCGCGGCGGTCGTGATGGTCGCGGTGTTCGCGATCTTCATCACCCTGCGCACGCTCGACATCAAGCAGATGGGCTTCGGGCTGGCGGCGGCGATCCTCATCGACTCGACGGTCGTGCGGGCCGTGCTGCTGCCGGCGGTGATGAAGCTGCTCGGCGAGTGGAACTGGTACCTGCCGCGCTGGCTCGAGTGGCTGCCGCATCTCGACCGCGACGGCGGGAGGACCCGGCCACGACGCGAGCGCGCCCCGGACGCCGCACCGGCGCTGGAGTCCGACTAATGTGCCGGGAGGGGGCTCGGTGAACGCGGAGCAGTCGCAGCTTGGTGAGCAAGCTCGGAACGGCCGGCGTGTACTCGTCGTCGACGATCACGCGAGCTTCCGCAGCTGTGCCCGAAAATTGCTCGAGTCGGAGGGCTACGACGTGGTGGGGGAGGCGGCCGACGGCAGCTCGGCCGTCGCCCTCGCGGCCGAGCTCGAGCCCGAGTACGTCCTGCTCGACATTCAGCTTCCGGACATCGACGGCTTCGCGGTCGCCGAGCGGATGCTCGCAGGGGATCCGAAGCTGCAGATCCTCCTCGTCTCGAGCAGGGACCGCTCCTGCTACGGGACGCTCGTCGAGCAGAGCGGCGCGATCGGCTTCGTCACGAAGGGCGACCTGTCGGGCGTCGACCTGGAGAGGCTGATCGGATGAGCGCCGCGGTGCGCGCCCGGGCCGGACCCGCATTCGGTCTCCGGACGACGAGCGCGGCGCTGTCCCTGCTCACCGCTGCGGCGACGAGCGGAGCCGTGTACGTCATCTCCGTCAGCCGAATCGCGCCGAACCCGGTCCTCCAGTCCGTGCTGGCTGCGCTCGTCTGCCTGACCTTCGTCGGGTCGGGGCTGGCCGCGCTGCGGCTGCGTCCGTATGCGAACTTCGGCCTGCTGCTCGCGGCGGTCGGGCTCGCCTCTCTGGTCAGCGTCCTCCACGAAGCGAACGGCGCCGCCGCGTACACGATCGGAGTGCTCGGGTCGAACGTCGTCTTCGCGGTGCTCGTGCACGCGCCGCTCGCGTACCCGAGCGGCCGTCTCGGCGTCATCGGCCGGCGGGTGCTCGTCGCCGCATACGTCGACGTCATCGTGGTGCAGGCGCTGGCGGTGATCTGCGACCCGCTGACCCGGTACCACACCGATCATCCGCGCAATCTGGTGCTCATCGACTCGCAGTCGGCGCTGGCGACCGGCCTCTACGAGCTCGAGGCCGGGATCGCCATGGCGCTCTCGCTGATCGTGGTCGTCGTGCTGACGCGCCGTTCCCGCGTGGCCACCCCGGCCGCCCGGCGTCAGTACCGCCCGGTGGTGATCGGAGGGGTCGTCGCGCTGCTGCTGTTCTCGCTCGGGCTGGTGCTCGCCCCGCTCTCGTCGAAGGCCGGCCTGCTCGGCTTCGGACTGGCTCTGCTCGCCGCCCTCGCGCTGCCCGCCGCCTTTCTCGCCACGCTCGTGCAGGGTCGCCTCTCGCGGGGCGCGGTCGGGGAGCTGCTGCTCGAGCTCCGCGATCCCGCGCAGACGGGCGACCTCGAGGAGGCGCTGCGGCGCGCGCTCGGCGATCCGATGCTCCGGCTGGGCAGGCCCGCGCCCGACGGGGGCTACGTCGACGGCTCCGGTGCTCCGCTCGAGCTTCCCGTCCGGAGCAAGTGGGAGGTCGCGACGGAGATCCGTCACCAGGACGAGCCGGTCGGGATGCTCGTGCACGATCGCTCGCTCCGGCTCCGCCCGGAGCTGCTGGACGCCGTGAACGCCGCCGCGGGATTCGCGCTCGCGAACGAGCGCGCGCTCCTGAATGTGGGGCTCGCAGAGCAGCAAACCCGCGCCCTGCTGGACGCGGTCCCAGACACGATCATCCGCTACGCACGCGACGGCACGTACCTCGACGCCCGCCCCGACGCCGACACGGCTCACCTCTTCCGCCAGCACGAATTCACGGGGGAAAACATCCGTGACGTGGTCCCGGACGAGCTCGCCCGCACCTTCCTCGCCGGCATCGACCGGGCGCTCGAGAGCGGAAGCATTCAGGTGATCGAGTACGAGCTGAACATCCACGACGAGGCCCACTGGAGAGAGGCGCGGATCGTGCCGAGCGGGGCGGACGAGGTCGTGTCGATCGTCCGCGACTTCACCGAGAAGCGCCGGGCGGACGCGGAGCTGCGGCGGCTCGCCGAGGAGCAGGCCGCGCTACGGCGTGTCGCGACGTTCGTCGCCGGTGACGCGCAGCCGGAGCAGGTCTTCCAGATCGTGACCGAGGAGGTCTGCCGGCTGCTCGGCCTGCGGACCGGCGTCCTGCACCGGTTCGAGAACGAGGGGACGTCGACGATCGTCGGGAAGTTCGGCGGCCTGACGGCGCAGTTCGAGCTCGGCAACGTCGTCGCGATCGAGGAGGGAACAGCGCTTCAGGTGCTGCGGACCGGCGCGCCGGCGCGATCCGACTACCACAAGCTGACGGGCGAAGGGGCCGCCGCCCTGCGGGCACTCGGGTTCCGCGGCAGCGTCGGAGTGCCGATCATCGTCGCGGGCGTCACCTGGGGCGCCCTCGTCGTCGCACTGCGGCAGGACGAGGTCCTGCCGTCCGAGACGAAGCACCGCTTGCAGGCGTTCGCCGAGCTCGTCGCGCTGGCCGTCGCGAGCGCGCAGGCCCGTGAGGAGCTGGAGGCGTCGCGACTCCGCATCGTCGAGGCGAGCGACACCGAGCGCCGCCGCCTCGAGCGCAACCTCCACGACGGCGCGCAGCAGCGGCTCGTCGCCGCGTCGGTCGGGTTGCGTCTCGCCCGGGCGAAGCTGCGCACGTCGCCGGACGAGGCCGAGGCCGTTCTCGTGGCGCTGTCCGAGGAGCTCGCCGAAGCGCTGACAGAGCTCCGGGAGCTCGCGCAGGGCCTCCACCCGGCCGTCCTGACGGAGCGCGGCCTCGGGCCGGCGCTCGAGGTCCTGGCAGCGCGGGCGCCGGTCGACGTCGAGCTCGGGCTCGACCTGCCGGAGCGGCTGCCCGAGCCGGTCGAGACGGCCGCCTACTACACGGTCTCGGAGGCGCTCGCCAACATCGTCAAGCACGCCGGCGCGTGCTCCGCCGCGGTCCGGGTCGAGTGCGAGGAAGGCCAGATCGTCGTCGAGATCGTCGACGACGGATTGGGCGGCGCCGACGCAGAGCGGGGGTCGGGTTTGCGGGGGCTCCGGGACCGGCTTGATGCGCTCGACGGCGAGCTGCTCGTGGAGAGCCCGCCGGGGCGCGGCACGGTCGTCCGCGCCGAGCTCCCGGTTCGGGCCCCCAACGTCGCCGTCGTCGAGCCGGCCGTATGACGCTGACCTTCTTCTTCAGCGACCTGGAGGACTCCAGCGGCCTGGCCGAGCGCCTCGGCCTGGACTACGCGGACGTCATCACCGAGGTGCGCGAGGTGCAGCGCGAGGCGGTCGCGCGGGCGGGCGGGGAGGAGATCGACTCCCGCGGTGACGAGCTCTTCAGCGTCTTCTCCGACCCGACGGCGGCCGCCGGCGCTGCGCTCGAGATCCAGCGCTCGTTCGCCGCGCGTGCATGGCCCGAGGACGAGCGCGTGCTCGTCCGCATCGGCCTTCACGTCGGCGAGGCCGAGCGGACGGACGGCGGCCTCGTCGGCATCGAGGTGCACCGGGCCTCACGAATCTGCCAGGCCGGGCACGGCGGCCAGGTGCTCGCCTCGAAGGAGGCGGTGTCCCAGATCGACGCGCCTGCGAAGGAGCTCGGAGAGTTCGAGTTCCGCGGGCTGCGCGAGCCCGAGAGGATCTTCCAGCTCGTGGCCGACGACCTGCCGGACGAGTTTCCGCCCCTGCGAAGCGTGCGCATCCGTGAGCGCAACCTCTCGGCCGTGATCGCCGAGGACTCGACGCTCCTGCGCGAAGGGCTGGCGCGCCTGCTCGAAGAGGCGGACATCGACGTCGTCGGCCAGGCCGGAAACCCGGACGAGCTGATGCTCAAGGTGCGCAGCTACCACCCGGACGTCGCGATCGTCGACATCCGCATGCCTCCCACGCAGACCGACGAGGGGATCCGGGCCGCGCGCGAGATCCGGGAGCGGCATCCGGAGACCGGCGTGCTCGTCCTCTCCCAGCACGTCGCGCACACGTACGCCGTCGAGCTCCTCTCCGACAGCGCCGAGGGCCTCGGCTACATGCTCAAGGACCGCGTCGCGGACATCGAGGAGTTCACCGCCGCGGTGCGCCGCGTCGCCGAGGGCGGCTCGGCACTCGACCCCGTGGTCGTCGCCGAGCTCGTCGGCCGCAGGCGGGGAAACGACCCCGTCGAGCGGCTCTCGCCACGCGAGCGCGAGGTGATGGAGCTGATGGCCGAGGGCCGCTCGAACCAGGCGATCGGCCAGCGCCTGTTCATCTCCCCGCGCGCGGTCGAGAAGCACGTCACGAGCATCTTCGCCAAGCTGCGGCTCCCGGCCGCGCCGGAGGATCACCGCCGCGTGCTGGCGGTGCTCCGCTTCCTCGGGTCCTAGCGCCCGCGCGCCGAGTTCGGCTAGCCGCACCCGCGTTCGTCGGCTCGCCGTAGACGGCGCGCAGTCGCGCCCAGGCACGCTCGAATCGTGATCGTACGAAGGGAGAACATCGTGCACCCGATCCTCGCCGACGAACTCGCCAAAGCCACTCAGCGCGACCGTCTCGCCGAGGCCGAGCGGTTCAAGCTCGCCCGCGAAGCACGCCGGCAACACGACGACACACGGCCGGGCGAGCGGCGCCCGGCCGTCGCCCGGGAACGCCGCCACGTGTTCGCGGCGCTCCGCTTTCTCGGCTCCTAGCCGCCCTCCTCGCCTCAGGAGTGCGGCTAGCCGCACCCGCGAAAGCCTGAACGCCGTACGGCTCAGGCCGCTGCGCCCCGGCAGGTTGAAAGGGACGGAAGCAACCGGACGGAGGAGTCCCCGTGACCACTGCACAGCAGCCCCGTTTTCCGATCTCGCAGCTTCGCTCAGAGCTCGCCGGCCCCGTTCTCGGTTCCGGCGACCCGGGCTACGACTCCGCCCGAAGCGTCTTCCTGCCCTCGGTCGACCGTCGCCCGGCCGCGATCGTGCGCCCCGCCGACGCGGGCGAGGTCGCGCGCGTCGTCTCGCTCGCGCGGGAGACGGGCGCCGAGCTCGCCGTCCGCGGTGGCGGTCACAGCTATGCCGGCCACGGCGCGACGGAAGGCGGGATCGCGCTCGACCTGCGCGGCCTTCGTGCTCTCTCGATCGACCCCGGCGGGCACATCGTGCGCGCGGCGGGCGGCCTCACCGCGGGCGAGGTCACCGGCGGCGCTGCGCCACACGGCCTCGCGGTGGGGTTCGGCGACACCGCCTCGGTGGGGATCGGCGGACTCACGCTCGGCGGCGGGATCGGGTACCTCGTGCGCAAGCACGGCCTGACGATCGACCAGCTCCTCGGCGCCGAGGTCGTTACCGCCGACGGCCGGGTGCTCGAGGTCGACGCAGAGCGCCATCCGGACCTCTTCTGGGCGATCCGCGGCGGCGGCGGCAACTTCGGCGTCGTCACCCGCTTCGACTACCGGCTGCATCCGGTGGACGTCGTCACCGGCGGGATGCTGGCACTTCCGGCGACGCCGAAGACGGTCGCCGGAGTCGTCGCGGCGGCGGAGGCGGCTTCCGAGGAGCTTTCGCTGATCGCGACCGCGCTGCTCGCGCCTCCCTTCCCCTTCGTGCCGCAAGAGCGCGTGGGAAAGCCGCTGCTGCTCGTCCAGCTCGTCCATGCGGGGGCGCTCGAAGACGGCGCGCGGGCGGTGGCGCCGTTCCGGGAGCTCGCAGCCCCGGTCGCCGACCTCGTCCGGGCCATGCCCTACCCCGAGATGTTCCCGGACGAGACGCCGGTCCCCCCGCCGCGCATGGTCATGCGGGCGCTCTTCGCCGACGCGCTCGACGAACGCGCCGCCGGAGATCTCCTCGAGCGGCTGCAGGCGTCCACCGCGCAGATCGCGGCTGTCGGGATCCGGGTGCTCGGCGGCGCCGCGGCACGTGTCCCGGCCGACGAGACGGCGTTCGCCTACCGGCAGCGGCGGCTCCTCGTCGTCCCGTTCGCGGCGTACGCAGCGGCGGAGGAAAAGAGGTCCACCGCGCGTGGGTCGAGGAAGCCGCGGCACCGTTCCGCGACGGCGAGGACTCGGCGTACGTGAACTTCCTCGGCGACGAGGGCGCAGAGCGCGTCCGCTCGGCATACCCCGGCTCCACGTGGGAGCGGCTCGCCGAGGTGAAGCGCCGCTACGACCCCGACAACGTCTTCCGGCTGAACCAGAACGTCTCGCCGGCGGAGCGGGCGTAGGTCCGCGGAGGAGGGGACCGTGATGAAGGCGACGTCCGGCGGGGAGGCGCACGCGGCTCGCGCAGAGCTGCAGGCCTGGTATACGCGCGGCCTGCTGCCGAAGCTCGCGCAGGCGGCGAAGAGCGGCACCGTCGACCGGGGAGCCGTGGAGGCCCTCGACGACGAGGTCCGCTCGCTCCTCGACCTCTCGCATCCCCGGGAGGAGGCGGCGTGAGCTCCCGCCGCCTCCCTCGGTGGACGATCGAGGGGCTGCTGCTCCTCGGCCTGTACCTCGCCGGGGAGCTCGCGCGCGGCGTCGCTCGCGGCGGCGAGCCGACCGCCGAGGCCCACGCCGCGTCGATCGTGCGGCTCGAGCGCAGCCTGCACCTCTTCGACGAACGCGCGATCCAGCAGGCGGTCACCCACGTCGCGGGACTGCCGGCATCGCTCGGCTACGCGTACGTGAGCGTGCATCTCGCGGGCACCCTCGCCGTGCTCTCCTGGGTGTACCGGAAGCGCCGCGACGCCTACGTGCGCCTGCGCAACACGCTCGCCCTCGCGAGCGGGCTGGGAGTCGTCGGCTACGCGCTGTTCCTGGCGGCGCCGCCGCGGCTCGCCGGGCTCGGCATCAGCGACACGGTGAGCGCAGCGACGTCCGTCAATCTCGACTCGTCGCTCGTCTCCAGCCTCTACAACCCGTACGCGGCGGTGCCGAGCATGCACATCGGCTTCTCGCTCATCGTCGGCGTCGCCGTGGCCCGCCTCGCGCACCGTCCGCTGTGGCGCGTCGCCGGCGCGCTGTACCCGGTCGCCGTCCTGTTCGTGATCGTCGCGACGGGCAACCACTTCTTCTTCGATGCGGCCGCGGGAGCGGCGGTCGCCGCGATCGCTCTCGCGTCCGGCGCGCTCCTGCCCCGCCTGGAGGCGGCACTCAGGGCCTGGGCGCCGCACGAACGAGTTCGGGTAGCCGCACCGGCGGAAGCCAGGTCGCCGTAGGGCCGAGCGGCTCGGAGGCCAGGCAGCCTCGGCAGAGACGAATCATGACCTACGAGAGAGAGGCAGACATGACTGCACTTGCTGCTCGCGCCGCCGGCGTTCCTCCCGATCGGCGGCGCTGGATCGGGCTCGCGGTGATCGTCGCCGCGCAGTTCATGGTCGTGCTCGACGTCGCGATCGTGAACGTGGCCCTCCCGACCATCAAGACCGATCTGCACTTCAGCCAGGAGAGCCTCCAGTGGGTCGTGACGGCCTACTCGATCCTCTTCGGCGGCGTGCTCCTCCTCGGTGGGCGGATGGCCGACCTGCTCGGCCGGCGCCGCCTGTTCATGGCCGGGCTCGCACTCTTCACGGTCAGCTCGCTCCTGGACGGACTGGCGTGGTCGGAGGGCTCGCTGATCGCGTTCCGCTCACTCCAGGGCCTCGGCGCGGCGATGCTCTCGCCGGCGGCGCTGTCGATCCTGACGACCACCTTCGAGGAAGGACGCGACCGCAACCTCGCCCTCGGGATCTGGGGCGCGGTCTCCGGCAGCGGCGGCGCGGCCGGCGTCCTGCTCGGCGGCGCGCTCACGAGCGCATTGAGCTGGTCGTGGATCTTCTTCATCAACGTCCCCGTCGGGCTGCTCGTCCTCGCCGTCGCTCCGCGGCTCGTCGACGAGAGCCGCGCCGACGTATTCCACCGGCACTTCGACCTGCCGGGCGCCGCGTCGATCACGGGCGGGCTCATGCTGCTCGTGTACGCGATGACGCGTGCCGCGCAGCACGGGTGGGGCTCGGCTGAGTCGATCGCGCTGCTCATCGCGTCCGGTGCGCTGATCGTCGCCTTCGTCGTCATCGAGCTGCGCTCGCGGGCGCCGCTCCTGCCGATGCGGCTGTTCCGGCTGCGGACGCTTTCCGGCTCGAACCTGTCCGGCCTGCTGCTCGGCGGGGCGCTGTTCTCGCAGTTCTTCCTGCTCACGCTGTACATGCAGCAGGTGCTCCACTACTCGGCCATGCAGACCGGGGTGGCGTACGTCGCCCTGACGCTCGCCATCATCCTCTTCGCGAACGTCTCGCAGGCACTTGCCCTGCGGGTCGGGATCCGGCGTGTCCTGCCGGTCGGGCTGCTGCTCGCGGCGGCCGGGCTCGTCCTCTACGCCCGGCTTCCCGTGCACGGCCACTACTTCTGGGATCTGTTCCCGCCGTTCGTCCTGAGCGGGATCGGCATGGCGTTCGCCTTCATCCCGATGACGATCGGGGCGCTCGCCGGCGTCAAGCCGTCGGACGCGGGAGTCGCGTCCGGGTTGATCAACACGAGCCAGCAGATCGGAGGGGCGATCGGCGTGGCCGTGGCGACCACGGTCGCGGCGACGTACACGAGCCGCTACCTCGGGGCCCATCCCGGTGCGCACGCGACCGACGGCGCCGCGCTCACGCACGGCTTCGCGATCGCGTTCTACGTGCTGGCCGGGATGGCCGCGCTCGCCGCGCTCGCCGCGACCGTTCTCGTGGAGTCCAAGCCTGCGCTCGCCGGAGGCGTGGATGAGGAGCCGGCACTCGGCATGGCGGCCTGAGCAAAAGACTGCGGACGGCGCCGCACCGACGGCGCCGTCCGCAGGCCAATTCGACACGCACAAAAGGAGCACAACGTGATCGACTTTCGGACGAGCATCGTGATCGACCGGCCCGTCGAAGACGTGTTCGCCTACGTCTCCGACCCCGCCAACTTCCCTTCCTGGAACTCGGCCGTCCAGGTCGTGCGGCCGACCTCCTCGGATCTTCACCGCGTCGGGTCGACCTACTCGATGGAGCGGCAGCTGCCGAGCGGTCGCGCGACCAACCGGCTCGAGATCGTCGTTCGCGAGCAGCCGTGGGAGTTCGCGGTCCGCGCGTCCGGCGGGCCGACTCCGTTTCTCTATCGCTACCGGTTCAGCGGTGACGCCGACGAGACCGTCGTCCTGCTCGACGGCGAGGTCGAGCTCGGCGCCGCCGGGGGGCTCGTCGCGCAGCTTCTCCGCCGCGCGGTGAAGAAGGGGGTGGAGGACAACCTCGCGACCCTGAAGTTGATTCTCGAGGCCGATGCCGCGATGCCCGCGGCCTGACGGTGAGGCACTGGCTGCGCGTCGGGCTGGGGGTGAGCGCGGTTGCCTGGGGCGCGAATCAGTTCGTCCCGCTGCTGCTCGTCTATCGCGACGACCTCGGGATCTCCCTGGCGACGGCCCAGGCGACGTTCGGGCTCTACGCGGCAGGGCTGGCGCCGGGACTGCTGATCGGCGGACCGTTCTCCGACCGTCACGGCCGACGCCTCGTCCTCCTCGCGGCGCTGGTCACGTCACTCGCGGCGAGTGGGCTGCTGCTGGCAGGTGGGGACGGCGTCGGCTGGCTGTTCGCGGGGCGCCTGGCTGCCGGAGTCGCCAGCGGTGCTGCGTTCAGCGCCGGGTCGGCCTGGCTCAAGGAGCTGTCGCCCGAGGCGGCCGGAGCACGCCGCGCCACGATCGCGATGACGAGCGGGTTCGCCGCCAGCCCGCTCGTCGCCGGCCTCCTCGCGCAGTGGGCCCCGGCGCGCACGATCACGCCGTACGTCCCGCACCTGGCGCTCGCGACAATCGCGATCCTGCTCGTCGCCGAGCTGCCCGAGACATCGCTGCGCATGGCGCCCGCCCGGCATCGTGCCGCCGTGCTCGGAAGCCGGCGCTTTCGGCGGGTCGTCGTGCCGCTCGCTCCCTGGGTGTTCGGATCGGCGGCGATCCCGCTCGCGTATCTCCCCGGCCTGGTGCAGAGCCGGCTCGGTGGCCGTGCGCTCATCTTCGGAGCGGTCGTGGCGACGATCACCGCGCTGTCCGGCATCGCGGTGCAGTCGGCTGCCCGCCGTCTCGATCGAGGCGACGGCCGCGACCTGCTCCGCGGCGGGCTGGGAATCGTCACCGCCGGGCTGGTCGTCGCGGCCGGTGCCGCCGCTGCGACGAGCGTCACGCTCATCGTCGTCGCCGCGCTCGTCCTCGGGGCGGGCTACGGCTTCTGCCAGGTGTGCGGCCTGCTGGAGGTGCAGCGTCTCGCGCCTCCGGATCAGCTGGCCGGGATGACCGCGTCGTATCAAGCGCTCTCCTACACCGGCTTCGCGCTGCCCTTCTTGCTCGCGTCGATCGCGGGAGACGTCGCTCCCCAAACCGGTCTCGCCGTGCTCGCGGGGCTCGCCGGTCTCACCCTGCTCGCCACGACGCGGGCGGCGACCTTGTCGCCACGCACATGACCGCGAGAGCCGGCGAACGGCGCCGGCACAGAGCCCGGCGCCGTTCGCGGCTCGTCCGCCGCTAGTCGTCCTCGGGCGCGGCGTACGCGTACGGGTGGTAGAAGGCGTCGATCGCATCCTCGGGCGCGACCTCGACCTGGAATCCCGCCCCGGTCGACCGGTCCCGCAGGGCCAGTTCCACCGAGCCGGCGTCGGGGTGCCAGAGGAGCAGGACCTCGACGTCTCCGGTCCGTCGCCGGGCCAGCTCTCGCGATGGCCGTCGTTCAGTCACCGGCCTCGATCTTCTTCCCTGCCGGCGACAGCGGGTCCCAGCCTCCGCCGTAGTCCTGCAGGCCTGCGCCGGTCGTCTCGCCCGCTCTGGCGTCGCCGGCGTAGCGATAGAGCGGATGGCCGGCGTAGGTGACCTGCAGGCTGCCGTTGTGGCGCCGGGTCGTCCCGACGAGCGACTTCCTCAGGCCGGCGAGCGCGATCGGCTTGCCGTGCGTGAGCAGCGGCGGCCAGTAGATCGCGCACCCGCCGTAGCAGGCACTGCTCCGGCCCTTGTCCCGCTCGAACAGGTAGAGCGTCCGTCGGGAGCCGTCGACGACGATGCGGCCGAGCGACGAACTCCCGGTGCCGAGCTTCGCCGCCTTGGCCGAGACCGCGCCCGCGGAGCTGCCGTAGGCGAACGCGGCCGTCGTGGCGATCACGGCGAGGGAGGAGACGACGAACAACGTGATCTTGTGTTTCATGCTTGGTCCTTTCCGTGGGGTTTGTCGGTCCGTGCTCTTCAGGGGGTGAGGACGTCGTTGACGAACAGCTGGATCGCTCCGGCGGTCAGGCCGGTGTGGTCGACCGTGTCCGCTCCTGCGAGGGTGTTGATCTCGACGTGGTCGACGGCTTCTGCGTGGAAGACCGCCACGACGGGAGCCAGCCCGCTCACCTTCACCTCGGCGTCGTCACCGCTGACGTCGACCGCGTCGTCGCCGTTGGTGCCGTTGACCACGACCCGGTCCGTCTGGGCGTCGCCCGCGCTCCCGCCGAGGCTGGAGGCGAGGTCGACGTCGAATGCGGTCACGTCGGTGCCGCTCAGGTCGCCGACGGTCACGAGGTCCGCGCCGCCCAGAGCGTTGAAGTCGACCTGCTCGACGCCGGCCGTGTCCATCGTGATCGCGCCCGGGTTGCGGAAGAAGCGGAGGCGGTTCCCGTTGGCCGAGAGCTCGACCTGATCGGCTACGCCTGCGCCGTTGAAGACCATCGTGTCGAGGCCGTCCTGGCCCTCGATCACGTCGCTGCCGTCGCCGGGGTCCCAGACGAACGTGTCGTCGCCGGTGCCGAGCAGCGCCACGTCGGCACCGCCGTTGCCGTCGATCGTGTCGTTCCCGTCGCCGCCGAACAGCGTCTCCGCTCCGGAGCCGCCGTTAAGCGTGTCGTCTCCGTCCCCGCCGACGATCGTCGTCGGGATGGCGTTCGTGAGTGCGCCGTTGGCGTCGTCGATGCGTACGCGGTCGTCGCCGCGCCTCGCGTCGACGGCGATCCGCACGATCGCGGAGCGGGCGAAGCTGAGATCGGCCGAGCCGTCGTCGCCGAAGTCGACCTGCAGGGTCTCGGGATCACCGGCCTTCAGGCGCAACGCGATGGCGTCGCTCGCGTGAGTCCCTCGGACGACGAGCGTCCCGTGGAGGAGCATCGCGCGGGCAGGCGTGTCCAGCGGGGGCGCGGCCCTGCCCTGGCCCGCCGCGAACCCCGCAGTGGTCGCGACGACGGCGAGCACTGCAACCGCCGCGGCGGCCAGGCGTGTCCGTCGCTCCATTAGCCACGTCGTGACGTGGATGAGGCTCTTCATGTGCGTGTCCTTTCGTCTGAGCGCCTGTCGGCGCGGTTTGCCATTCCCGGCGATGTTCGAGCCGGCGGACACGCGTTCGCACCGTGGCGACCCCCCGGACTTTTCGGCGAAATGGGCGTAGGCTCGGCCGATGAGGGTGGCGGCCACAGCACCGCTGCTCGAACGGAGCGACGAGCTGGCCCGCATCGAGGCGGCGCTGGCCGCGGCGCGCTCGGGCCGTGGCACGTTTCTCCTCGTCGAGGGGCCGGCCGGCTACGGGAAGACCGCGTTGCTCGCGGCGGCGCGTGCGCCGGCGGCGGAGAGCGCGATGAGCGTGCTCCGCTCGCGCGGCACGGAGCTGGAGCGCGACTTCGCCTTCGGCGTCGTGCGGCAGCTCTTCGAGCCGGTGCTCGCGGAGATCGCCGAGCCGCAGCGGGTCGAGCTACTCCACGGCGCTGCCGGAGTCGCCGCCGATCTGCTTGGCCTACCAGGGGCGTCGGAGCCGGACCTCGCTCGCAGCTCGGGCTTCGACTCCTCGTTCGCGATCCTGCACGGCCTCTACTGGCTCTCGGCCAACCTCGCCGCCTCGAAGCCGCTGTGCCTGTTCGTCGACGACGCGCACTGGGTCGATGCGCCGTCCCTGCACTTCCTTGCCTTCCTGCTGACGCGACTCGAGGAACTGAACGTCGCGCTCGTGGTCGCGACGCGGCCGCGTGAGGCGGGCACCGATCCCGAGGTTCTCGCGGCCCTGACAGCTGCCTCCTCGGCCGACATCGTCCGGCTCCAGCCGCTGTCGCGAGCCGCCGTGGCAGACCTCGTGGAGTCGTCGCTGCCCGGGACACCGGAGACAGTGTTCGTCGACGCCTGCCTGCAGGCGACAGGCGGGACGCCGTTCCTCGTGCACGAGCTCATCGCGGCGCTGCGCGAGAAGGGGACGCGACCGACGGCGGCGTCCGCGACCGAGGTAGAGCGGATCGGCGCAGGCTCGATCGGCCGGACGACCGAGCTCCGGCTGCGGCGCCTGCCCGAATCCGCGTCACGCCTTGCCCGGGCGGTGGCGGTTCTCGAGGAGAGCCCGGTCCTCCAGGCGGCGCAGCTCGCGGAGCTCGGCGAGGCGGAGGCGGCCGAGGCGGCGGAGCTGCTCGTCGAGGCGGGGATCCTCGAGCCCGGCCTGCCGCTGAGGTTCGTCCATCCGATCGTCCGCGCGGGTGTCCATGCGGAGCTCTCCGGGGCGGAGCGCGCGCACGCCCACGGCCGCGCCGCCCGCGTCCTGGCCGAGCTGCCCGGGACCGAGGAGCGTGTCGCGCGGCATCTGCTCGCGAGTCCGCCGGGTGCGGACGGCCGGGTGGCCGAGCGGCTCGTCGAGGCCGCGCGAGTCGCGCGACGCCAGGGTGCTCCCGAGCTCGAGGCGGCCTACCTGCGCCGAGCGCTGCAGGAGCCTCCGGCCGCCGAGCGGCAGCCGAGGTTGCTGCTCGACCTCGGCATGGCCGAGGCCAGCGCTGGCGTCGAGGGCTGGGACGCGCATCTGCGGCAGGCGATGGACACCGCTCCGCCGGGGGAGGACGCCGCCTTCGCAGCGAGCGCGCTTGCGCACGCGCTCAACCGAGCCCAGCAATTCTCCGAGGCCGTCGACGTCCTCGATCGCGCTGCGGCAGCACTCGAGCCTCGAGACGCCGGGCTCGCGCTCCAGCTCGAAGCCGCGGCCGTGGTCATCGGGATGAACGACCTCGCGCTCTCGCCTTCCATGGCGGGCCGCCGGAGGCAGCTGCTGGCCCGCGCTCGCGACGATCCGGAGGCTCCGCCGGACGTGCTCGGCGCAGCGGCGTTCGTCTCGGTCCTGGAGAACGAGCCCGCCCGCACCGGAGCGAGGTTCGCGCTGCTCGCCTCCCAGCAGCTCGCGGGAGCAGCGAGCCGCGCACCGCTCACCCCGTCCTTCGGCCTGTATGCCCGAATGACCCTCTCGTTGCTCTGGGCCGAGCGCTACCGCGAGCTCGAGCCGCTGCTCGAAGCCTCGTTCGCGCGGGCGCGCGCCGTTGGAGACAGCGGGCTGCTCGCTGTCGGTCTCGCCAACCGCAGCTGGCTCGCGCTGCGACGCGGCGACCTCGGCGCGACGGAAGTCGACGCCCGTGCCGCACTCGCCGCGAGGGAGCTGCCAGCACCGCCGATGTACCGGATCCTGAACCGCAACCTTCTCGTCCTCGTGCTCGTGGAGCGGGGTGAGCTCGCCGCGGCCGAAGAGGAGCTCGAGCCGCTCGGGCCCGAGCCCGAACGGGGATCGCTCATCGGGGCGATGGCCCGGTTCGCCCGGGCTCGCCTGCGTATGGAGCAGGGGATGCCGAGGGAGGCGCTCGCGGACTTCCTAGCCGTCGGCGGCGTCCTGGGGACGGGCAACGTCCTCTCTCCGAGCTTCCTTCCCTGGCGTTCGCAAGCGGCTCTCGCGCACCTCGCCCTCGGGGATTCCGAGCACGCTCGCCATCTCGCCCAGGAGGAAGTCGAGCTTGCGTCTGCGTTCGGCGCCCTCCGCGCGCTCGGCGTCGCGAAGCGGGCCGCCGGCATCGTGTTCGGGGGCGATCGCGGAGAGACCCTCCTGCGCGAGGCAATCGACGCCTTCACGGCCGGAGACGCGAGTCTGGAACGAGCGCGCGCCCTGGCCGACCTCGGCGCGTCGCTACGGCGGCGCAACCGCCGTGCGCAGGCGCGTGAGCTTCTCCGTGAAGCGCTCGACGGGGCCCATCGCCTCGGCGCCTCCCGTCTCGCGGAACGCGCGGAGACGGAGCTGCGGGCGACGGGGGCACGGCCGCGGCGCGTGACGCTGACCGGGCTCGACTCGCTGACCGCGAGCGAACGGCGCGTTGCTCAGCTCGCGGGGGAGGGCCTCACGAATCGTGAGATCGGGCAGATGCTGTTCATCACCGCCCGCACTGTCGAAGGCCACCTCACGAACGTGTTCAGAAAGCTCCGACTCGACTCGCGCGAGGAGCTTCCTGCTGCGCTGGCGGGCGGCTCGCCGGTTGCCGTCTAGGTGCGTCCGAGGACGCCGGCGTAGACCTGTTCGAGCTGCGCGGTCGGATCGCCGAAGCGCGCGTGCACCTCGCGCAGGTTTCGCTCGCCGTAGCTCCGCCGCAGCTCGGGGTCGCGCGCGAGCTTGAGGATCGCGGCCGTCACGGCTTCCACGTCGCGGCGCTCGACGACCTCGCCGCCCTCGCCCGTCTGGATCCACTCCTCCATCGACGGCGCGCGCCCGACGACGAGCGGGACGCGGCTCGCCATCGTCTCCAGCAGCGAGGCGGGCGAGGAGTCGACGTCCGCCAGCGTCACCGCGAAGTCGGCCGAAGCAGTCACGGACGGCAGCTCCGCAGCGGGCACGTCCTGCACCGCCATGTACGGCTCCAGCCCGAGCTCGGCGACGAGCTGCTCGAACTCCGAGCGCGTCCAGCCGCCGCCGGCACTCGAGAAGAGGCGCAGCTCCGGCACCTCTTGCCGCGCCGCGGCGAACGCGCGGAGCAGGACGTCGAGATTCGTGTACGGGCGGAAGTTGCGGAGCGAGAGGCAGACGATCGCGTCGTCGGGCCAGCCGAGCGCGCCCCAGCGGCTGCGGTCGGCGCGCTCTGGCGAGTAGCCGTCGAGGCGCGCATGCCAGAGGACGCGGTGGAACTTCGCGCGGTCGGCGCCGAGCCGGACAGCCGCGTCCTCGAGCGCCTGCGAGTTGACGACGTAGGCCAGCGCACGCTCGGGTGCGATCGCGATGCGCGCCCGTTCCTCCGCCTCCGGCGACTGCCACGCGTCGACGATCGCGTCCTTCCCCCACGGGCTGACGACGAGCGGCCCGAGCCCGGCGCGCGCCGTCCAGTAGCCGTACGGCATGAGGTAGTGCGAGTGGACGACGTCGGGCTGCACGCGCGCGACGAGCCGGGTGAGCGCCGGGACCATCCGGAAGCGCCGGAGGAACGGCACGCGGAGCAGCGGGTCGAGCTCCTGGAACCGATGGACGTGGATCCCGTCGAGCTCGCCGCGCGGGTTCACGCGGCCCGAGGCGACGTGCACCTCGTGGCCGTTCTCGGCCAGCCGGTTCGCCCAGCGCGCGAAGTGGCGGGACTTCGCGTCGCCGATCCCGAGGATGCGGAACCGGTCAGGCATCGCGCGTGAAGACGACCATCTTCTGGTTGTCGGGGTGCCCCCAGTCGCCGTTGTACGACAGCGTCAGGCCGGTGCCCGCCGCGGCGGCTCGCAGTGTGTCGAGGTCGTAGTGGTACTTGTCGCGGTCGGGGTAGGAGACGACGCGCTCGGACTGCTGGATCTCGCCGAGATAGGTCTTCCCCTGCGGGTTCTCGTAGATCGTCGCGTAGAAGCGGCCGCCGGGATTAAGCACCTTCGCCATCTCGACGAGACAGCGCGTGATCACGTTCACGGTGAGGTGCGTGAACACCGACTGGGCCATCGCGTAGTCGAAGGTCATCCCGAGCTTGCTGAACTCGAAGGCGCCGTTCACGAGGATGTTCGGGGCCTTGTCCTCGAGCCCGTAGCGCGGCAGCTCGACCCGGCGCGCGCGCTCGAGCGTGTCGCCGCGCTTGTCGATGCCGGCGTAGTGGCCCGGCTCGAGGTAGCCGATGAAGTGGACGCCGGCGCGCAGCGGCCCGCAGCCGACGTCGAGGACGTAGTGCTCGGGCTTCAGCCCCTGCTCGACGAGGTAGTCGAGCTGCAGCTTGCCGAGGTAGTCCCAGAACGCGTCGGTTCCGCGGACGGTGCCGCGGTGCCAGTCGGGATCCCACAGACCGCGGGCGCGCTCGGGCAGCGCCTTCCGCACCCGGCGCTTGACCCCGATCGGGACGTAGTGCTTGAGCGTGCCGAGGAGCGCCCTCGGGTCAGCCGCCACCGACGCCTCCCGAGGCCGTCGCCGCCGGGCGCAGCCGGTGGATTCCCCTGTGCGCGAAGCGCCCGAGCTGGACGAGTGCCGGCTTCGGGTCGTCGCGGGCGAAGACGGCGTCGACGTACGGCGGCCGCTCGAGCGCGAGCGGCTTGCCGGCCATCAGCGTGATCGCCCAGCGCTTCCCGTCGCCGTGCATCCGCGCGGGCGGGAGCGGGTCGCCGACGAGGTCGCGGTACGCGATCCAGGGCAGGTCGACGCCGCAGGCGGCAGCGAGGCTGTGCCACTGCCAGAGCCGCGGGTTCACCTCGAGCAGCTTGTAGCGGCCGTCGCGCGGGTCGCGCATCAGCTCCACCTGCGAGATCCCGTGGAAGCCGAGCCCGCGCAGCAGCGCCAGACCGTGCTCGACGACCTCGTCGACCCAGAGCGCCTCTCCGACGCGCGCGCTGCCCATGTAGCCGCGGGTCTGGCTCAATTTGCGGCCGGAGAAGAGGCCGAGCGCCTGCCCGTCGCGGTCGAGGTAGCTGCCGAGCGTGTACATCTCCTCCGGGCCGCTCGGGATCAGCTCCTGCACCATCGGCTCGTGCGACGCCGCGGCCTCGTACGCGCGCTCGAGCTCGTCGGCGCTCTCGCACCGGAAGAGCTGGCGCTTGTGGCTGCGGCGGAAGCCGACGTTCGCCGACGGCTTGACAATGAGCGGGAAGCCGAGCTCCTCACCGGCGGCCCGCGCCTCCTCGGCCGAGCCGGGGTAGAACGTGCGCGGCACCGGCACGCCCACGGACTCCGCCGTCTCGAGCTGGTGCCGCTTGCTCTGGATCCGCTCCAGGACGTCCCAGCCGGGGAACGGGAAGCGGTAGCGCTCGGCGAAAACGTCGGCGTGGCGGGCGATCGCGTTGACGTGCTCGTCGTGGGTGGG
This sequence comes from Thermoleophilia bacterium, assembly GCA_025936995.1. Classification (GTDB taxonomy): domain Bacteria; phylum Actinomycetota; class Thermoleophilia; order Gaiellales; family Gaiellaceae; genus Palsa-739. Next base: position 31,589 of record JAICSH010000003.1, on the reverse strand, counting down.
GAAGACGGGCAGCAGGTCATCGGTCTCCTCTGCGAGCGAGCGAAGCGCGGCGATGAAGCCGTCCTCGTCGTCGAGCGGATCCGGGGCGACGCGCGGCTCGGCGTACCGCGACCGGAAGCCGAGCGCGTAGGGGCGGTGGTCGACCGCGAGGACGCGGAGTCCGCGGCGCCCGAGCGAGCGGATCGCCGCGAGACCGTTCACCCAGGCGACCTCGACGACCACGGCCGTGCCTCTACCGGACATCCGCGCGAGTCTAGTTGTGTGCCGGAAGGAGCCGTCTGAGCCGCTGACGCTCCACCGGGAGGTAGAAGCCGAGGAGCCCGAGAGCGAGCGGATAGCCGAGCGTCAGACCGGCTGCGAGGGGCAGCGAGCGCGGCAGCAGCTCTCCGGCGAGCGTCAGGCCTCCGGCGGCCAGGAGCAGCACCACGACCCGCCGCCACTGGTACGCGACGGGATACATCTTCTGCGCGTTCCACGTTCGCAGGGCCATCAGGAGCGCGTAGGCGGCGAGGGTCGCGTACGCAGCGCCGAGCATCCCGTAGGCCGGGATCAGCCAGAGGTTGAGCCCGAAGTTGAGTGCCGCGGCGAGCGCTGCGGCGACCCAGTTGAACTGCGTCCGCTGAGTCCGGCCGGTGGCGATCGTGACCACGGTGAAGCCCGCGTAGAAGACACTCGAGTAGGCGAGCGCCGGGATCGCCGAGTCGGCGGGCCAGTAGCCGTGCTTCTGGGCGAGCACGTGCACCATCCACGGTGCGAAGAGGCTGAGCGCGATCGCCACCCAGGCGGCGATGAACATGAGGTACGTGAGGACGTAGGAGTAGGCGCGCTTCGCCGCGTTCTCGTCCTCGATCGAGTAGGCGAACGCCGGCCAGGCGATCTGGAACGCGGTGAAGAGGAGCACCATGGCCGAGCTGATCTTGTTCGCGAGCGCGTACTGGCCGACCTCGGTGAGGCGGTGCGGGCCGTCCAGGAGCTTGCTCAGCATCAGGCGGTCGCCGAAGTTCGTCACCCACAGCGCGAGCCCGGCCGCCATCAGCGGCAGCCCGAACCGGTTGAGCGCATGGAGAAGCTTGCGGTCGAACTCCAGGCCGAGCTGCTCGTGCCGGTAGGCGAGGAGGATCACGTAGAGGACGAGCGTGCCGCTGAAGTTCCCGACGATGATCCCGAGCGGCCCCTCCTTGTAGACGACCACGAGGATGACGGTGAGCGGAACCGTGACGGCGATGTTCGCGAGCGTCGCGAGCGAGAACGCCACCGAGCGCTGCTCCGCGCGAAAGAGGTTCGTCATCTGGGCGTAGTTGACGTTCGACCAGAGGAGGACTCCCGTCGCGATGACGAGGCTCGTGCCGCTGCCCTGGAGGTGCGGGCCGTCCCGGGTCACGCCGAACCAGCCGGCGATGTCGTGCGCGAGGACGATGCAGAGGACGAGTCCGGCCGTCGAATACGCCATCTGGGCCCAGAAGACGGTGCGGACGAGCCTGCGGCGGTAGTCGGGCTCCTTGTCCAGGAAGTAGAAGCGGATGAAGCCGAAGTTGGCGCCGCCCCGCAGCAGGGTGACCGCGACGGCCATCGCGGACATGAGGATCTCGATCCGGCCGTAGTCGCCCGGCGAGACATAGCTCGTGTACAGCGGCAGCAGGATGACCGCGAGGAAGCGCGACACGAGGCCGCCGATGCCGTAGATGAACGAATCCCGCGTCAGCCCGCGCAGCTGCAAAACGAGCGAGTGGGGCTTGTCGCTCATCGCACGCAAGGGTACGTAGACTCGCGGTCGATGACGGGGGCCGTCGCGATGTCCGAGCGCGTCGAGAGGCGCGCTCGCTGGGTTCTCGACACGCTCGGAGCGCGCGACCTTCGCCTCGGGGAGGACGTTCCGTACCGCCCCGACGCCTGGGAGCAGGTCGACCGCGGCGAGCTGCCCGAGGGGGACGATGTCGCCGCCGCCTTCTTCCACCTCGCCCGGATCGAGGAGATCGGCGCGCCGCGCGACCGCCACGGACGGTTCTTCGCGGCGTCGTCGTGTCTCGACCCGCTCGACCCGCCGGTCGAGCGGCTGCGCCGCGAACTCGGGCTGTCGGTGCCCTGGTACGGAACAGCCCGCTTCGTGGTCGCGCTGACCCACGACGTCGACGTGCCCTGGCGCTGGACGCGGATCGGCATGCTCGGCGCCGCGGCCCGGCTCAAGGGCCATGCGCTCGCGGGCCGCGCCGGTCCGGCTCTGCACGAGGCTCGCGGACTCGCCCGCGTGCCGCTACACCGGCTCCGTGGAAGCGACCCGAACTGGCGCTTCGCCGAGATCGTCGCGGAGGAGCGCGAGCACGGCTCCGGCTCGACGTTCTTCGTCATGGCGGGCCACGGACACCGCGCGGACGGCGCGGCGCCCGAGGCGTACGAGCGGCTCCGCCCGAGGCTCGTCGAGACGCTTGTCGCAGCGGGGGCGGAGGTCGGCCTCCACGGCAGCTACCTCGCGGCCGAGGAGCTCGACCGGCTCGCGACGGAACGCGCGATGCTCGCGCAGCTCGAGGGCCCGATCATCGGCCACCGCTACCACTACCTCCGCGTCGACCCGCAGCGGAATCTCGTGCCTCTCGCGCGGATCGGCTTCCACTACGACACGTCGCTCGGCTTCCCCGACGCGCTCGGCTTCCGGGCGGGGATCGCGCATCCCTTTCGCCCCTGGGATCTGGAGCAGGAGAAACCGGCCGACCTCGTCGAGGTGCCGCTCGCGGTCATGGACGCCACACTCGCCGAGGAACGATACGAGGGGCTCTCGGCGGCGGCCGCGAAGCCGCGCATCCTCGCGCTGCTCGACTGGGCGGCGGAACACGGCGGCGGGTTCTCGATCCTCTGGCATCCGGAGCGTTTCGACGCCCCGAGCGCCCGCGGCTGGGACCGTCTCTACTTCGACGTGATCGACGCGGTCGCAGAGCGTGGGGGCGTCTGCGTGACCGCCCGGGAGCTGGCCGGAACCGCGGCCGACTGGCTCGGCATTCCCGCGGCCTGATCCTCGTTCGTCCGTACACTCCCGCCCGTGTCCGAGCTGGATGCGTCGCCGGCGGAACCCGTCCTCGAATGGGACACACCGCTGTTCCGGATGGCGAAGGCCCAGTACGAGCAGGCGCTTCCGTACGCGGGCGTCTCGGACATGGTCGCCGAGCGGCTCAGCTTCCCCGAGCGCGCGGTCATCGTCAGCGTCCCGCTCCGTCGCGACAACGGCTCGGTCGAGATCTTCCCCGGCTACCGCGTCCAGCATTCGACCGTGCTCGGGCCGACGAAGGGCGGGATCCGCTACGACATGGAAGTCTCGCTCGGGGAGTGCGCCGCGCTCGCGACCTGGATGACCTGGAAGTGCGCGCTCCTGCGGCTCCCGTACGGCGGCGCGAAGGGCGGCATCCGCTGCGACGTCCACGCGCTGTCGCAACGCGAGCTCGAGAGGCTCACGCGGCGCTTCACCTCGGAGCTCATCCGCGAGATCGGCCCGCAGACCGACATCCCGGCGCCGGACATGGCGACGAACGAGCAGACGATGGCCTGGATGATGGACACCTACTCGATGCAGACGGGGTACGCCGTCCCCGAGGTCGTGACGGGCAAGCCGATCTCGATCGGCGGCTCGGTCTTCCGGCGCGAGGCGACCGGCGCCGGAGTCGTGATGGTCGCCCAGCAGGCCTGCCTGCGGCTGGGGTTCGAGATCGCCGGACGGTCGTGCGTCGTGCAGGGCTTCGGCAACGTCGGCGGCGTCGCGGCCTCCGAGCTCCATGAGCGCGGCGCGCGGGTCGTCGCCGTCTCGGACGTCTCCGGCGGCGTCCACGCCGAGGTCGGGCTCGACGTCCCGGCTCTCCATGGCTACGTCGCGGAGCACGGCTCCCTCGCCGGCTACGACCGCTGCGAGCGGATCACGAACGAGCAGCTCCTCGAGCTGCCGTGCGACGTGCTCGTCCTCGCCGCCCGCGAGGACCAGCTCACGAGCGCGAACGCCGACCGAGTGCACGCGCTGCTCGTGGTCGAGGGCGCCAACGGGCCGACGACCATCGAGGCGGACGAGATCCTCGGCGAGCGCGGGATCCCGGTCGTGCCGGACATCCTCACGAACGCCGGCGGCGTCACCGTCTCGTACTTCGAGTGGGTGCAGGATCTCGGCCGGCTGTTCTGGGACCGCGACGAGATCCGGCGCAAGCTCGCCGACAAGATGAGCGACGCGTTCGACCGCGTCTACTCCGTCGCGGCGGACAAGGGCATCACGCTGCGCCAGGCGGCAATGGTCGCCGCGATCCGCGAGGTTGCCGGCGCATTGGAAGCGCGCGGCATTTATCCGTGAGAATTGCTCCCATGTCCGCCGAAACGGTCCGCGACGCGATGGTGCCCGAGCCGACGACGCTCGCCGCCGGCGCGAGCGCGCAGGAGGCCGGGCAGTGCCTCGCCGACAACGGGGAGGTGCGCGCGATCTTCGTGACGGAGGACGGCGGGCGGCTGCTCGGTGTCGTGACGCGGAAGACGCTCGTCCGCGGGGTCGTCGCTGCGGGGCTCGATCCGCGCAGCGTGACCCTGCGCGAGATCGCCGAGCCGCCGAACTACACGCTCGACGCCGGGCTCGAGCTCGACGGAGCGTTCCGCTTCCTCGAGGAGCAGGATCTCGAGCGCGTGCCCGTCGTCGAGGAGGGGCGGCTCGTCGGTGTCCTCTCGCGCGCGGTCGTGCGGCGGCGGCTCGCCGAGGACGAGCCGACCGAAGGCGAACCCGAATCCGGCTCGCTCGTCCTCTAGCTCAGCAGCAGGTGTAGGCGCCCGGAGGCGCCGCGCCTTCCTCCGGCTCCGGGAGCTCCGCGGCTGCGAGTGCCGCCCCGTCGAGCAGGTCGCGCTCGCTCACGCGGATTGCCTCGAGGCCGTAGGTGTCGAGGATCGCGACGAGGATCGCCGCGCCGGCCACGATGACCGGGGCACGCTCGGGCTCGAGGGCGGGCACGCGCCGGCGCTCGTCGAGACGCATCGCCGCGAGCCGCTCCAGCTGCCCGCGGGCGCCGTCGCGGGTGAGGACGTGGCCGTGCACCCGCTCACGGTCGTACCGCTCGAGGCCGAGATCGAGCGCGGCGAGACTCGTGATCGTCGCTGCCACGCCGACCGCGTCCTGCGGCTCGAGGCCGGGGAGCAGATCGCGCGCAGCCGCGGCGCTGGCGGCCGGATCGTCTCCGTGTCGCTCGCTGAATCTCACGGATCCCATGGCGAGGCTTGCGTCGAAGTCGTCGAGGACGAGCTCGGTCGAGCCGCCGCCGATGTCGACGAGCAGCGTCCCCGGGCCGACCTCTCCGACCCCGCGCCGCATCAGCTCGGCCTCCTCCTCTCCCGACAGCAGCCGGGTCGCGAAGCCGTAGCTCCACTCGATCTCGCCGAGGAAAGCCTCGCCGTTCTCCGCGTCGCGGACGGCGCTCGTCGCGACGAGCAGCGTCCGCTCCGCGCCGAGGGACTCGGCGGTGCGGCGGTAGTCGGAGAGGACGTTGCGGACACGGGCGACCGGGACCGGCAGGAGCTTGCGCCGCGCGTCCACGCCCTCGCCGAGTCGCGTGATCCGCGTCTCGCGGTGCAGCTCCCCGACGTGGCCGTCCGCCACGTCTCCGACGAGGAGGCGCGTCGTGTTCGTGCCGAGATCGACCGCCGCGACGATCACGTGCGAGGGGTCACCGCTGCGCGCTCCGACATCGGGACAACGGTAACGAGGGTGCTACAATCCGCGCCGCGACGCGGGGTGGAGCAGTCAGGTAGCTCGCCGGGCTCATAACCCGGAGGTCGCAGGTTCAAATCCTGCCCCCGCTATCGAAAAGGCCCGCTCAGGCGGGTCTTTTCACGAGGTCGTCCAGGAGGGCGAGTGCGGACGCCGCGATCTCTCCGTCGTAGGTCCTTTCGGTGGCGACCGAGCGCAGGACCGACTGCACGGCGTCCGTTACGGCCGGGCTCATCGTGTCGCATTCGGCGCGGACCCTCGCAAGCTCCTTGTCCCACAGGATCTGATCCCGCGACGTCAGCGTGTAGACGGTCGCTGCAGAGGCCATGACCTGATGGTCGCCCCCGGCATCCCCGCCCGGAAGCGTGGAAACTACGGAACGCGCCGCATGACACGCTCTCGCACCGGATCGTCGTCGACGTCACACGAACGGTCGCCCGAGATCCATCGTGGGCCTACTTGCATCCCCGTCGTCCGCCGGGTGAAATGCCCGGGTGCCTCGGTTGCGGCTCTGGTGGCAGGAGATCTCGATCCCGCAGCGCCTGCTCATCGCGTCGGCGCTCGCGTACGGCGGCGTGTTCACGCTCCTCGTCGCCTACGGACGTCCCGGCCTCGGCATCGGTGAAGGATTCTTCGTGCCGGTCATCCTCGCCGCGGCCGCGACGAGCGCGCCCGAGGGCGTGCTTGCCGGGCTTGGCGCCCTCTTCCTCTACGAGCTCGGCATTCACCACGGCAGCGGACTCGCGTGGGCGGACTTCGAGCACGCCCCGGCGCTGACGCGCTTTGCGAGCTACGCCGCCGCCGGGGCGCTGGTCGGCTTCCTCGCGCAGCGGTTTCGCCGGATGCTCGCCCAGAGCCTGTTCGTCCTCGACGACCTGATCGAGATTGCGCACGCGCGGCTCGAGGACGCCGAGCAGCACAGCGCCGCTTCACGAGCGGCCTCGCTCGACTAGAGCAGCCCCGCAGCTCGCGGGTACGCTGACTCGATGGACGAGGCGCCGCGCGAGTTCGGCTTCAACACGCGCTCCGTGCACGCCGGGCAGCGACCGGATCCGTACACCGGCGCGAGCGCGACGCCGATCTACCAGACCGCCGGATTCGTGTTCGAGGACACGGAGTCGGCCTCGGCGTACTTCAACCTTCAGGAGTACGGCAACGTCTACAGCCGGATCATGAATCCGACGGTGGCCGCGTTCGAGGAGCGACTCGCGAGCCTCGAGGGCGGTGTCGGGAGCGTCGCGTTCGCGAGCGGGCTCGCCGCCCAGGCCGCGCTCTTCTTCGCGCTGCTCGAGCCGGGCGACCGGATCGCGGTCGCGAAGGCGCTCTACGGTGGCTCGACCGCGCAGCTCAACCACCTCGCGCGGAAGCTCCAGATCACCGTGGACTGGGTCGACATGGACGACCCCGACGGGTGGCGGCGCGCCGTCACGGCCGAGACGAAGGCGCTGTTCGCCGAGACGATCGCGAACCCGGGCGGCAACGTCCTCGACATCTCGGTCGCAGCCGCGGTCGCGCACGAGGTCGGTGCTCCGCTCGTCGTCGACAACACGTTCGCGACGCCGTACCTCTGCCGCCCGCTCGAGTGGGGGGCCGATCTGATCGTCCACTCGGCCACGAAGTTCATCGCGGGCAACGGGACGACGATCGCCGGCGCCGTCGTCGACTCGGGGACGTTCGACTGGTCGAACGGACGCTTCCCGTCGATCGCGGATCCGTCGAGCGCGTACCACGGCCTCCGCTTCCACGAGACGTTCGGCGTCTACGGCCTCCTGATGAAGCTGCGCTCGGAGACGCTGCGCGACTTCGGCGCCGTGCTCGCGCCGTTCAACGCCTTCCTCCTCCTGCTGGGACTGGAGTCGCTCGCGGTGCGGATGGACCGGCACGTCGCGAACGCGCTCGCCGTGGCCGAGTGGCTGGGCGGCCAGGCGGGCGTGAGTGCCGTGCGGCATCCCGCGCTGCCCGACAGCCCGTACCGTCCGCTCGTCGACCGTTACCTGCCGGCCGGCGCGGGCTCCGTCTTCTCGTTCGACCTCGAGAGCGGCCGTGAGGGCGGCCGGCGCTTCATCGAGGCGCTCTCGCTCTGGAGCCACCTCGCCAACGTCGGCGACACCAAGAGTCTCGTCATCCATCCCGCGTCGACGACGCACCGCCAGCTGTCGGACGAGGAGCTCGCCGCCTCGGGAGTCGCGCCGGGGACGGTGCGGCTGTCGGTGGGACTCGAGGACGTGGACGACCTCGTCTGGGATCTCGAGCGCGGGCTGCGCGCGGCGCGCGACTCGGCCGTCACGGCGTGAACGAGTTCCAGGACCGGCGCACGATCCAGCAGATCGTGCACAACGCCCGCACAGTGGCGATCGTCGGGCTCTCGGCGAGCGAGCTGCGCGCGAGCCACTTCGTCGGCTACTACCTCCAGCGGCACGGCTACCGCGTCATCCCCGTGAACCCGAACGAGGAGCGCGTGCTCGGGGAGCAGGTGTACCCGAGCCTGCATGACGTGCCCGAGCACATCGACGTGGTCGACGTCTTCCGCGACCCTTCCGCCGTGCCCGACATCGCGCGCGAGGCGGTCGACGCCGGCGCCGGCGCGTTGTGGCTCCAGTTCGGCGTCATCTCCCCGGACGGTGCGCGGATCGCGCAGGAAGGCGGCCTCTCGGTCGTGATGGACCGGTGCCTCAAGGTGGAGCATGCGCGGCTGCTCGGCCGCATGCACTGGATGGGCTTCGACACCGGCGTGATCGCCGGGTCGCGCAACTCCGGCTAGAGGATTCCGACCGCCTGCGCGAGCAGGAAGACGTTGAGCGCGCTGATCAGCGTCGCGATCGCGACGGCGACGACCGTCGTCGGCAGGCGGTTGACGTGGTCGCCCATCACGTCGCGGCGGCTCGTCAGGAGCACGAGCGGGACGAGTGCGAACGGGATGCCGAACGAGAGCACGACCTGGCTGAGGACGAGCGCGCTCGTCGGGCTGACGCCGACTGCGAGGACGACGAGCGCGGGGATCATCGTGAACGCGCGCCGGGCGAGCAGCGAGAGCCGGAGGTTGACGAAGCCGGCCATCACGACCTGGCCCGCGTACGTGCCGACGCTCGAGGACGAGGCGCCGGACGCGAGCAGCGCGACGGCGAACGCGAGCGCGGCGGTGCCGCCGACGAGGTGGGAGAAGCCGGTGTGCGCCGCGCGGATCGTGTCCACGTGCGCATAGCCGGGCGTGTCGTGGAAGAGCTTCGCGGCGACGGCGAGCATCGCCATGTTCACGAGGCCGGCGAGGCCGAGAGCCACGATCACGTCGGCGCGCTCGAAGCGCAGCACCCGGCTCCGCTCGGCGTCGTTCCGCACCGGCGTCCGCCCCTTCGTCAGCGCCGAGTGGAGGTAGATCGCGTGCGGCATGACCGTCGCGCCGACGATGCCGACGGCGAGGTAGACGGAGCTCGATCCGTGCAGGTCGGGGACGAGCCCGCGTGCGGCTCCGCCCGCCGACGGCTCGATCTTCAGCGTCTCGTAGAGGAAACCGAGCAGGATGAGCCCGAGCAGCGCGGTGATCGCGAGCTCGAAGCGCCGGAACCCGTGCCGCTGCAGCTCGAGGAGCGCGAAGGCGATCGCGCCGGTGAGGAAGCCGGCCGGGAGGAGCGGCACGCCGAAGAGGAGGTTGAGGCCGAGGGCGGCGCCGATGAACTCCGCGACGTCGGTCGCCATCGCCATCCCTTCGGCCTGGATCCAGAGGCCCCACGCGACCGGCCGCGGGTAGTGGTCGCGACAGAGCTCCGGGAGATCGCGGTCGGTGACGACCCCGAGCTTCGCGGAGAGGTACTGGATCAGCATCGCCATGAGGTTCGCGGCGAGCACGACCCAGAGCAGGAGGTAGCCAAACTTCGCGCCGCCCTGGATGTTCGTCGCGAAGTTGCCGGGGTCGACGTACGCGACCGACGCGACGAAGGCGGGTCCGAGCATCGAGAGCGTCGCGCGCATGCGGCCGCGCGCAAGGATCGCTTCGAACGGGCTCGTGCCGGGGCGGAGGGCCTCGTCCGTCACCGCTTCCCCTCCCGCTGCACGTGCATCGCGCGAGCGAGCGTCGCTCCGAGCACGTGGACGTCGCCGCAGGCACGGACGAAGAGCGGGCCGTCGAACGGCTGCCGCTCCACGAGCTCGAGCCGTGCCCCGGGGACGATGCCACGCTCGCCGAGGAAGCGGAGCATCGCGGGCTCGGCGTCGGAGATCCGGACGAACGTCGCGGCTTCGCCGGGTTCGAGCTCCGCGAGCGCGGGCGCCTCCGTCTCGGCGAGCTTCAGCTCGCGGCTCGGGATCGGGTCGCCGTGCGGGTCGACCGTCGGGTTGCCGAGCTTTTCCGCGATCAGCTCCTCGAGCTCCTCCGACAGCGCGTGCTCGAGCACCTCCGCCTCGGCGTGCACCTCGTCCCACGTCATGCCGAGGCTTTCCACGAGGAAGAGCTCGACGAGCCGGTGGTGGCGGATCACCTCGAGCGCGACGCGCCTGCCCCGCTCGGTGAGGCGGACGCCGCGGTAGCGCTCGTGCTCCACGAGACCGAGCGCGGAGAGCTTCCGGAGCATTCCCGAGACGGACGCGGGGCGGACCTCGAGGAGAGCCGCGAGGTCGGTGGTGGAGGCGGCGCCGTCACGCGACTCGAGCGTGTAGATCGCCTTCGCGTAGTCCTGCACCGCGGCGGTGAGGTCGTGTGCTTCCGGTGGCGGAAGTTGAGCCATGCCTAAATTGTAGATTAGGTGCGGTATTCGAGCAAGCGGATCCGCGCGTCCACCGATGCGTCCGGGCGACGGGTGGACGACCGTGTGCAGAAACGAGACGCGGAGGTGCGCGATGAGATCGCTGGTGGTCTATGAGTCATCGTTCGGAAACACGCAACGGATCGCCAACGTGGTGGCGGACGGGCTTGCCGCCGACGGTGAGGTGACGCTCGTATCGGTCGACGACGAGCTGCCGCCACTGGCTGAGTTCGACCTTCTCGTCGTCGGCGCGCCGACGCACGTGCATGGGCTCTCGAGCCGCCTGTCGCGCAAGGGCGCGCTCGACCAGCAGGGCCGGAAGGGTGACGGCGGGATCGGAGTCCGCGGCTGGCTCGAGGCGCTGCCGCTTCTCGGCCGTCCCGCGGTCGCCGTGTTCGATACCCGCGCGAACAAGCCGGAGCTTCTCGTCGGGTCGGCCGCTCACGGGATGGCGCGTCGGTTACGGCGGCGCGGCTACCGGCTCGCCGCCGAGCCCGAGAGCTTCTTCGTGGCGGGGACACCCGGCCCACTCGAAGACGGCGAGCTCGCACGCGCAGGGGAGTGGGCGAAGACGCTCGCAAGCGAGGTGATGAGCCCGGCGGCATGATTCGCCGGTGCACGACCATGCGCACGGGCGCACGCACGGCGGGGCGGAGGACGCCCGCCGCCTCGGGCTCGCACTCGCGCTGATCCTCGTCTTCATGGCCGGCGAGGTCGTTGCCGGGATCCTCGGCCATTCGCTCGCGCTCCTCTCCGACGCGGCGCACATGCTCACCGACGCGGGCGCGCTCGCGATGTCGCTCGTCGTCCTGCGGCTCGTGGCTCAACCGGCAGGCGGCAACCGGACGTTCGGGCTGCGGCGCTCCGAGATCCTCTCCGCGCAGGCGAACGGCGCGGCGCTCCTCGTCCTCGCCGGCCTGATCGTCTACGGCGCCGTTCGCCGTCTCGTCTCTCCTCCGGATGCCTCGGGCATCGTGGTCCTCGTCGTCGCGCTCGTGGGGATCGGCGGCAACCTCCTCGCGACCTGGCAGCTGTCCGGCGCGAACCGTCGCTCGCTCAACGTGGAAGGGAGCTTCCAGCACGTACTCAACGACCTCTTCGCGTTCGTCGCGACCGCGATCGCCGGCGGCGTGATCCTGGCCACCGGCTGGGTGCGCGCGGACGCCGTGGCGGCGCTCGTCGTCGCGGCGCTTATGCTGAGCGCGTCGTGGCGGCTGCTCCGGGACTCCGGCCGGGTCCTCCTCGACATCGCCCCGGTGGAGCTGCCCGTGGAGGAGATCGGGACCGCGATGGCCTCGCACCCGCATGTCGTCGAGGTGCACGACCTCCACGTCTGGGAGGTGACGACCGAGTTCCCGACGCTCTCGGCGCACGTGCTCGTCGAGCCCGGAGCCGACTGCCACGGCATCCGCCGGGAGCTCGAGGGAATGCTCCGCGACCGCTTCGGGCTCGAGCACACGACGCTCCAGGTCGAGCACGCCGCGGCCCAGCTGGTCCAGATCCGATAACCTTACGTAAACGTAAGATTGAGGATCGGGGGTACGCGATGCAGCTGCGGCTGCGGAAGCTCGACTACAAGTGGGTGGCGCTCTCGAACACGACGCTCGGGACGCTGCTCGCGATGATCAACAGCTCGATCCTGCTGATTGCGCTGCCGGACATCTTCCGCGGCATCGGCATCGACCCGCTCCAGCCCGGGAACACGAGCTACCTCCTCTGGCTGCTGCTCGGCTTCCTCGTCGTGCTGGCCGTACTCCTCGTCAGCCTCGGCCGGCTCGGCGACATGTACGGCCGCGTGCGGATGTTCAACCTCGGCTTCGCGGTCTTCACCGTGTTCTCGATCCTGCTCTCGGTCACGTGGATGCACGGCGGTGCCGGCGCGCTCTGGCTGATCCTGATGCGCGTCGGGCAGGGAGTCGGCGGAGCGCTCGTCTTCGCGAACTCGAGCGCGATCCTCACCGACGCGTTCCCGCACGACGAGCGCGGGCTCGCCCTCGGCATCAACAGCATCTCGATGGTCGCGGGCTCGTTTCTCGGTCTCGTGCTGGGTGGGGTGCTCGCGCCGCTCGCGTGGCGCCTCGTCTTCGTCGTCTCGGTCCCGGTGGGCCTTGCCGCGACGGTCTGGTCGTACCACTCGCTGCGCGAGATCGGTCTGCGCAAGCCGGGGAGGATCGACTGGTGGGGCAACGTGACGTTCGCCGCCGGGCTCGTGCTCCTGATGGTCGGCATCACGTACGGGATCCAGCCCTACGGCGCGCACACGATGGGGTGGACGTCGCCGCTCGTGCTCGTGTGTCTTCTCGGCGGCCTCGCGCTGCTCGCGACCTTCTGCGTGATCGAGGTGTGCGTCGAGGAGCCGATGTTCCACCTCGAGCTCTTCCGCATCCGCGCGTTCGCGGCAGGCAACCTCGCGGCGCTGCTCGCGGCGATGGCGCGCGGCGGTCTCCAGTTCATCCTCATCATCTGGCTGCAGGGGATCTGGCTGCCCGAGCACGGCTACGACTTCGCGCGAACGCCGCTCTGGGCGGGCATCTACATGCTGCCGCTGATCCTCGGGCTGCTCGTCGCCGGTCCGGCGTCGGGCTGGCTCTCGGACCGTTTCGGGGCCCGGCCGTTCGCCACCGGCGGCGTGCTCGTCGCGGCGACGAGCTTCGCGCTCCTCATCGCCCTACCCGTGGACTTCGGCTACGTCTGGTTCGCCCTGATCTTGCTGCTCAACGGGATCGGGATGGGGCTCTTCCAGTCGCCGAACACCGCCGGAGTGATGAACAGCCTGCCGCCGTCGCAGCGCGGCGCCGGGGCGGGGATGCTCGCGACGTTCAACGTCTCGTCGAGCGTGCTCTCGATCGGCGTCTTCTTCACGCTCATGATCGTCGGACTCGCGAGCGGCCTCCCGCATGCGACGCAGTCGGGGCTCGTCGCGCACGGCGTGGCTCCGGCCGACGCGGCGCGCATCTCGCACCTGCCGCCGGTCGCCACGCTCTTTGCCGCGTTCCTCGGCTACAACCCGGTGAAGACGCTGCTCGGCCCGCACGTGCTCCACAAGCTCTCGCCGGCGAACGCACACACGCTGACCGGCCGCAGGTTCTTCCCGCATCTCATCTCGGGCCCGTTCCACACCGCGCTCGTCTACGCGTTCATCTTCGCGATCGTCGCGTGCGTCGTCGCCGCGGTCGCTTCGCTCCTGCGCGGCGGGAAGTACGTCCACGTCGACACCGTTGCCGTCGATCCACTCGACATCGAGGCGGCAGCGTGACCGCGCTGCGGATCGGCGAGGTCGCGAAGCAGGTCGGCGTCACGCCGCGGACGATCCGCTACTACGAGGAGCTCGGCTTGCTCGGCTCCGGCTCTGAGCGAGAGAAGGGCTCGCACCGGACGTACGCCGAGACGGACGTCGGGCGGCTGCAGGAGCTGATCCGCCTCCGCGACCTGCTCGGCCTCACGCTGGAGGAGCTCGTCGAGCTCGCCGAGGCCGAGGAGGCTCGTGCGGCGCTCAGGGGCCGCTGGGAGGAGGATCCGAGCGACGAGGAGCGGCTCCGCATCGTCGAGGAGGCGATCCCGCACGTCGAGCGGCAGTTCGCGCTCGTCCGCGGGCGGCAGGAGACGCTCGAGGAGTTCGCCGCCGAGCTCGAGGCGAAGCTGACGCGCCTGCGGCGAAGGCGGCGCGAGCTGTCCCGCTAGCCGCTCGGGACCAGGTCGCGGACTGACGAGCCCGTCAGCGGAGCCAGGGCTCGAGCTCCTGCTCCAGCTCGCGGCAGCCGCGCGGAGTCTCGATCGTCCGGAGCAGCCTGCGGCCTTCGACGATGCAGATCGTCGGTACCCGCTGGATCCGGAACTTCTCGGCCAGATCCGGCCGCCCGTCCACCGAGATGCGGACGAGATCGAACGTGTCGTGGTTCCGCCGTCGCTGCAGAACCTGGGCGACGAAGCCTTCGACGCGGCGGCAGCGTCCAGAACGAGGCGAATAGAAGAAGACGAGCTGCGGCCGCCGGCCGGGCCGTGTCACCGGGTGAGTCTCCGAAACGGTCGTCACGCTGCCTTCTTCCCGGAGCCGGACGTTTGAACCTCCAGCCGGCCGGTTCGCCGACTAGGTTCTCCTGGTGGCCACGGTTCCCCGTCGACTCACGTTCGGCGCTCATGCCGACGCGTACGAGCGGGCCCGGCCCGCGTGGCCGGAGGCGGCTGCGAGATGGCTCGTTCCCGAGGATGCGGAGCTCGTCGTCGAGCCGGGTGCCGGCACGGGAAAGCTGACGCAAGCCATGGGCGAGCTCGGCGTCCGCGTGGTCGCGGTTGAACCCGACCCGCGAATGCTGCCGTGCTGCGGGAGCGCGGTCTCGAGGGAGTCGAGGGATCCGCGGAGGCGATGCCGCTCGACGACGCCGTGGCGGATGCGGTCGTCGCCGGCTCCAGCCTCCACTGGTTCGAGCTCGGGCGGGCCCTGCCCGAGATCCACCGCGTCCTGCGGCCGGGCGGTCGCTTCGGCTTCGGCTGGAACCACCGCGACACGCGCCATCCCACGATTGCGCGGATGAGCGAGGTGATCTACGCCGCTCAGGGCCGCGCCGACCGGCCCCATTGGCAGAGCCGCGACTGGCCGGCGGAGCTGACCGCCTCAGGGCTCTTCGGCGACGTCGAGCATACGCTCATCGAGCACGTGCACGAGCTGCCCCGCGAGGCGCTCGACGATCACCTGATGTCGTACGCGGGTGTCGCGGGCCTGCCGGACGACGTGCGCGGCCGCGTCTTCGCAGACGTCGCGCGGATCCTCGATTCGGACCCGTCGCTGAGCGAAGGAGGCAAGCTCAGGCTGCCGTTCATCGTCGCCGCCTTCCGCGCGACCCGCATCTGACCGCCCGTCCCGTCCGGACATGGCTTTCCTCGTAACAAACTGTTACTAGGTGATCGAGGAGCCCGCTCGACAAGCGCGAGGACACGTCTCCTTCGGCCACCGTCCAAGCAAGTAACACTTTGTTACAAGGTCAGAGCGGAACGAGGCGTGTGCCGGTGGCCTTGAAGGTCGCGTAGGCGATGCCTCCGTCCGCGAGGTCGAGCCTCGCGGCCGAGGCGGCGGTCACCTCCGCGGTCACCGGGCCGACGCGGACGCGCACGCGGTTCGCGACCTCGACGAGCGAGCCGACCTGGCCGCGGACGACATTGAGGGCCGAGTCCGTATCGGGCGTGTGTGTCCGGGCCACGGACACCTCCCAGGGGTAGACCACGACGCCCACCTCGCCTTCGGCCTCGTCCGCGGAGTACAAGTCGTCGCCGCTCTCGAGCCGGATCGCGGTGAGCGCGCCATCGCCGCGGCGGGCGCGTCCCCGCAGGAGGTTCGCACCCGTGAACGAGGCCACGAAGGCATCGCGCGGCCGCGCGACGAGCTCCGCCGGCGGCCCGAACTGCCGCAGCCGTCCCTCGACGAGGACGCCGACCTCGTCCGCGAGGGCCGCCGCATCCTCGTAGTCGTGCGTCACGAGCAACGCCGGCAGGCCGAGCTCCCGCAGCAGCTCTGCGAGCTCGTGCCGCACCTCGGTCTTCGTGTGCGCGTCGAGCGCCGCCAGCGGCTCGTCGAGGAGGAGGACGGCCGGGTCGCGGGCGAGGGCGCGCGCGAGCGCCACACGCTGCCGTTCGCCGCCCGAGAGCTCCTGCGGATGCGCAGCGGCGAGATGCCCGATCCGGAATCGCTCGAGCAGCGGGCCAACGTCTCGCCCGCCGGCGCCGAAGGCAACGTTCGCGCGCACGCTCAGGTGCGGGAACAGTGCGTAGTCCTGGAAGACGAGCCCAACACGCCTCCGCTCGGGAGGCAGCGAAAGCCCTCGCTCGGTGTCGAGCCACCGCTCCCCGTCGAGGGCGACGTGACCGCGGCGCGGGTCGGCGAGGCCGGCGACGACGCGCAGCACCGACGTCTTCCCGGCGCCGGACGGCCCGACGAGCGCGACCGTGCCCGACAAGTCGAGCGCGAGCTCTAGCGCGAAGTCGCGAAGAGGAAGCGTGAAGTCGGCCTGGAGGGTTGCCATTGGAGAATGAGCCTCAGCGTCACGAGCAACGCTCCGCTGACGACGACGAGAAGTGCGCTCATCGCGAGCGCGGTGGTGAAGCCGTCCGGCTGGACGTTGAACTCCTGGTAGATCGCGACCGGCAGCGTCTGCGTGACGCCCTGGAGGCTGCCGGCGAACATGATCGTGGCGCCGAACTCGCCGAGCCCGCGCGCGAACGAGAGCGCCTCGCCGGCGGCGAGCCCCCGCCGGGCCAGCGGGAGGACGACGCGGAAGAACGTTCGCACCCGGCCTGCGCCGAGCGTGCGCGAGGCGGCCACGAGATCCGCGTCGACGGCTTCGAACGCGGCGATCGCCTGCCGTACGTAGAGCGGGCTCGCGACGTACGCGACCGCGATCACGACCGCCGCCTGCGTCAACCCGAGGCGGACGCCCAGCGCGTCGAGCGTCCCGCCGAGCAGCCCGAGGCGGCCGAACGTCGCGATCAGCCCGATTCCCGCGACCGCGGGCGGCAGGACGAGAGGCAGCTCGACGAGCACGACTGCGACCGAGCGCCCGGGGAACCGGCGCGTCGCGAGGAGGTACGCGGCCGGCGTGCCGAGGAGGAGGACGAGCGTCTGTGCGATCGCACTCGTCTTCAGGCTGAGCACGAGCGCGTCGGTCACGACGGGATGGGAGAGTTGTGCCACGAGTGTCCCCGGGGAGACGCGGGCGAAGATCGCGACGATCGGGAGCAGCAGGAACGCGAAGGCGATTGCGGCAGCCGCAAAAACCCCTGCACCGGCGAGGATTCGCCGCGTCATCCGCTCTCCTCAGTGGGGGATCGGCAGGAAGCCGGCGGCACGCAGTTTTGTCTGGGCGGCTTTGCGGCGCAGCATCTTGACCCAGGCCTTGGCGGCGGCGAGATGGTCGCTCGACTTCACGGCGGCCGCCGCGTACTGGACGCGCGGTTGCGAGGACGGGGGGAGCCGCACCACCGAGACCTTGCCGGCAACGGTCTTCGCATCGGTTGCGTAGACGAAGCCGGCGTCGGCCTCGCCCAGCACGACCTTCGCGAGCACCTCCCGGACGTCCGTCTCCTGGCTCACGGCCTTGCCGACCAGGCCCGTGAGCTCGAGCCTCGCGAGCACGGTCCGCGTGTAGTCGCCGACCGGGACGCCCGCGGCAGCCATCACGATCCGCAGACCCGACTGCTCGAGATCGCGGACGCCGCGGATCTGTTTCGGGTTGCCGTGGGCGACGACGATCACGAGCCGGTTCGAGGTGAAGACGTACGGCCGCGTCACGAGGCCCTGCTTGTGGAGCGCGTAGGGGAGCTTCGTGTTGGCCGAGGCGAACACGTCGGCCGGCAGGCCCTGCTGGATCTGGGCGGCGAGCATGTTCGAGCCGCCGAAGGAGTAGCGCCCGTGCGGGTCGACCTTCGGAAAGACGTTCGTGAGCGAGGCGGCGGCGAAGACGGTGAGGCGCGGCGCCTTCGTGCCGGAAGCGCCGGCGAACGCGCCGGCGGCGAGGATGGAGGAGAAGACGACGACAGTTGCCGCCACCCCGGCCGAGAGCGCGCGCAGCCTCAAGCCTCCACCATCACGGAGGTCGACTTGACGACCGCCGTTGCCGCCATGCCGGGCTTCAGACCGAGCTCCTCGACCGCGTCGCGCGTCACGACGGCGACGATCCGCGCCGGCTCGGTCACGGTCAGCTCGACCTGGGCGAGGAGACCCTCGACGCGCACGTCGGTCACCGTGCCGCGTAGCCGGTTGCGCGCGCTCATGTGCTGCGCACCCGGAGCGCCGCGCAGCCGCTCGATCTCCTCAAGCGGCACCAGGCGACGGTTCGCGGCATCCCGCTCGGTGCGGATCCGGCCGGCGCGATCCCAGCGACGGAGCGTGTCTACGCTTATCCCGAGCTCGCGGGCGGCCTCGGTCGCCGTATACGCCTGCTTGGGCATTGCCCGAGCATACACATAGGCATTGCCTAGGCGGAATGGTTGCGGATTCCGAGCGCTCCGATCACACCGCCGCCCATGAGCAGGACGGCGGTCACCACCATGGTGATGTGGAACCCGTGGGGGGTGAGATGGTCGCCGCCGCCCGAGGCCGCGATCCCGAGCACGGCGACGGCGAGGAGGCCGGCCACCCGCGCCACCGCGTTGTTCACTCCCGACGCGACTCCCGCGTCGCCGGCGGTCGCGTCCGACAGCACCGTTGTCGTCAGCGGGGCGACCGTGAGGGACAGCCCGACGGCGAAGACGAGGAGCGCGGGGAGGAGGTCGATCCAGTAGTCCAGATGAGCCGGCAGCCGCGCGTACCAGAGCACCCCCAGTCCTGCGACGAGCGGGCCGACGGCCATGAACAGCCGGGGCCCGAACTGCATCGACATGCGCCCGGTGCGCGGCGAGAGGAAGAACATCACGAACGTGACCGGCAGAAGCGAGACGCCCGCGCCGAACGCCGAGTAGCCGCTGAACTCGAGGAGGAAGAGGCTGAGGAAGGTGGTCAGCGCCGTGAGGGCGCCGTAGACCGCGACGGTCTCGACGTTCGTGACGGAGAAGTTCCGGAGGCGGAAGAGTCTGAGCGGCAGCATCGGCATCGGCGTGCGGATCTCGTATGCGACGAACGCGGCGAGGAGCGCGGCTCCGCCGAGGATCGCGCCCGGGACGAGCGGATCGCTCCACCCCAGCCGGGGCTGCTCGATGAACCCGCCGACGAGCAGGCCGAGCCCGGCCGTGCAGAGCGCGGCGCCCGACAGGTCGACCCGGAGGTCTTCGCGGCGGGGCTGCCGCATGCCCCCGAGCCGGACCAAGAGGACGAGCGTGGCGAGGGCGATCGGGACGTTGATGAGGAAGATCACGCGCCAGGTCGAGGCGTCGACGAGCCAGCCCCCGAGTGTCGGGCCGATCACGAACGAGATCCCGCTCCACGCCGTCCACTGGCCGATGGCGGCTCCTCGGGAGGGCCCGGAGAACGTTGCGGTGAGCACCGCGAGCGAGGCGGGAACGAGCAGGGCGCCGGCGATCCCCTGGATCCCGCGAAAGACGATGAGCGTCGTCGCGGTCGGAGCGGCCGCGCAGAGGACCGAGGCGACCGCGAAGCTCGCGACCCCGAGGCCGAACACCCGCACCTCCCCGAAGATGTCGCCGAGCGAGCCGCCGACGAGGATGAGGGAGCCGAGCGTGAGCAGGTACGCGTCGACGATCCATTGCTGCGAGGCAAGGCCGCCTCCGAGGTCGCCCTCGATCGCCTTCAGCGCGACGTTGACGACGGAACCGTCGATGAAGGCCATCGACGAGCCGAGGATGCTCGCGACGAGCGTCCAGCGCCCGATGCCGGCGCGCTGCTCCACAGCTCCCGTGACGCCCTCCATCCTTCGATCCTACGGAGGCGTGGAGGGGGAACGTCCGGCCCCGGCTAGGCGCCGGGGCCAGACGAGCGAACTAGCCCAGTTCGGGGTTGCTGCCGCGCCCGCAGGTCGGCGAGCCCGGAACGCCGGAGCCGGCCGGGCCTGCGCCGGCCTCGCCGGGGGATCCCTGGTTGTGGGGGGTCTGCACGATGCTGTCGATCGGCCCCTGGTCGGGGTTCATGTCGTTGAGCCCGTTGTAGGCGCAGATCGAGCTTGCGTGCGCGGGTGCTCCCGTGCGGTTTCCGGAGCCCGAGAACGCGACGCCCGGAGTCCCTGGACGACCGGTGACCTCGCCCGCAAGAGCCGTGGTCGCACTCAGACCTCCGGCGACGACGACGCAAGCGAGGATCGCGAACCTTCTAGCCATTGAACTACCTCCCCTTCGTAGAGCTCATCGACGCCAACGGATGAGCTGAGTCGGAGGGTAGAACCGAGTGCGATGCGGCACAAGCACCGAGGGATAAGCGGGCGCTCGGCTTTCCAAGCGCCCGCCGGCGTTTAGGCGTGCTAGGGGGTGCAGTTGTTGGCGAGCGACGACGGCTGGGAGCCGAGCGTCACGGAGACCTGCTTCGTCGAGCCTCTGTGCCGCAGAGTCACGGTCGCCTTGCTGCCGGGCCTTGCCTGCGTCACCGCTGCAGTCAGCGTGTCGGCGTCGTCGATCGTCGTGCCGGCGAATCTGCTGATCACGTCGCCCTGCTTCAGACCTGCCGATGCGGCGGGGCCGCCGTTGACGACGCAGGTGATCCTGGCGCCGCCCGCTGCGGAGGTGATGGTCACGCCGAGGTAGGCGTGCTGGACCGTGCCGCCCGCGATGAGCGTCCGGGCGACCTTCTGTGCCGCGTCGATCGGGACCGCGAAGCCCACGCCGGCGTTGTCGTTCGTGTCACTCTCGATCTGGTCGTTGATCCCGATCACCGTGTTCGTCGCGACGTCGATCAGCGGGCCGCCGGAGTTGCCGTGGTTGATCGCCGCGTCGGTCTGGATCGCGTCGGTGATGGAGAACCGGTTCGGCGCGGTGATCGTCCGGTTCGTCGCGCTGACGATGCCCGCCGTCATCGTCTCGGGCAGCCCGAACGGGCTGCCGATCGCAACGACGCTCTGGCCCGGCTGGACCGCCGTGGAGCTGCCGAGCGCAAGCGGGTGCAACTCGGAGGCGGACTTGTCCACGTGGATCACCGCGGTGTCCGTCGACTTGTCGGCCCCGACGAGTGTCGCCTTCGCCGTCGATCCGTCCTGGAACTCCACCTCGATCGAGCTGGCGCCGTCGACGACGTGCTCGGCCGTCAGGATGTTGCCGCTCGAGTCGATCTCGAAGCCCGTCCCTTCCGCTTCCTGCTTCTGCTGTGACGGGCCGGGCAGCTGGAACGGGTTCGTTCCGCCGGAGCCCGACTTCGACGTCGAGGTCACCGTGATGTCGACGACGCCCGGCGCGTCCTGGTTGTACAGCTGCGTGAGCGAGTCGACGCTGGAGGTCGACGACGCGGGCTGCGCGGGGACGACGACGCTGGACGTGGTCGGCGTGCTCGCGCCGTTGCTCGTGAGCGCGTAGGCGCCCGCCCCCGCGCCGGCGCCGGCCGCGACGGCGACCGCAAGGGGGAGGAGGCGCCGCAAGCGCGGGCTGGCTAGGCGGAAGTCCATGAAGTCGGTCTCCTTGAATCGTGTGTTCCCCAGAGTGCCCGTTATCCCTAGGACGAGCGTGAGAGACCCGTGAGGGTTCGCTAAGAACGCGCCGGGGGCCCGTGGCGCCGCACGGTTCGCTCTGCGATGCTGGCTCCGTGATCGGAGCCGTCGCCCTCGTCGCACTCGGCCTCGCGGCGACGCCCCCGCCGCCGAGCCGGTTCCTGTCCGTCGACGCCCGGCGGCACAGGGCGACGATCACCCTCGTTGCGTCCTACAACGGGGAGAACGGCGGCTTCAACTTCGACGGCTACTCCCGCGAGCTGATGTGGACGGTGCCGCGCGGCTGGACGGTCGACGTCGTGTGCAAGAACCGCGGCCCGCTCCGCCACTCGTGCGCGGTCGTGAACAGCGCAGGCTCGACGCACCCGGCGTTCCGAGGAGCAGCGACGCCGCAGCCGCTCGTCGGTCTCGAAGAGGGACACACGGCGCGCTTCTCGTTCCGCGCGAGCACGACGGGCGTCTACCGCTTCGCGTGCCTCGTCCCGGGCCACGAGGACGCCCGCATGTGGGATGTCCTCAAGATCGCCCGCGCCGGCAAGCCCAAAGTCGTCGACCTGCGGGCCAAGAGCTGACGCTCCGCCCGAGTTGCGAAACGCTGGAACCCCGCTAAGAACAAGGGCCGGAGGCTAAGACAGGCGCAGCCGGCTTAGCCGGAGGCCGGACCGCGCTCGCGCCGGCCTCCGCCGCGCGCGAGCGCACAAAAGCAACCCCTCGCCCAAACGACCCAAAAACAGGAACAGCACGAAGCGGGCCGGAAACCGCGCTTTCCGGCCCGCGGAGTTCCGTCTCCCGAGGCGCGAGACTGGAGGTCTCGCGCCTTACCCTTCTTCGCGCCGCCGCAGGACGACGACCCACCAGATCAGGATCGCGATCAGCAGGGCGAGGGGAAGTGCCCAGCTGAGAATCGCGCCTGAGAGGAAGGAGGCGGTCACGTCCATGAGAGCTCCTCGGGTCGGGGCTCGGCGCGCGTGGGCGCCGCGGCGGCGCCCGGCTCGAGCCAGCGGTAGAACGCGGCGAACGCCGCGACGAAGTACGCGAGGGATCCGGGCACCCACATGACGCCGGCGGCGACCTGCTGGTCGGTCAGCGAGGGATACACGGAGTAGACCGGCGCCGCGGCGAACGCGAGCACGATGGCGAGGATCCAGCTCGGGACCATCGCGGCGGCGAGCCAGATCGAGCGACGGAGATGGTCGATGCGTGCGCGCACGGGCGGCGCGTCGAGCAGCGCGCCCCAGAACACGAGCGCGGGAGCGACGAAGCACACGTGCTCGAGGACGTGGACCCATTCGTTTCGCGCCGCGGCGTCGTACAGCTGCGGGACGTGCCAGATTCCGACCGCCGCCGACTGCACCGCGAGCGCAACCGCGGGGCGCTTCAGGAACCCGGCGCTACGCCGGAACCCGTGCGAGCGCGACAGCGCGCCCCCGACCGCCCGGCGCGCGGAGAGCGGGAACGGCAGCCACATGCGCGGCCACGGGCGGCCGAGGACGACGAGCGGCGGCACGACCGTCATGAGCAGGACGTGCTGGGTCATGTGGACGGAGAGCCAGGTGTCCGCCCAGCCGTCGAACGGCCGCTCGAGGACGACGAGCGTGAGCGCGACGCCGCTGTAGAAGCTCAGCTCGCGCCAGGCTCGCGTCCTTCCCCGCCGCCCCAGCGCGTAGAGCGCCGCCGCCGTCCCGCACACGACGAGGGGGAGCGGATCCACCATCTAGATCAGGTACAGGATGACCCAGCTGACGACGGCGATGCCGGCGAGGAACGTCCAGTAGAAGCTGAGCCCGACGAGCTCGGCCCGGACGAGCGAGAGCGGGTCGCGGATGTCGTGGGCCTCGCGGTGCGGATCCCCGGATGCGTGGCCGGCCGGAGGCGGGCCGTCGGTCTTGCGATAGCGGTACGACGTCGCGACCGTCATCTCGAGCCAGAGCAGCGTTCCGAGGACGAAGAGGAAGAGGAACGCCGTCCAGCCGAAGTACACGCTCGCGAACCCGCCGTCCGCGGGGCCGAAGCCTTCGTGCGTCCAGGCGATCACCTGGAGCACGAGCCCGACGACGCCGACGAGCAGCGCTACGACTCCCTTCAGGCGCCACTGGTCGCGGCGCAACGCCCGGTGGTCCGCGACTCCGAGCCGCACGAGGAGCGCGCTCGCCGCGTAGCAGGCGACCACGGCCGTGCCCCAGCCGATGGAGGCGTCGACCCCCTCCGGCTTCCACATCCCGCCGTTGTTCAGCGAGCGGAGATAGAAGTAGGCGAAGACGAAGGCGATGAAGAAGAACGCGGTCGCGCCGGCGAGGAGGTAGCTCGCCGAGACGAGGTTCCGGCCGAGGAGCTCGGGCGGCTCCTCCTCGACGACCTCGTAGCTCGTGCCTTCGTAGGCGAGCGGCTCGGCCACGGTTCAGTCCCTCCCTGCCGTCGCGCCGGCGGGCACCCAGCTCGGGGGCGGCCCCTCGCCGTAGCCGTACGGATCGCTCGAGAAGACGGGGATCCGGTCGAAGTTGTGGACGGGCACCGGCGAGGGGAGCTGGAACTCGATCGAGCGCGACCCCCACGGGTTCGCCTCGGCGGGCTTCTTGACGAAGCCGAGCGACCAGACGAGGTTGAAGAGGAAGATCAGCATCGAGATCCCGAGGCAGAACGCCGAGACCGAGACCCAGTCGTTGAGGAACTGCAGCCCGCTCGCGTAGGTGACGGCGCGGCGCGGCTGGCCGAGGAAGCCGATCGCGAAGAGCGGGGCGAAGGTCGAGTTGAAGAAGACGAACATCGTCCAGAAGTGGATCTTCCCGAGCCGCTCGTTCAGCTCCCAGCCCGTCATCTTCGGCACCCAGTAGTAGATCGCGGCGAAGAAGGTGAACACGAGCCCGCCCATGATCGTGTAGTGGAAGTGGGCCATCGAGAAGAAGCTGCCGTGGGTCGTCACGTCGCTCGGCACGTCGGAGAGGAACACGCCCGACAGCCCGCCGAGCAGGAAGTTGAAGAACCACGCGAGACAGAACAGCATCGGGACGGTGAAGCGGATGCTTCCCCGCCAGAGGGTCATCATCCCGCAGAGGAACGTGAAGCCTGTCGGGATCGAGATCAACTCGGTCGAGAGCATGTAGAAGGGGCGCAGGTCGCCGTTGATGCCGCTCACGAACAGGTGGTGCTGCCAGACGAACCAGGAGAGCAGCGACACGCCGAGCAGCCCGCCGACCGCGAGGCGGTAGCCCCAGAGCGGCTTGCGCGAGAACACCGGCAGCAGCTCGAGGACGATCGCGAAGCCCGGCAAGGCGAGGATGTACACCTCCGGGTGGCCGAAGACCCAGAAGAGGTTCTCGTACAGGTAGTTGCTGCCGCCGGCGGCTGCGACGAAGAAGGTCGTCTGCGCCGTCCGGTCGAGCGCCTCCATCGCCAGAACCGCGACCAGCACCGGCGCGGCGAGCACCATCAGCACGGCGGTGGAGAGGACGCCCCAGGCGAAGATCGGCAGCCGCGTCCACGTCAGCCCGGGCGCGCGCATCGTCACGATCGTCGCGATCATGTTCAGGCCGAGCAGCGTCATCGAGATCCCGACGAGCGCGAAGAAGAGGATGTAGTTGTCCATCCCCGGGTTGCCCTCGTTCGAGAGCGGCGCGTAGCCCGTCCAGCCCGTCGGGAAGCCGCCGAAGAAGATCGTCGTCGTGAGGATCGCGCCGGCCGCCATCAGCAGCCAGAAGGTGAGCGCCTCGATGCGGGGGAAGGCCATCCGCCGCGCGCCGATCATGATCGGGATCAGGTAGTTCGCGAACGGGCCGAGGATCCCGCTCGACATCATCCCCATCATCATCGTGCCGTGCATCCCGACGAGGGTCAGGTACGTCCCCGCCGGGAAGACCTGGTGATGCGGCCGCAGCAGCTCGGTGCGGATGAGCATCGCGTTCAGGCCGCCGATGAAGAAGAACAGCCCGATGCCCCACAGGTACTGGATGCCGACGACCTTGTGGTCGGTGCAGAGGCTGAAGTAGCGCGTCCAGCCTCCCGTCTCCTTCTCGCGCAGCGACGGCGGGTAGCCGCGGAGGCGGGCGAACGGGTAGTTGAAGAAGCCGAGGCCGACGAGGAAGCCGACGATGCCGCCGATATAGGCGAGGTAGACGGACAGCTCGTTGTAGTCGATGTCGCCGAAGTAGTCGAGGCTCGGCCCGACGATGGAGTGCGCCCCGAACCAGCCCACGTACCAGCCGCCGATGCCGAGGACGACACCGGTCAGGAGGTTGAAGCCGAGCAGGCGGCGCCACAGCGGCGGCGAGGGGGCGACGGCGGCGTCGGTCATCCGGCTCTCCGTTCCGGGGCGGGGAGGTACGTGTGTCCGAAGGGCGCCCCGCCGTCCGCCTCGGGCTTGTCCATGAAGGGCTTGATCGCCGCGTAGAGCTTCTCCTGCTGCGACGCCCAGGAGTGGAACTGGGCGGAGTCGACGACGCGGCCGTTGTTGTACATGTAGCCGTGCCAGAGGCCACAGAGCTCGGCGCAGCGGACGTGGAACACCTGCGGGCTCTTCGTCTTCACGTAGGCGACGTTGTCGACGCCGGGGTTCGCGTCCGCCTTGACGCCGAGCTCGTACGCCCAGAAGGAGTGGATGACGTCGAGCGAGGTCACGTGCAGCTCGACGTCGGTGTCCGCGGGCAGCACGAGCTGGTTCGACTCGATGCCTCCGAGCGACGGGTAGCGGTAGGTGAACTGCCACTGCTGGCCGATCACCTGCACCTGCATCTTCTGGCCTCCGGGGACGGCGATCGGATCAGGGCCCTGGCCGCCGCCGGCGCCGTTCTGCAGCAGCTCGAAGGTCCCGAAGCCGGCGAGGAAGAGCACGATCACGCTCGTGCCGACGATCCAGAGGATCTGAATCTGTGAGTCGCCGCGCAGCGGCGGCCCGTCGAGCACCGCACCGGACGAGGAGGCGTGGAACGAGCGCAGCCCGTAGACGAAGAAGACGGCGAGCAGGCAGAGGATCGGCGTGATCACCGTGAGCATCAGGGTGTTGTCGAAGACCTGCTCCGTGCCCTGGCTGCTGCCGTTGCCCGGCGGGATGAGATGTCCGACGAAGACGGCGACGAGCGGCGTCGCGATCGCGCTCAGCACGAGCCACGCGACGACGACGCGCATGCCGTGGTTCGTGCGGTCGCTCGGCGGGGCCGGCGCGGCGTTCGGATTCGCCGCCATCAGGCCTTCACGTTGAGGAAGCCGTCCATGTAGCCGATCGTCTGCATCGGGCCGCCGAAGCCGTCGATCCAGCCGGCCGCGCAGGGGACGAAGCACTGCCAGCGGAAATGGCCGGGCGTCGTCGTGTGGAACGTGAACTTGATCGTCCGGTGCGCGTTCGACATCGGACACGGCGCATAGCCGCACTGGTCCTTCGCGTCGTCGGCGACGCCCGGAATCGCGAGGATGATCCCGAGCGCCGGCACCGCGAACGTGTGCGAGGCCTCGTTCGGGTCGACCGCGTCCGTCGGCTTGCCGTCGACCATGATCCGGTTGCCGGCCATGCCCTGCGGCCGCGCGAGGAACGGGTTGCGCAGGCCGCTGGCGCCGTCGAAGTTGTAGATCGTCACGTGGACGGTCGCGTTCGCCGGGAGGCTCCACACCGTCTCGCGCTTCCACTGCCCGCTCGTGTTCCGGACGAGGTAGGAGACCCAGTCGGGGTTGCGGCTGAGCTGCGGGCCGACGGCGGCGACCGTCTGGATCTCGAGGTTGACGACCGGGTGGCCGTTGACGTTCTGGACGGGCAGGGAGTACGCCGGCGAGCCCGCGAGGGTCGTCAGGTTCGAGACGTAGAACCCGATCATGACGCCGGCGGCGACGACGACCGCAGCGACGAGCACCAGCTTCACTCCGACCCGCATCGGGAGGGTTCCTATCAATGCCTCCGCCGCCGTGACGGCCTCATGACGAACGTGTCATTTCCCCGTCATTTCGGCGTCATCGCAAAGTGGCGCACAAGCTTTGCCCGTTCGGATTCCGGTGTAGATTCCGGCGCGGGAGGTGGGCATGCGGATCCTCGTGATCGAGGACGAGTCGCGAATCCAGGCGTTCCTCGCCCGCGGCCTCGAGGCCGAGGGGTACACCGTGGTCGCGGCGGGAGACGGCCGCGCGGGGCTCGACCTGGCGACCGGGGCGCGCTGGGATCTCGTCGTGCTCGACCTCCTGCTGCCCGGACTCAACGGGCTGCAGGTCCTGCGTGAGCTGCAGCGCGTCAAGCCGGAGCTTCCGGTCGTGATCCTCTCCGCGCGCACCGACGTGCAGACGAAGCTCCGCGGCTTCGAGCTCGGCGCGACGGACTATCTGGCGAAGCCGTTCTCGCTCGACGAGCTGCTCGCGCGGATCCGTGTCCGCCTGCGGGGCGCGGCGACGTTCGGGGACGAGCACGTCCTGCGCGGGGGAAACGTCGTGCTCGACGTCGCGCGCCGGCACGCGGCCGTCGGCGACCGGACCGCGGATCTCTCGGATCGCGAGTTCCGGCTCCTCCACCATCTGCTCGTGCACGCCGGCGAGGTCGTGAGCCGGGAGCGGCTCCTCGCCGAGGTGTGGGGCTACGACTTCGACCCGGGCTCGAACGTCGTTGAGGTCTGCGTGCGCAGGCTACGGCAGAAGCTCGGGCCCGACGCGTCCATCGAGACGGTGCGGAATGCGGGCTATCGGCTGGCTACGGCGTAACCCGCTCGAAGCCGGCTGGGCCGTCTTCGCGACCGCGAACTGGGTGGCGATGATCGCCTGGCCGAGCTGGGAGACGATCCCGTTCCACTTCGTCTGGATCAGCCTGACGTTCGTCTACGGCGTCCGCACCTGGTCCCTGCGGACGATGTGGGCGGTTCTCTCCGTCGTGATCGTGGCCACCGGGGCGAGCATCATGTCGGACGCCTTCGGCGGCGTCCAGCTGTGGGGCGAGTTGTTCGAGGTGCCGCTCATGTCGGCGATGTTCCTCGCCATGGTTTGGCATGCGCAGCGCCGGCAGGCGGCGCTCTCCGAGGTACAGGGCGTCGCGGAGATGCGGGCGTCGCTGCTCGAGCGGCAGGAGCGCTTCCTCCACGACGCGTCGCACGAGCTGCGGACGCCGGTCACGATCGCGCGCGGGCACCTCGAGCTGCTGCGGCGCGAGCAGCCCGAGACGGCCGAGCTGGACGTAGCGCTCGACGAGCTCGGCCGGATCGAGCGGATCGTCGAGCGGCTCCTGCTGCTCGCGAAGTCCGGGCGGCACGGGCTCTCGCTGGTGGAGGTGGACCTCGAGGCGTTCCTCTCGGATCTCTTCATTCGCTGGTCGGAGGTCGCGCCGCGCGCTTGGCGGCTCGACGTCGACCTCGCCGGACAGCTCGTCGCGGACCCCGAGGCGCTGAGGAACGCCCTCGACGCGCTGCTAGAGAACGCGGTGAAGTTCACGGAACCCGGTGACGCCGTCGAGCTCGCAGCGCACGCGGACGGGACGGGCGGTGTCGTGATCGAGGTGTCGGACTCGGGGAGCGGCGTGCCGCCGGAAGCGCTGCCGCGGATCTTCGACCGCTGGGCGCGGGCCGACGGCGCCCGAACCCGCGAGCGCGGCGGCGCCGGGCTCGGCCTCGCGATCGTCGCCGCCGTCGCGCGGGCGCACGGCGGTCGCTGCTCCGTGACACCACTGCCGCGCGGCACGTCGTTCCGGCTCCATCTGCCCGTGCGGGCCGTGGCCCTGACTACGACCGGCCCGACGCCGGCCGGTGAGGGGGAGTTGGCCGGCGCCGGGCCTGGGCTGGCGCTCTCATAGGAGGGCGTCGGGTCGGCTGAGGTGCATGGTCGCCGCCGGACGTGAGACGAACCTGAGCCCGGTGTGAGACTTCTCTAAGAGTCGAGCGCGGCCCGAAGAGAGGCGACGAACTCGCGCAGAGCCCCGGGTCCGTCCTCGGCGACCTGGACGGCGCGCGACCCGACGACGACGCCGTCGGCGAGCTCGCCGGCCGCGCGCGCGAGCTCGGGCATCGAGATGCCGAACCCCACGTAGACCGGGACGTCGCTGACGGCACGCACCCGCTGCACGAGCGGAGGCAGAGTGGGCGAGAGCTCGGTCCGGGCGCCGGTCGTGCCGGTGACGGAGACGAGGTAGAGCCAGCCGTCGGTCGCCTCGGCGGCGGCGCGGATCCGCTCCTCGGTCGAGGTCGGAGCGACGAGCTGGATCCTCCGCAGCCCCGGCTGCACCTCGACGGGGAGGTCGACGACGATGAAGCTCGAGGCGCCGCGCTCGCGCGCAGCGGCGGCGAAACGCTCGTAGCCGTAGGCATCGAGGATCGCCGCGTAGGTCATCGGGACGAGCGGTGTCTCGGGCAGCAGCTCGCGCGTCCGGGCGAGCACGTCGAGGCAGGCCTGCGTTCGCATCCCGCGCGAGAGCGCGCGCTCCGAGGCGCGCCGGATCACCGGGCCCTCGGCGAGCGGGTCGTTGAACGGGAAGCCGAGCTCGACGACGTCTGCGCCTCCCTCCACGGCCGCGCGCGCGAGCTCGGGCGTCTCCGGCTCGGCCATCAGGTAGATGACGAGCGCCTTGGTCACGCGACACGGAGCACACCGACGAGGTGCTCGCCGCAGCTGCGCGAGCCGGGGTCGTGCGCGAGCCGTTGCTCGAACTCCTCGAGGACGGCGCGGATCGCCGGCTCCTCCACCTCGAGGTGCGGAAGGATGCCGGCCGCCGCCCCGTCGACGACCTCGCCGTGTGGCGCGAGCAACGCCTCGAGTTCCTCCCAGAGGTACATCCGCATCGCGAGGTGGCCGTAGCCGTCGCCCTCGGGGAGGAAGCCGGTGCGGGCGATCTCCAGCTGCTTCGGCGCGCCGTCGCGTCGAGCCAGGTCGACGATGATCGACGCGAAGTGGATCACGGCGCCGCCGAGCCCCATCACGCTCACGAGGACGTGTCCGCCCGGCTTCGTGACGCGCACGAGTTCGGCCACCGCGGCCTCGGCGCGGTCGACGACGTAGCTCAGAGGCCCGCCGAAGCACACGGTGGCGTCGAAGGCGTCGTCGCCGAACCGGGAGAGGTCGGTGATGTCCCCGACTACCGCCTCGACGTCCGGGATCCGGGATCGCAGCAGCTCGAGCTGTCCGGGCGAGATGTCGAGCGCGGTGACGAGCGCGCCGAGCCGCACCAGCTCGAGGCTGAAACGGCCGGGTCCCGAGCCGGCGTCGAGCACCCGGTCGCCCGGACGGACGTATCCCTCGAGCATCCGGATGTGGGTCGTGAGGCTCGGGCCGGGCGTGCGTCCGTCCTCGAACCGCGTCCACTCGCGCTCGCCGTACTCGTCGAAGAACTCCGCCGTGCGGGCGGGATCCCACGTGCTCATTTCCCGCTCCGGCTCCGGCAAAGCCGACGCCTGCGCTCCGGGATGAGCTCCGTCGAGGCCACGCTCATAGCCGCTCCAGCACCTCGGCAAGGTCCTTGTCGCCGCGGCCGCTGAGCCCGACGAGGATCAGCTCGGCATCGAGGTCGCGGGCTCGGGCGAGGGCGTGCGCGGGCTCGAGCGCGGGGAGGATGCCCTCGGCTCGTGCGAGGTCCTGGAACGCGGCGAGCGCCTCCTCGTCCGTCGCGACGCAGTACTCGGCGCGGCCGCTGTCGCGGAGGAAGGCGTGCTCGGGCCCGACGCCGGGGTAGTCGAGGCCGGCCGAGATGGAATGCGCGTCGGCGATCTGGCCGTCCTCGTCCGCGAGCACCGACGATCGCGCGCCGTGCAGGACGGCGGCGCGGCCGCTCCCGAGCGACGCCGCTCCCGCCGCCTCGACGCCGACGAGCCGCACGTCCTCGTCCTCGAGGAAGCCGTGGAAGATCCCGATCGCGTTCGAGCCGCCGCCGACGCACGCGATCACCGCCTCGGGCAGCCGGCCCTCGACAGCCAGCATCTGCTCGCGCGCCTCGCGGCCGATCACGGACTGCAGCTCCGCGACGAGCTCCGGATACGGCGCGGGACCGACGCAGGAGCCGATCAGGTAGTGCGTCGTCTCGACGTTCGTGATCCAGTCGCGGATCGCCTCGCTCGTCGCCTCCTTCAGCGTCTTCGTCCCGACGTCGACCGCGCGAACCTCGGCGCCGAGCAGGCGCATGCGCTCCACGTT
>JAICSH010000046.1 GCA_025936995.1 Thermoleophilia bacterium | reverse complement strand
TGCTCCTCAACCTGTACCCGCGTGCCGATCTCGCGAAGGACGCAGCAATTACCCTCGGTCCGCCACAAAGCGGTGAGTTCAGCCTCGCGCAGCTCGTTCCGAGCCGCGAGGCGGTAGACCAGCTATTGGAAAAGGCCGGGAGCGCAGGCGCCAGCGTCACGCCCGCCCACGACCGACCATGGGGGATCTACTCCGGCTACTTCCGCGATCCTGATGGCCACCTCTGGGAGGTCATCTGGCATCCGGACATGGCTCCGGAACCACAAAGCTGAACGCGGCACGCCCACTCGCTCAGGGGTCATTCCGGAACACTGGCCCAGGCGAGAGCCCTCGCGTCCCGTCAGTCCGCGAGATGCCCGAGCAGCGCGCCGAAGAGCAGGTGCCGGAAGGTCGCTTGCGCGAAGGCACGCTTCGACCACAGCGGCGCGAGACCTTTCGTGCCGCGCGCGGGATGCCGGCGATCGACGATCGCGCCGAGCGGAAAGAGGACGGTGTGCTCTGCGAGCGCCATGGTCACGGACGAGGTGCCGCGCCTCCGCGCTTGCGCATACGCGACTCCAAACACCGCGCCGTTCGCTGCGTGCATGGCCAGGCCCGCGAGTGGCCAGGCTCGCGAACGGGTCACCGCCTTTCCGAGCACGGCGACATCCGAGTAATCGTGGCGCAGCATCCGCTGGTCGAACGGCTCGACTGCGGCCCACACGAGCGCAGCAATCGCGCCTGCCTTCGCGGCGTTCATGCAGCGACGGTAGCGGCTAGGCGCCGTGTGATTCCGCTCGACGCAGGGCTAGAGTCAGCCCGTGAGCCGCGCGGCGCGTAAGAAGCCGGTGTCGAGCGAAGCCGAGGGGGCGAGGTACGAGAGCCGTGCCTTCATCCGAGTGAAGCGCCCGTTCAAGAGTTGGGTGTCTTGGAACAGTCGGCTCGGAGGCGGCCCTCTGCTTACTGTGCGCCACGGCTCCTTCGAGCTGTCGGCCCCTCAGGGGATGATGTTGGAGTCGCGAGATCTCGTCATCGAGGCCGGTAGCGCAACCATGTGGCCAGACAAGGTGGGATGGGCTGGCACCCGTCTCGACCGCAAGGAATGCATCCATGTGGTCGGGCGTGACCAACGGGGCCGGGTTGAGGTCGCGATCAGTCCGAGGGACGGGATTCGCGGGGCTTGGCAGGCGCTCTTGGCTTCGGGAGTCCGTCCGAGGACAGGCACACAGCTCTAGCCGGGCGTCGTCGCGTCAGGGGTCGTTCCCGAACGCTGGCCCATGGCAGCGCGCTGTCTCCTGTGAAGCCCGCGGATGTAGGGTCGGCGCATGGAGGACGCGTTCGGACAGATGCTCCTCGACGGGGCCGACACGGAGATCATCGAGCGGGACGACGGGTTTATCGACACTGCGAAGTTCTTCTACTTCGCACCGGTCACTCGGTGGCCTGCGGTGGAGCGCCGCGCGCTGCGCTGGGTGCGCGGGAGGGTGCTTGACGCCGGTCTGGGCGCGGGTCGAGTGGCTCTGGAACTTCAGCGGCGTGGAAGGAGCGTCGTCGGGATCGATAACTCGCCGGGCGCGGTGGAGGTCGCACGGGAGCGCGGAGTCCGCGACGTGCGGCTGCTCGCGTTCGAAGAGGTCGACGACTCGCTTGGCCGGTTCGACACCATCGTCATGCTGGGAAACGGCTTCGGCCTCTTTGGTTCGCCGAGCAAGGCACGACGCTTGCTCCGGCGGCTCCGCCCGCTGGCCGACAGAATCGTGGCAGCCTCGATTGGCCCTCAAGCGTATGCGACGGACAACCCGGCTCATCTCGCCTATCAGGAACGCAACCGCAAGCGGGGCCGGATGCCAGGCCAGCTACGGCTGCGTGTTCGCTACCGCGACCTCAGCGGGCCCTGGTTCGACTACCTGTTTGTCTCGCCGGACGAAATGGCGTCCATCCTCGAAGGTACACAGTGGCGGATCACTCGACTGCTCCAGAGCGGCAGCCCCTACTACGTGGCCATTCTGGAATAGACGCACGTGATTCCTGAGGGTCCCGTTGGAGTCGGATGGCCTCAGGGGTCATTCCGGAACGCTGGCCCAGGCGAGGGCTCATCCGCCTGTCGGCGAGGGATCATGGAAGAACGCGAGCCTGTTGCCGTCGAGATCACTGACTATGAGCCGCCGAGGGGCGGATCCGGTGGCTTCGTCCGAGAAAGTGAATCCGGCCGCGCGCAGCTGCCGCTCATGGGCATCGAGGTCGTCCAGGGCCAGGGTCACGAGCGCGCTCCCGGCTCGCTCCGGAGCGTGAGCCACATAGATCGAGCTGGTCGGAGTCAACCGCCAGACACACTCTCTCTCGTGCGGGAACATGTCCGCTTCCCGACCCAGTAGACGCACGTACCAGTCGTACGCGACGCAGTAGTCGGCAACCGGCAGTCCGGCGAAGGTGTGCGTGACCGCCATCGGCTGATTCTGCCGACCCCGCTCGGGGATCATTCCGGAGCACTGGCCCAGGCGAGAGTGCTCCGTCGCCACCGCTCTCCCCGGAGCACCTCAGCTGGTCCTTGACGCCTCGGGCACGCTGAAGCCATGGAGCACACCCACCGTCATCGCTCTGACTCCGCGACGCGCTCGGCGATCCAGGCGACGCTTCACTGCCTGACTGGCTGCGCAATCGGCGAGATCCTCGGCATGGTGTTGTCCGCGGCGCTCGGTCTGGGGAATGCCCTGTCGATCGTCGTCTCTGTGCTGCTCGCGTTCATGTTCGGTTACGCGCTCACCCTGCAGCCGGTGATCAGGGCAGGCGTCGCGCCCCGGCGTGCTGCACGGCTTGCCATTGCGTCCGACACCGTGTCCATCGCGACGATGGAGCTGGTGGACAACGCATTCATCCTGGTCGTTCCCGGCGCCATCGCAGCGGGCCTTTCGGACGCTCTGTTCTGGTGGAGCCTGCTCGTCAGCCTGGCGATTGCGTTCGTGTTGACGGTGCCCGTCAATCGCTGGCTGATCGTGCGAGGGCGTGGCCACGCCGTGATCCACGAACTGCACGCGCACTAGGAACAATCGTCCGGGCGAAGGCGACCCCGCCCCCATAGATTGCCGAAACCTTCACAAGACCATCAGATTCTTGGTGTAGCGTTTGCCGCGTGAACAAGCGCCGGGTCGCAGGTGTCGTCAGCATCCTCGTGGGTCTCACGCTCGCGTTGAGCGCCACCTCGCTCGCTGCGAACGGCTACAAGGTGTGGGGCACCGCCTGGCATCGCCCGCCGACCGGCTCCGTGTTCAGCGTGCTCTCGCACGGAGTCGCTCCGCAGAAGGCGCTCCTGCGCGTCTACCTCGACCGGCAGCCGTGCCGGTGGACGTGGGCGAGCGAGGCGAACCGCTTCCCGGCGTTCAAGGCCGGACAGTCCTACTTCAAGGACACCGGACGCGCCGTCGTCACGCTCTGGGTATCCGGCCACTTCAGCAAGGCGTTCACGGCGCGCGCCGGAACCACGGCCCAGCCCGAGTACGCGTGCTCCTATCTGACGATTCCGAACTCGCACGGCCTCTACCGGATCACCGCAGCCCGTAGGTCGAACGCGTACTTCGTGTCGAACTGACCCACGGCCCAGCCGGATCGAGAAAGATCTGCTCGTGGTAGAGGAGCCGTTCGTCCCGCCGGGATTCGTCGTCCCGCTCGGTCTCGCGACGGAGCATTTCCGGCTCGAACCGCTCGGGCCACAACACAACGACTCCGACTACGAGGCGTGGTCGTCGTCCCTGGAGCACATCCACGCGACGCCCGGCTGGGAGACGAGCAACTGGCCCGACGACCGCAGCAAGGAGGACAACCTCCGCGACCTGCAGGGGCACGCCGACGACTTCGAGAAGCGGGCCGGCTTCACCTACACCGTCCTCGATCCTGCGACCGGCGACGTGATCGGCTGCGTCTACATCTATCCGGACAAGAAGGAGCAGCAGCATGCCCGCGTCTCGTCATGGGTGCGGGCGAGCCGGGTCGAGCGCGACGTCGAGCTCCGGCGGTCGGTCACGGACTGGCTGGCGAACGAGTGGCCGTTCGAGCGCGTGGCCTACGCCGAGCGCCCCGCCTGACGCTCGGTCAGGAGTCGTCCTCGCACGCCACGTTGACGTAGCCGGAGCGGAAGGGCTTCGCCTCGCCCGACGCAGGGTCGAACGAATGGCGCCAGACGCAGCCCGTGTCGTTCGTCAGCAGGTGGATCGAGACCGAGGTCTCGGCAGAGGTCGTGCGCACGCGGTGGATGTCGTCGCGCGGCGGGATCAGGGCGTAGAAGTCTCCGGGGACGAGGAAGCGCCGCTCGACCAGCTCGAGCGCCCCGTCCCGGCGCACGTAGATCTCCTCGTCCTGCTCGCCGCGGTAGAGGCCGACCAGCCCCCACGCGAGGTGGTCGTGGATCGGCGTCTCCGAACCCGATGGGACGACGAGGGAGAAGAGCGACAGCGACTGGTCCTCCGCGCGGTAGAGCAGCCACTGGCCGATGCCGCCTCCCATCCCGCTCGCCGGCGCGGCGGCACGGTACTCGGCCGGGAGCCAGTCGGGGTCGTAGAGGAGCTGTGCGAACCGCGGCCGGAGCGCTTCGCAGGCCTCCTCCGGTGACGACGCGGTTGCGATCGTCGCCTTGACGTCGTCGACGAACGCCCGGACCACCGCCGTGCCGAGGACGAACTCCTCACTCATCTCCGTCATTCTGTCCCACCATGAGCGAGCAGATGCAGATCGGGCGGCGCACGGTGCGGCTGACGCATCCCGAGCGCGTCCTGTTCCCCGCCGACGGCGTGACGAAGGGCGACCTCGCGCGGTACTACGTCGAGATCGGCGACGCGATCGTCCCGCATCTGCGCGACCGGCCCTTCACCCTCAAGCGGTATCCGCACGGGATTCACGGTCAGCCGTACTTCCACAAGCAGGCGCCGAAGGGGAAGCCACCGTGGCTCCCGACGCGGCAGTTCCGCACCTGGCCGCGCGCGGGCGAGTCGCGGCTCGTCGACTTCACGCTCGTGAACGAGACCGCCGCGCTCGTCTGGATGGTGCAGATGAACTGCGTCGACATGAACGCGTGGTACTCGCGGGTGGACAAGCCCGACAGGCCGGACTACGTCGTCTTCGATCTCGACCCGCCGGAGTCGCGCAACGGCTTCGCGCAGGCGATTCGCGTCGCGCACCTCATCCGCGAGGCGCTCGAGCAGCTCGGGCTGCGCTCGTACCCGAAGACGAGCGGCGCCGACGGCATCCACGTGCTGGTCCCGATCACGCGGCGCTCGACGTTCCGGGAGACGTACGAGCTCGCGGAGCGGGTGTCCCGCGACCTCGAGGGGCGCAACCCGGGGCTCGTGACGACGGAGTGGCTGAAGAAGAAGCGATCCGGAGTGCTCGTCGACCACCGCCAGAACGGGCACGGGAAGACGATCGCGTCGGCCTACTCCGTCCGGCCGAAGCCCGGCGCGCCGGTGTCGACGCCGTTGCGGTGGGAGGAGCTCGGCGAGAAGGTGCGCCCGCGCGACTTCGGCATGCGCGAGGCGCTCGAGCGGGTGGAGCGGCACGGCGACCTGTTCGAGCCGGTCCTGCGGGGCGGGCAGGCGCTCGGTCCGGCCCTCCGCCGCCTGCGGGAGGCGGACTAGCCGAAGCGCTCGTCCAGGGCCGCCTCGACGTTCGCGGCCTTCGCCCCCGCGAGGTCGTCTGCTGCCGGGCGGGGCAGCTCGACGGCGAGTCCGGCCTCTCGCGCCTTCTCGCGCGTCGCGCCCGCGGTGACCGCGGCGTGCAGCTCCCACAGGTACGCGAGGTCGGCCTCGGCGATTGCCTGCGCCTCGCGGGCGGTCAGCTCCGGCCCGTGGCCCGGAACGACGCGCGCGGGCGGGTCGCGGCGCAGGAGCTCGATCAGCGCAGCGAGCGTCCCACGGTACGCGGCCGTCGAGCTCGCGAACGGGAACTCGATCGTGGAGAGGTGGTCGCCGACGGCGAGGAGGTCGAGCTCGCGGCAGCGGAACGCGGTGCCGTCCGGCGTGTGGCCCGGCAGGGCGATCGTCTCGAGGAGGAACGGCCCGGCCTGCAGCGCGGCGCCGGGGGTGAACGTCCCGTCGACGCGCGGCTCGCCTGCGATCTCGACGCCGCTCCTCGCGGCGCGTTCGGCCACCGGCGTCTCCGCGGTGCGAGCGACGAGCCGCGCCGCGGTCGCCTCGGTCATCGTCGCGGCCGCGTCCGGGAAGGCGGCGATCCCGCAGACGTGATCCCAGTCGGCATGCGTCGCGAGGACGTGCGTCACGCGGACGCCGAGCTCGCTCACGCGGCCGGCGATGCGGGCGACCTCGTCCGCGGACACGGCCGGATCGATCAGCACCGCCTCGCTCCCGTCGGCGAGGAGGAGCGACGACGTCTCCCACAGCGCGCTCTCGAACCGCTCGGCGACCATTCGTTCAGCGACAGTCTCGAACGGACACGTCCGGAACCAGGTTCCGGACGTGTCTCGAGGGGACGTGTCTCAACCGCCGCACCCCCGTAAAGCTACGTCAGCGGTCGTCGTCGCCGATCGCGACCGGCTGCACCGCGGGCTCCTTCAGGCGAAGCATCGCCTCGATGTAGAGCTCGCGCACCACGTCCATGTTCGGTCGCGGATCGTTCCGCCAGGACGGCGGCAGCGAGCTCCGCAGCCGATCCCGCGCGGCGCGCTCTCGCGTCCAGTGCTCGAGAAGACGGTCGTCGATCATCGCCAGCCGTATGTCGGCACCGGGATACGGGTGCTTTAGTTCCCGGCGTGATTCCGATCGAGGAACGCTTTCCGCGACCGTCGGTGATGGGCGTCGTCAACGTCACGCCCGACTCGTTCTCGGACGGTGGCGTCCACCTCGACCCGGACGCTGCGGCCGGCGCGGCGCGCCGCATGGTCGAGGAGGGAGCCGCGATCGTCGACGTGGGAGGGGAGTCGACGCGTCCCGGCTCCGACGGCGTGTCGGCGGAGGAGGAGCTGCGGCGCGTCGTGCCCGTCCTCGACCGCCTGGGCAGGGAGGTTCCGCTCTCGATCGACACGTCCAAGGCGGCCGTTGCCCGCGCGGCGCTCGAGCGCGGGGCGGTCCTCGTCAACGACGTGACGGCTCTGCAGGGCGATCCCGAGCTGGCGGAGGTCGTCGGCTCCAACGCGTATCTCTGCCTCATGCACATGCAGGGGGCCCCCAGGACGATGCAGGCGGAGCCGCGCTACGACGACGTCGCGGCGGAGGTCGCGTCCTTCCTCGAGGCACGGCTCGCGTTCGCGGTCGCGCAGGGGATCCCGGAGGAGCGGATCTGCCTCGACCCCGGGATCGGCTTCGGCAAGACGGTGGCGCACAACCTCGAACTCGTGCGACGCCTCGACGTCCTTCTCGCGCTCGGCCGGCCGGTCGTCGTCGGGTTCTCCCGCAAGAGCTCGCTGCGCAAGCTCACCGGATCCGACGACCTGCTCGGCGCCAGCGTGGCGGCCGCGGTCGCCGCGTTCGAGCGCGGCGCGACGATCTTGCGCGTCCACGACGTCAAGCCTCACGTCGACGCGCTCACCGTCGCCGGCGCGATCGCGTGATCACGGTCGAGGTTCGCGACCTGCGGCTGTTCGGGCGGCACGGCGTGCACGACGAGGAGCGCGAGCGCGGCCAGGACTTCGTCTTCGACGTCGATCTCGAGGTCGGCGAGCGCGGGACGAGCGACCGGCTCGAGGACGCGGTGAACTACGTCGAGGTCGCGGAGGCCGTGCGTGACGTCTCCGAGGCGAAGCAGTACGCGCTGCTCGAGGCGCTCGCGTCGGCCGTCGCGGACGAGCTCGAGCGGCGGTTCGCCCCCGAACGGGTCTGCGTCCGTGTCCGCAAGCCGGGCGTGAGTCCCGCGGGCCTCGACGGCACGGTGGCCGTCACCGTCATGCGGCCGTGACCCGCGCCTACGTCGGGCTCGGCGCGAACCTCGGCGACCGAGAGGAGACGCTCCGCGCCGCGGTCGGAGCCCTCGGTGCGGAGGAGGGCATCGAGGTCGTCGCCGTCTCCACGCTCCGCGAGACGGAGCCGGTCGGTGTCGGCCGGCAGCCGCGCTTCCTCAACGGCGCGGTCGCGCTCGACACGACCCTCTCGGCGCGGGAGTTGCTCGACCGGCTGCTCGCGGTCGAGCAGCGCTTCGGCCGCGTGCGCGTCGCCGGGGAGCACGGCCCGCGCACCCTCGATCTCGACCTTCTCCTCTACGGCGACGAGACGATCGACGAGCCCGGACTGGCGATTCCGCACCCGCGCCTGCACGAGCGGCGCTTCGTCCTCGAGCCGCTCGCCGAGCTCGCTCCCGGCCTCCTCGTGCCCGGGCGCGGCGACGTGGAATCCCTGCTCACAGGGGTACACTGACCGCGGATGTCCCACCTCGACGATCTCGACGAGTACGAGGCCGAGCTCGAGCTCGCGCTGAAGAGGGAGTACCAGGCCGTCTTCTCGCTCTTCCGCTTCTGCCTGCTCACGCAGGACGCGACGTACCTCTGCAACAGGCTGGAGGTTCAGCAGGCGGCGCCGAGCGCGGCCGGCGGCCTTCCGTTCTTCCAGCTCGAGCTCGAGGACGTCTGGGTCTGGGACAAGAACCGGCCGCTGCGGATCATCCCGCGCACGAAGGTCTTCACCTCGGGCGACGTCACGATCGAGGAGCTGCGCGGCGAGGGCGACGAGCCGACGCTGACGGCCGAGGCGCTCGCCGAGCGGATCGGCGAGCCGCTCCGCGGCGAGGACGAGCTCTAGGCCGGTAGGTAGGCTCGCGCCGCGATGCTTCTCGCGGTCGACGTCGGCAACACGCAGACCGTCTTCGGCCTCTACGCGGGGGCGGAGCTCGGCGAGCGCTGGCGCATCGCCACCGAGGCGCACCGGACGGGAGACGAGCTCGGCGCGCTGCTGGCCGACTTCCTCGACCTCGGCTCGATCGACGGGATCTGCCTGTCCTCCACCGTGCCGCGGCTCGTGTCCGAGTACGAGCATGTCGCGGAGCGCTGGGCGAAGGCCGAGCTGCTGGTCGTCGGTCCCGGCGTGCGCACGGGGATCCCGATCGAGCACGACGCTCCACGGGACATCGGCCCGGACCGCATCGTCAACGCGGTCGCGGCGAAGGAGCTGTTCGGCGCGCCGGCCATCGTCGCCGACTTCGGGACGTCGACGAACTTCGACATCGTGTCGGCGGAGGGCGCATACGTCGGCGGAGTGCTCGCTCCGGGGATCGAGATCTCGATGGAGGCGCTGTTCGCGCGCGCCGCGCGCCTCGTGAAGATCGACTACGCCGA
This sequence comes from Thermoleophilia bacterium, assembly GCA_025936995.1. Lineage (GTDB taxonomy): Bacteria > Actinomycetota > Thermoleophilia > Gaiellales > Gaiellaceae > Palsa-739. The sequence goes on along the minus strand of JAICSH010000046.1, from coordinate 4,543 downwards.
ACCGCCGCAGGTGATCGGAAAGACGACCGCGGGCGCGCTGCAGTCGGGGCTCGTCTACGGCTTCGCCGGACAGGTCGACGGCATCGTGGACGCCGTCCGCCGCGAGCTCGGCGTCGATGCGCCCGTGATCGGCACCGGCGGCCTCGCCCACCTCATCGCGCCGCATTCCCGCACGATCGGGCACATCGAGCCGTTCCTCACGCTCGAGGGGCTCAGGATCGTCTGGGAGCGGAACCGAGAAGCTCCCTGAGCCAGCGCTCGGCCTCGTGGAAGAGGGCCGGGTTGTTCTCGGGCGTGTAGTACGACAGGGCTCCGGCGCACTGCATGAGCGTCCAGCCGCGGGCGCGTCCGATCTCCGCCTCGTCGGCGCCGAGCGCCTCCCAGAACCCGTCGCGGGCCTGTGCGGGAAGCACCTTCCACGCGACCGCCGAGTCGCTCGCCGGGTCGCCGATGCCGGCCCAGCCCCAGTCGAGGACGCCGGACGGCCGGCCCTCGCGGAACAGGAGGTTGCGGAGGTCGAGGTCGCAGTGGCACCAGGCCGGCGGGCCGCCCCAGGGCGGAATCTCGCGCGCCTCGTCCCAGGCGGCGAGCAGTCCGGCGGCGTCGTAGCGGGCGTCCAGCCTCGCCGCGCCGGCGCGAACCCAGTCGTCGAGCTCGCGCAGCGCGCCGTCGCGCAGGCCGGGCGGCGCACCGGCCGGGTCGAGGCTGCGCACGGCGAGGATCAGCTCCGCAAGCGCAAGGGCGGCCTGCTGCGGGTCGGCGATCTCCTCGACCGTGACGTTCTCGCCTTCGACCCATGTGAACACGGCCCACGGGAACGGAAATCCCTCGGCGGGCTCCCCTCTCCCGAGCGCCTCGGGAACCTCGAGTGGCACGGCCTCTGCGAAAACGGGAAGCCACTCGAGCTCGCGCTCCAACGCTGCGACCTTCTCCTCCTGCCGCGGCAGTCGCACGAGCTTGTCCTTGCCGAGCCGGTAGTTCGCGTTGTCCGTCCCGCGCGGGAGGACGGGTTCGACCGGAAGGCCCGCCCACTCCGGGAAGCTGCCCGCGACGAGCCGCTGCACGAGAGACGGGTCGGTGTCGACCTCGTCCGCGTGCATCCGCACGCTCAGCCGCCGCCGTAGACCGAGATCGGCAGCCGATCGAGGAGCACCTCGTCCTCCGCGGCGGGCAGCTCTCCTTCGAGCCGCTCCACCAACGGCGCCGCGCCGGGCGCTGCGGCGAAGAGCCGCGTCACGACGTCCTCGGTGGTCCTGAGCTGGACGACCTCCTGCTTGAACGGCTTCGGGAAGCGGCCGTGGCCGAGGTACCAGCCGTAGAACTTCTTCAGGAAGCCGACGGCCCGCTCCTCGCCGAGCTCGCGCACGGCCTCCCGGATGAAGACGACGAGCTCGGCCGCGACCTCCTCCCGCGTCGGTCGAAACGACTCGCCCTCGATCATCTCGCGCAGCGCCCACGGGTTCCCCTGCGCGCCGCGCGCGACCATCACGGCCGCCGCTCCTGTCCGCTCGAGCACCGCGAGCGCCTTCTCGCGCGACGTCACGTCGCCGGATGCGATGACGGGGACGTCGACGCGCGCGACGAGCTCCGCGGTCAGCGCGTGGTCGGCCTCGCCGGTGTACATCTGCTGCGCCGAGCGCGGATGAAGCGTCAGCGCGGCCGCGCCGGCGTCCACGAGTTGCGGCCCGAGCTCGAGGTACGCGCGCGACCCGTTGGCGACTCCACGCCGCATCTTCACCGTCACCGGCACGTCGACGGCGCGCGCGACGGCTTCCACGACGCGGCACGCGGCCGCCGGATCCTCCATGAGATGAGCGCCCGCGCCGGTCTTCGTCACCTTCCGCACGGGACAGCCGAAGTTCATGTCCACGATGTCCGCACCGGCGGCCTCGACCATCCGCGCCGCCTCGGCCATGGCACCAGGATCCGAGCCGAAGATCTGGATCGCGAGCGGGTGCTCGTCGGAGGAGACGCGGAGGTAGCCGAACGTTCGCTCGTTCCGGTGCTCGATCCCGGCCGCCGAGACCATCTCCGAGCACACGAGGCCGGCGCCGAACCGCCGTCCCTGCCGCCGAAAGGCCTGGATGCTGACTCCGGCCATCGGGGCGAGGACGATCCGCGTCGGCACCTCGACGCCGCCGATCGCCCACGGCTGCTGGAGATTCACCGGCATCGGGCGATGGTATCGGCGGCCTGTTGACGGGGGGTGATCGCGGGGGGTACCATCCGCCCCCGCCGACGGCCGGTTGCCGCCGGCCGTTTCATGTTGCGGGTCCCAGGAGGACAGTGGTGAAGGAAGTCATTCTCACGCCGGAGGGCTACAAGAAGCTCCAGGCGGAGATCGAGGAATTGTCGACCGTGCGGCGGCGCGAGGTCGCGGATCGCATCCGCATCGCTCGGGAGTTCGGCGACATCGCCGAGAACGCGGAGTACGACTCCGCCAAGAACGACCAGGCCCATCTCGAGGCGCGGATCGCGACGCTCGAGGAGCGGCTCAAGAACGCGCGTGTCGTCACGAAGAAGGAGATTCGCTCCGGCGAGGTCTCGGTCGGGACGAAGGTGCGCCTCAAGGACATGGGCTCGAACAAGACGGTCGAGTACCACGTCGTCGGCTCTGCGGAGGCGAACCCGGCGGAGCTGAAGCTCTCGAACGAGTCCCCCGTCGGCAAGGCGATCATGGGCCACAAGAAGGGCGACGTGGTCGAGGCGCCGACCCCTCGCGGCGCCAAGAAGTTCAAGATCATGGAGATCAAGGCCGCGTAGACTCGCGCGGCTATGAGCCTTCCGAAGCGGTTCCCCGACCGGGACGATGTCGCGTCCGTCCGCGCCGAGGCCGAGGGCCTCGAGGCCGGCGCGACCGACGACGCGACGAAACGCCGCCTCGCGGGTCGCGTCATGGCGCGGCGGGACATGGGGAAGCTCGTCTTCCTCGACCTCGTCGACCGTTCCGGCCGCATCCAGCTGATCTGCCCCGCCGACCGGACGGGCGAGGTGGACCTCCACCTCGGCGACGTCGTCGGCGTGACGGGCTCGCCGGCCCAGTCGCGTCGCGGTGAGCCGTCGCTCCAGGTGGACAAGCTGGAGGTGCTCGCACGGATCCGCGCTCCGCTGCCGGACACGTTCCACGGGATCGAGGACGTCGAGCTGCGCTACCGCAAGCGCTATCTCGATCTCCTCATGAGCGAGGAGTCGCGCGAGGAGACGATCAAGCGCGCGCGGATGGTGTCGGCGATCCGCGCCTATCTCGACGGCGAGGGCTTCCTCGAGGTCGAGACGCCGATCCTCCAGCCGCGGTACGGCGGCGGCTTCGCGGAGCCGTTCGTCACCGAGTCGAACGAGCTCGAGGACAACCTCTACCTCCGCATCGCCGACGAGCTCTACCTCAAGCGGCTCATCGTCGGCGGGCTCGAGAAGGTGTACGAGCTCTCGAAGGACTTTCGCAACGAGAGCACGTCGTACAAGCACTCGCCGGAGTTCACGCAGGTCGAGTGGTACGAGGCGTACGCGGACTACAAGGACACCGCCGCCCGCCTGAAACAGCTCGTCCAGCACGCTGCGGAGAAGACGATCGGCGGGACGAAAACGACGTTCCGCGGGCACGACGTCGATCTTTCGCAGTGGCAGGAGATCCGTTTCGTCGAGGCGCTCGACGCCCACGGCGTGTGGACGCGCGACGAGGCCGAGCTCCGCGCGAAGCTGACCGAGGCCGGGGTCGACGTCTCAGGCGATCGCAGCTGGGCACAGCTCGCCGACCACGCGTACTCCCACTTCGTCGAGTCCGAGCTGACGCAGCCGTCGATCGTCTACGACTGGCCGATCGAGATGTCCCCCTTCGCGCGCACGACCGACGGGGACGACACGCTCGTCGAGCGCTTCGAGGCCGTCGTGAGCGGGATGGAGTTCGCGAACGCCTTCAGCGAGCTCAACGACTCCGAGGAGCAGGCCCGTCGCTTCGCGATGCAGAAGTCGGAACGCGAGGCGGGCGACGCCGAGGCGGAGCCCGGCGATCCGGACTACGTGGAGGCGATGTCGTACGGCATGGCGCCGAACGGCGGCTGCGGCGTGGGCATCGACCGGCTGGCGATGGTCGTCCTCGGCAAGGACACGATCCGCGACGTGATGCTCTTCCCGACGCTCCGCGCGCGCGACTAGACGGCACATCCGAGCCGATCAGGGGTGGGTAAACCCGTCCTTCGTGCGCTCTGCAGCGACATGGGGGTCGGCTACGATGCGTGCACCTTCGACCGTCCAGCGGCGGTTGTACACGAAAGGAGAGTCGAGGGACTTGTTCGAACGCTTCACCGAACGGGCTCGCCAGGTCGTCGTCCTCGCACAGGACGAGGCGCGGGCGCTCAAGCACAACTACATCGGCACCGAGCACATCCTGCTCGGTCTGCTCCGCGAGGAAGAGGGCCTTGCGGCGCGGGTACTCGAGTCTCTCGACATCACGGTGGAGGAAGTGCGGGCGCAGGTCGCGCGGATCGTCGGCCAGGGCGACGAGGTCACGACCGGCCAGATCCCGTTCACGCCGCGCGCGAAGAAG
>JAICSH010000043.1 GCA_025936995.1 Thermoleophilia bacterium | reverse complement strand
CTCGACGCCCGTCACGCCGGACGGGACGCAGACGACGACCCGCGGGTGCGCGAAGCGGTTCTGGTGCACCTTCTGGATGAAGTGGCGCAGCATCTGCTCCGTCACGTCGAAGTCGGCGATCACGCCGTCCTTCAGCGGGCGGATCGCCTGGATCGTCCCGGGCGTCCTCCCGAGCATCCGCTTCGCCTCGACGCCGACGGCGTGCACCTCGCCGGAGCGCTGGTCGATGGCGACGACCGACGGCTCGGAGAGGACGATGCCGCGTCCCCGCACGTAGACGAGCGTGTTCGCCGTGCCGAGGTCCACCGCCATGTCGCGGCCGCCGAAGCCGGCCAGTCCGGAGAAGAGGCCCATAGACCGCCCGAGCATACCCGCAAAGTCACGAAGTTCTGAGGGAGGCGCGACACCCCGGACACGGCTTGCCGCCTAGCCTCGGAACGAGCGACGACGGAGGCAAACGTGAACGTGGTGACGCTGATCGGCAACCTCGCGACCGAGGTCGAGCTGCGCGAGATCGCGCCTGACAAGAAGGTGGCGAGCTTCCTGCTCGCGGTCGACCGTGCCGGTCGCGAAGGAGGAGCGGACTTCGTGAGCGTCTCCGCATGGGACCGGCAGGCGGAGCTGTGCGCCGAATACCTCGGCAAGGGACGCCGGGTGGCTGTCGACGGGCGGCTCAAGTCCCGCTCCTGGGAGGAGGAGGGCAAGCGGCGCACCGCGATCGAGGTCGTGGCGAGGCGGATCGAGTTCCTCGGCGGCGGGCCGTCCCGTGACGAGGAGGACGCGGGAGGGGAGGTGATTCCCTTCGAGGCGCCCGCGGCAGCCGGTTAGCCGAGAGAATCCATGAAGTCCTGAATCGCGTCCAGACATGCGTCCGGCCGCTCGCCGATCAGGAGGTGTCCGCAGCCGGCGATCGCGCGTAAGGGCGCGCGCAGGCGCCGTGCGTACTCCATTCCGTCGCCGAGCCTGACCCAGTTGTCGCTCGCTCCCCAGAGACAGAGGCAGGGGCACGCGACCCGGTCGAGCTCGGTGCGCGGATCGGCGGCGAGGAGCGCGCGGCCGGCCTGGCGCGTATCGGTGTGGTGCGCAGGACCCACGAGGAACGCCTCGGCGAGCTCGGGCTCGAGCCCCGCGGGATCCGCCGCTCCCCACCAGCCGAACACCGCGCGGCGACCGGCGCGAGAGCGCGCCAACGTGTGGCGGAACGGCGCAATCCGGCGCCCAGGCCGGGCGACGCCCAGCACGGACAGCGTCAGGCGGGCGGCTCGTGACGCCGACCCGATGCCGGCCGAGGCAGCGAGGACGAGTCCGCGCACCGCCTCGGGGAGCACGATCGCAGCGCGGAGCGCAACTGCGCCCCCGAGGGAGTGGCCGACCCAGACGGCATCGTGGATCTCCTCCGCCTCCGCGATCCCGAGGACGGCCGCGGCCACCGCGCCGAGATCGCGCGCCTCCGGAAGAGGCGCCGAGCCTCCGTGACCCGGCAGGTCGGGGACGAGCACGCGATGGCGCGTCGCGAGCGGAGTCGCGATCGCCCGCCAGTTCTCGATCGTCCCGCCGAGCCCGTGGACGAGGACGACCGGCGGACCTTCGCCGCCGACGGCGTAAGCGAGCCGCCCACCGCCCGTGTCGATCGCCCGCTCCTCGAACCCTGCGAGCCGCCGTTTGGCGTCCGTCATCACCAGGGCATATTCTTTGCTCGATGGATGTCTCTGGGAGGCGGGCCGGATGAGGCCCGGAATGCTGACAAGCGAGGTTGCGACCTAGCCCGCCAGCGCGATGCGCGCGGCGGGTTTTTTCGTTCCGGAAGGAGTCGACCGATGCCGAATCACCTCACGCCCGAAGAACTGTCGAAGGAGCTCGGTCTCGACAGGCAGGAGGTCATCCGGGTGTGCGTCGAAGAGGGCGTGCCGATCTACCACGGGAAGATCGACAAGTACCTCTTCCAGGCACAGCTGCAGGCGATCGCCGCACAGCAGCCCGCAGCGTAGGCCCCGGCGTCAGGCGGACTTCTTCGCCGGCGCCCTGCGAGACCGGGAGCCGCCTTTCGAGGCGGCTTTCCCGTTCTTGGGGCTGTCGGCCGACCGCCTGCTCTGGGCGTCGGCGACGCTCTGGCGCAGCGCCTCCATCAGGTCGATCACGGGCGCCTCGGCGACCGGCTCGGGCGCGACGATCTCCTGGCCCGCGAGCTTCGCTTCGAGCATCTGGGCGAGATCGCGGCGATAGTCGTTCTCGAAGTCCTCGGGAGTCCACTCGCCGGCGAGGCTCGAGATCACCTGCTCGGCGAGCTTCAGCTCGGCGTCCTGCACGTCGGTCTCGGCCACCGCCTCCTCGATCTCGTCCTTCGCCCGGACGTCCTCGGCGAAGAACAGCGTCTCGAGCAGAAGAGCGCCGGCCCGCGCGCGGATGAGGCAGAGGTTCTCCTTGCCCCAGAGGACGAACTTGCCGACGGCGGCCATCCCGGACTCCTCCATCGCGCGCAGCAGCAGCACGTACGGCCGACGCTGAGCCTCGCCGCCGGCGGGCGCGAGGTAGTAGGTGCGGTCGAAGAAGACGGGATCGACGTCCTCGAGCCGGACGAAGCGGAGGATCGCGATCGACTGCGACCGCTGCAGCGCGACGGCTTCGAGGTCAGCCTCCTCGACGAGGACGTACTGCCCCTTGGCGAACTCCCAGCCCTTGACGAGCTCGTCGGGCTCGACGTCGCGCTCGTGCACCGGGCACCAGCGCTTCTGCTTGATCGGCGTGCCGCACTCCCGGTGGAGGGTGCGGAACGACACGTCCTTCCGCTGGGTCGCGAGAGCGAGCCCCACGGGAATGTTGACGAGGCCGAAGCTGATCGATCCGTTCCAGATGGTGCGCATTGGCATAACCAGTCTAATTGGGGACCGCCCGAATTCTCGATTCTCATCGGCTTTCCTGCGGGCGAAGAGCTGCGGTCTTCGCCCGGGTTTGATCGAACTGCGCCGACGGGAGACGCGGTCTCCCGTCGGCTCCGTGCTGAGGGCACACGGGGGCGGGCGCGGTTCGCGCTGGTTGTTCTGTCGCGAGCGAGCAGGCTTGCGTGCTCGCCCGCTACTCCGCGGCGGCGTAACGCGGCGTTACGCCACCGCCTGGATGGCACGAGAGTTCGAAACGTTTCGAAGCTGATCCAGACCAAGGGCCGAAGGCTAAGCCTGGCGGAGCGGGCTTAGCCGGCTTAGCCGGAGGCCGGACCGCGCTCGCGCCGGCCTCCGCCGCGCGCGAGCGCACAAAACCAACCCCTCGCCCAAACGACCCAAAACAAAAACAGCACGAAGCGGGCCGGAAACCGCGCTTTCCGGCCCGCGCAGTTCCGTATCCGGCGCGCGGGTGCGCCGCACCCGCGCGCTCTAGGATCCGCGTATGGAGCGGCGCACCGCGCCCGAGCTCTGGCGCGACGCCGTTCGCGAGGCGCCGTCCGGGCCCGCGTACCTCGAGGAGGGCGCCGATGGCTGGGAGCCGGTCTCCTGGGCGGATGCAGCGGAGCGCGTCGACGCGCTCGCGCGTGGGCTGCTGGCGCGCGGCGTCGGTCACGGCGACCGGGTCGCCGTGCTGTCACGCACGCGGCTCGAGTGGATCCTGCTCGACTGGGCCGTGATGTCGATCGGGGCGATCGTGGTCGGTCTCTACCCGACGAGCTCCGCGAAGGAGTGCGAGTACATCCTCGGCCACTGCGAAGCCGTGCTCGCCTTCACCGAGAACGAGGAGCAGACCCACAAGCTCGTCTCCGTCCGCGGCGCCCTGCCCGCCCTCCGCGAGGTGATCCCGTTCGCGTGGCTCGAGAAGCTGGAGTCCGAGGGACGCCTCGCGAAGCACCTGCAGCCGGACCCGGCCGAGGAGGACGACCTCGCGACGCTCATCTACACGTCGGGCACGACGGGGCCGCCCAAAGGCTGCATGCTCACGCACCGCAACCTCGTCACCGCGGCGATCCGGGTGGTGGAAGGGATGCACCAGCCGGACGACGTGGTGCTCCTCTTCCTGCCGCTCGCGCACAGCTACGGCCGCCTCGCGCACCAGGCCGCGACGCACCGTGGAGCCGCCATCGCCTTCGTCGCAGACGTCGCCCGCGTGCCTGAGGCGCTCGCGGCGGTGCGGCCCACGCTCCTCCCCGCCGTCCCGCGCGTCTACGAGAAGGTCCACGCCAACACGCTCGGCGAGATCGAGCGGGCCGGCGGCCTGCGGCGCAAGATCGGCCTCTGGGCGCTCGGGGTCGGAGCGCGCGCGAGCCGCGCCCGCCGGGAGGGGCGTTCCGTGCGCGGCCCACTTGCGCTGCAGCAGCGGCTGGCGGAACGGCTCGTGTTCGCGAAGGTGCGCGACCGGCTGGGCGGCCGCCTGCGCGTCGGAGTCTCCGGAGCGGCGCCGCTCTCGACCGACGTGATGGAGTTCTTCCACGCGCTCGGCGTGCCGGTGATCGAGGGGTACGGCCTGACCGAGACGGCCAGCTCGGCGACGGTGAACGCGCCGAACGACTTCAGGATCGGCACCGTCGGCCGGCCGGTGGAGGGCGCCGAGATCCGTCTCGCGGAGGACGGCGAGATCCTGATCCGCAGCGACTCTGTCTTCGCCGGCTACTACAAGGAGCCGGATGCGACGGCGGCCGCCCTGACTGACGACGGCTGGCTGCGCACCGGCGACGTCGGCGCGATCGACGACGAGGGCTTCCTGCGCATCACCGACCGGAAGAAGGACCTCATCATCACCGCCGGCGGCAAGAACATCGCGCCCCAGAATCTCGAGAACGCCCTCACGTCGTCGCGCTTCGTCTCCCAGGCGCTCGTCGTCGGCGACCGCCGGCCCTACGTCGCCGCGCTCCTGACGCTCGACGACGCCGAGGTCGCCTCGACCGGCCGTGACCCCGGGGAGATCGCGCAGGAGCTCGTCGACGACGTCAACCGCGACCGGATGCGCGTTGAGCAGATCAAGCGGTTCGTCGTCCTTCCTCGCGACTTCTCGCTGGAGGCGGGCGAGGTGACGCCGACGCTGAAGCTACGCCGCCGGGTCATCCACGAGCACTTCGCGACCGAGATCGAGCAGCTGTACGCGGGCGAAGCCGGCTAGCCGAGGATGCGCTTCGCGCCGACGTACTCGGAGGAGTACCAGCCTTCGCTCAGGCTGTCGATGCGGACGACGTCGCCGGTGTGCGGCGCGTGGATGAACTGTCCGTTGCCGACGTAGATCCCGACGTGGCCGAGGCCGGCGAAGAAGACGAGATCGCCGGGCTGGAGCTCATCGCGCGGCACCGACGCGGCGTTCGGGTAGTCCCACTGGGCGACGGTGTAGTGCGGTAGCGAGATCCCGACCTGGGCGAACACGTACATCACGAGGCCGGAGCAGTCGAAGCCGCTCGGGCTCGACCCGCCCCAAACGTACGGGACGCCGAGGTACTGCATCGCGATCCCGACGACGCCGCTGTAGTGCGTGGACGGCACGGTGCCGCCGGTGGGGTCGCCGACGCCGAAGCTGCCGACCGGCGACAGCGACTGCGCCTGCGCCGCGAACCGGGCGCGACGCGCGGCCGCGAGCTGAGCCGCCTGCTCGTGTGCGATCAGCGTCTGGAGCTGCGACCGGACGGAGGAGTAGAGACGGCGCTCGGTTGCGACGTTCGCATGGATCCGGTTCCGCTCGGCCGCGCGCTGGGCGACGAGCCGGTGCTGGCGAGCGCGCTGTTCCCGCAGGAGCGTCCGCCGCTGCACGACCTGCTGCTGGAACGAGAGCACGTCGTGGATGAGCGACGAGTTCTGCTTCGAGATCGAGTTGACCGTCTCGATCCGCGAGATGAGGTCGTCGAGGCTCCGGGCTCCGAGGATGACGGCGAGCGACGACTGCTGCTCCTCCGTCGTGTAGATCGCGACGAGGCGCTTCGCGAGCAGGCGCTGCGATCGGGCGAGGTTTCCGCGGGCGACTCCGAGCGCCTGCCGGTTCACGCCGAGCGCGTGCTCGACCTGCCGCAGCCTCAGGCTCGCCTCGTGATAGCGGTTGTCCGCCCGCCCTTCGGCGGCCTCGAGTCGCTGCAGCTGCACGAGAACCGCTCGCGCCTGGGAGCGCTTGCTCGAGATCGGGTCCGCGCTCGCGCCCGGCGCCGTCGCCGCGACAAAGCTCGCCAGAAGCAAGCCGACCAGCAGCACCGAGATCGCTGCCTGCCGCCCCGGCACGCGCAATGACGTCCTCCCGCCCGTCACAAGGGGCGGACGTTAACAAGCCTTCCGGATGGCCGCAACCGGGAACCAGTCAGGAAAATCCTGCAATTTGGCACAACACGATTGAAAGTAGGAAACGGCACCCGCTGCACAAACTCGCCGGGTCGACTACGGTCCGACGTCGTGCTCGGCCGAATGAGACCCCGCACCGCGCGGTTTGCATGCCTCGCGACGGTCATCGCCCTGACGGCGGCATCGGCCGCCGTCGCCGCTCCGGGAGCGGGAAACAACGCGCGGACGGGCCCGGCCCGGCAGCTCGGGAGCCGGACGCATCGCGCGCTCCTCGGGCTCTATGCACTCGACTCCCAGCTCCAGGCATGGCGCGACCGCCTGGGGTCGCTCGGGGCGGCGGCGACCGCCCTGCGGCAGCGGCGCGTCGCCACCCGGCGCGAGCTGGCCGCGGTTCAGGCATCGCTCCACGTCGGGCAGCAGCAGCTCGCGCTCGACCTCCGCATGCTCTACGAGCAAGGCAACGTCGACCCCGTCGCGATCATGCTCGGCGCGGACTCGCTCGACAAGGGCCTCCGCCGGGTCGACAACCTGTCGCGCATCGCGGACGAGAGCCGGCAGATCGTCGCGGCCACGACAGCCGCGCGAGTACGCCTGCGCAGCTCACAGCTCCGCCTCGCGGCCGAGGGACGGCGGCTCGCGCGATCGCTCGCCGCGGCCCGGACGGCCGAGCGACGGCTCGCAGGCGCTGCGGCCGCCCGGCTCGCGTACGTCTCCTCCCTCCGCGCGCAGGAGCGGCTGCGCGCGACGCAGGTCAGGAGCGTCGAGGCGGCGGCCCAGTCCGCCCAGCAGAAGTCCCAACAGCTCCAGCAGCCGGCAGCCGCGCCGGCGCCGCCTCCGCCCGCCGGCGGCAGACAGCTCACCGTGAGCGCGACGTGCTACGACCTGCCCGGCAGGACCGCCACGGGGATGCCCGTCGGGATGGGCATCGTCGCCGTCGACCCGTCCGTGATCCCGCTCGGAAGCCGCATGCACATCCCCGGCTACGGCAACGGTGTCGCTGCGGACGTCGGCAGCGGAATCAAGGGGAACGTGATCGACCTCTGGTACCCGACCTTCGCTCAATGCGCGACCTGGGGCCGGCGGACGGTCACGATCACGATTTACTGACTACACTGAGCGCCGCGAAGGGGGGAATCGCGGTGACCGAGCTCGTTGAGACGGCCGAAGAACGGCAGACGGAGGCGCTCCGCGTCCTGCTCGTCGACGACCACGACCTCTTCCGGACCGGCCTCCGGAACCTCCTAGAGGAGCAGGGACTCTCGATCGTCGGCGAGGCTGGAACGGGTGCCGAGGCGGTCGCGCACGTCCGCGAGCTCACGCCGGACGTGGTCGTCATGGACCTCAACATGCCCTCGATGGGCGGCGTCGAGGCGACCCGCCACATCGCGGAGGTCTCGCCGCTCACGCGCGTCGTCATGCTCACGATCTCGGACGAGGACAGCGACGTCACCGACGCGATCCTCGCCGGGGCGTGCGGCTACCTCCTCAAGGACGCCTCGATCCAGGAGCTCGTCTCCGGGATCCAGGCCGCAGCCCGGGGCGAAGCGCTCATCTCTCCTCACATCGCCGCGAAGGTGCTGCAACGGATCCGCGCCACGAGCGCGCAGCCCGAGATCGAGGAGCTGATCCGCGCCGAGCTCTCGGTGCGCGAGATCGAGGTGCTGAAGCTGATCGCGAACGGCAAGGACAACGCCGTCATCGCCGCCGAGCTCCACATCAGCCCGAAGACGGTCAAGAACCACATCTCGAACATCCTCATGAAGCTCCAGATCGACAACCGCATCCAGGCCGCCGTCTACGCGGTGCGCAGCGGCATCGTCTGAGAGGGCCGGGCCTGACGCACGCGCGGACGGGCTTCCGCGCGTCCGTTCGCTACTCCGCGGTCAGGTCCGAGACCGCTCGTTCTGCGAGCTCGTTCGGCGACGGGCTTGAAGCTTGCCGAGCAGTGACCGCAGCCCCGCCAGCTCTCCGCCCGTCGTCTCCAAGCGCTGCGAGAGCTGGGCCAGCTCGGCGGCGACGCTGTGGGCTGCTACCTCGCCCGCGTCGCGCGCGACCTCGCCCAGGCGCCGCTCCAGCCGGACTCGCTCGGCCTCGAGTTCGAGCGCCGCGGCATAGCCGTCCGTCAGCGTCGTCTCGATCGCGTCGAGGCTCGGCGCACCGGCGCCGTTTTCGGGCATCCTGAGGAGCTCCGCGATCTCGTCCCGCAGCGGCATCGGCCCACGATTATCGGGGGCCGAAGCATCCACCGGAATGGGCCGCACGGCCCATCTTTCGGCTCCGTTCGTCCCATCCGGCTTGACGTTTGCCATCTCGCTTGAAAAATGGAAAGGCCGTGCGCGTCCGTTCCCTTGCAGTCGCAGCAGCCGTCCTCGCCCTCCTGCTCGTGCCGGCGGCAGAGGCGGGATCGCGCGATGCGCTCCAGCAGCAGCTCGCGGCTGCGCTCCGCGCCCGGCATGTGAGTCCGTCCCAGACCGGCGCGATCGTGCTCGACCTGCGCACCGGCCAGACGCTCTTCGCAGAGCACACAGGGCTCGCCCTCCGGCCGGCGTCGAACGAGAAGCTCGCGACGACATACGCGGCGCTCACGGCGCTCGGCCCCTCCTTCCGCATCGAGACGGATGCGCTCGGCGACGGGACCCAGGACGGAGCGACCTGGCAGGGAGACCTCGTGCTCAAGGGATACGGTGACCCGAGCCTGTCCGGGGCCGAGGTCGACTCGCTCGCTCGCCAGGTCGCCGCGGCGGGGATCAGGCACGTGACCGGCCGGATCCTCGGGGACGAGACGTGGTTCGACACCCGCCGGACCGGGGCCGGCTGGAAGGCGCAGTTCTACCTCCACGAGTCTCCGGCTCTCTCGGCCCTGATCGTCAACCGCGGCTGGACGGGTCGCGTCGAGACCGGGAATCCCGCGCTCTACGCCGCGCAGCTCTTCCGGCTCGACCTGCGCCGTGCCGGCGTCACCGTCCACGGCGCCGCTGCGGTCGGCGTCGCGTCGGAGGACGCGGTGCAGCTCGCGAACGTCGAGTCGCCCACGCTCTCCGCGCTCGTCCGGCACATGGACGTCTACAGCGACAACTTCTACGCCGAGATGCTCCTCAAGGAGATCGGCGCCGTCCAGGGGAGTAGCGGCACCGCGGCGGCGGGCCTCGCCGTGGCGCGCCGGCTGCTGGCGGCGGCCGGAGTCCCGCTCACGGGCGTCCGGATGGTCGACGGCTCCGGCCTCTCGCTCACGGACCGCTGGACGCCGAGCGGGCTTGCCGCGCTCCTGCGCACGATGTGGCTGGACCCCGACCTCGAGCCGTATCTCCTGCCGGCGTTGCCGGTCGCGGGCTTGACCGGAACGCTCCGGCACCGCATGCGCGGCCGCCCCGCGCGCGGCCTCGTCCGCGCGAAGACCGGGACGACGGCCAACTCCTCGGCGCTGTCGGGCTTCGTCGGCGACCGCTACGTCTTCTCGATCCTCGAGAACGGACGCCCGGTCAAGACCGTGAACGCGGAACGCTCGCAGGACCGCTTCGCGCAGGTGCTCGCGCGCGCCGCCGGCGCCGATGCTCCCTAGGACTCGCCGAGCAGCACGAGCAGGTCCGCTTCGGAGAGGATCGGCACCTCCGCCTTCCGCGCCTTCGTCAGCTTCGAAGCGCCCGGCTCCTCCCCCACGACGAGGCCCGTCGTCTTCGCAGAGACGGAGTCGGTCACCTTCGCCCCGAGCGCCTCGAGCCGGGTCTTCGCCTCGTCACGGGAGAACCGCTCGAGCGTGCCGGTGACGACATACGTGCTGCCGGTGAGCGGCCCCTCGCGCGGCCGTTCGTCGGCGCCGAGCTCGAAGCGGAGCCCGAGGTCGCGGAGCTCCTGGACGAGCGCGCGGTTCTGCTCGTCCGCGAACCAGTCGACGACGTCCTCGGCGCGGTCCGGGCCGAAGCCCTCGACCTCGGCGACCTCCTCGGGGGTCGCCGCGACCAGCCGGTCGACCGTGCCGAAATGGCTCGCGAGGTTCCGTGCGAGCACCCACCCGATCCCGGGGATGTTCAGGCCGAGCAGAACGCGCGAGAACGGAACCTGCTTGGAGCGCAGTATCGACTCGATCGCCGCGCTCGCGGAGATCTCCGCGAACCCCTCGAGCTCGACGAGCTGCTCCTTCGTCAGCCGGTAGAGGTCGGGCAGCAAGCGAACGAGACCCTGCTCCCAGAGGATGCGGATCGTCTGCTCGCCGACGCCTTCGATGTCGGCGACCCCCGTCCAGTTGATCAGCGTCTCGAGGCCGCGCGACGGGCAGGCGCGGTTCGGACAGCGGTGCATCGCCTCGCCCTCCGGCTTCACGATCTCGGTGCCGCAGAGCGGGCAGTGCGTCGGCATCCGGAACTCCTTCGTGCCGCGCCGATGCGGCCCCGCGGGACCGACGATCTGCGGGATCACATCGCCCGCGCGCTGGACGATGACGTCGTCCCCCGCGCGGATCTGCTTGCGGTTGATGTCCTCCTCGTTGTGCAGCGTCGCGCGCGTGACGGTGACGCCGCCGACCTGGACCGGCTCCATGATCGCCCAGGGGTTGAGCGCGCCCGTGCGCCCCACGCGGATACGGATCTCGAGCAGCCGCGTCACCGCCGTCATCGGCGCCCACTTGTAGGCGCGCGCCCAGCGCGGCCGCGAGTGCAGGACACCGAGCCGCCGCTGCTGGTCGAGCGAGTCGACCTTCACCACGACGCCGTCGATCTCGTAGTCGAGCTCGAGCCTCCGCTTCTCCCACTCGACGCAGGCGGCGGCCACGTCGTCGATCGACTCCAGCCGCTGGGCGAACGGATTGGTGCGCAGGCCGTGCTCGCGCAGCCACTCGAGCATCGCGAACTGCGTGTCGAACTCGACGCCCTCGCGGTGGCCGGCCCCGTAGACCCAGATCGAGAGCGGCCGGTCGGCGGTGATCGCGGAGTTCTTCTGGCGCAGGCTTCCCGCCGCCGCGTTGCGCGGATTCGGCGCGAGCTTCTGGTTCGTGCCAGCGAGGCGCTCGTTCAGCTCCCGGAAGCCGCTGATCGGGAGATAGACCTCCCCCCTGACCTCGATCAGGGCCGGCGCGCCGCCCTTGAGGCGCAGTGGGATCGCCTTGATCGTGCGGATGTTGCGCGAGACGTCCTCCCCTTGCACCCCGTCGCCGCGGGTCGCTCCGCGGACGAGCACCCCGTTCTCGTACGTCAGGTTGACCGCGAGCCCGTCGATCTTAGGCTCGAGGACGTAGGCGACCGGCTCGCCCGTCCGGAGGCGCTTGCGGACGTCTTCGTCCCACTTCCTCAGCCCCTCGTCGGTCGTCACCTTCTCGAGCGAGCCCATCGGCTCCAGGTGCTGGACCTTCTCGAACTTGTCCGAGAGCCCGCCGACCCGCCGCGTCGGCGAGTCCGGGGTGACGAGCTCGGGATGCTCTTCTTCGAGCGCGACGAGCTCGTCGTAGAGGGCGTCGTACGCGGCGTCCTCCATGATCGGCTCGTCCTCGACGTGGTACGCGATGAGCGCCTGGTTGAGGAGGTCGCGGAGCTCTTCCGCGCGAGCGGCGGCGGTGGCGGTCTTAGAGGACGCCAAGGAGCTCCTCGGCGCTGTCGACGACAGCATCCGGATCTTCGGCCTCGAGCAGTGAACGGTCGTGGATCCCGCCCCACGTCACGGCGACCGCGAACATCCCCGCGGCCTTCGCCGCCCGGACGTCGAACGGCGAGTCGCCCACGTACGCGGTCCCCGCGGGGTCGGCACCAAGCCTCTCGGCGCCGAGCAGAAGCGGCTGCGGGTCGGGCTTGTGCCGCTCGGTCTCGTCGCCGCCGACGATCGCCTCGAAGAGATGGCCGAGCGGGACGCGGGCGAACGCGAGCTCGACCGTCGCTCGGCGCTTCGCCGTCACGACGCCCAGACGCCGTCCCTCGTCCCGCAGCCGCACGAGCACTTCCCCCATGCCTGCACAGGCTTCGAGCGCGTCGTGGAGCGGCTCGTTGTGCGCGCGATAGACGTCGACGAGCCGCTCGACGTGCTCGGGCGCGAGCGCAGACATCTGGGCCTCGAGGCCGGGCCCGCCGACCGCCTGCAGGAGCTCCTCGTCGGAGTAGTCGCGTCCGAGCACCTCGCGCGTCGCGTGCCGCATCGAGGCGAGGATGATCGCGCCCGAGTCGACGACGGTGCCGTCGAGGTCGAAGAGGACGGTCTCGAAGCGCATGCGTCGATCGTATCGGCGGCCCACCGGCCGCTTGCGGCCGGGGTCTTCCGCCGGCCGTCGGCGGCTTGGCCGCCGACGCTTCCAGCGACACTTAGGCTCTCCGCGATGGCAGAGCCGTCCGACTTCCGCTTCCTCGTCGTTCCCCACACGCACTGGGATCGCGAGTGGTATCTGCCCTTCGAGCAGTTCCGGCTGCGGCTCGGAGCCGTCGTGGACGGCGTCCTGGACACGCTCGAGCGTGACGCCTCCTTCACCTCGTTCACGCTCGACGGCCAGGCGATCGTGCTCGAGGACTACGTCGACGTGCGGCCCGAGAACGAGGCTCGGCTGAGCGCGCTGCTCGCCGCGGGACGCCTCGAGGTCGGACCGTCGTACGTCCTTCCCGACGAGATCCTCGTGGGCGGCGAGGCGCTCGTCCGCAACCTCCTGCTCGGGCGCCGGGTCTGCCGCCGGTTCGGCGTCGAGCCAAGCAGCGCGGGCTACCTCCCCGACAGCTTCGGCCACCCCGCGCAGCTGCCCCAGCTCCTCGCGGGCTTCGGCATCCGCACGCTCCTCTTCTCACGCGGGCTGGGCGACCAGATCGAGGACGTCGGCGTCGTCTTCCGCTGGCGTGCGCGGCCGGCGGAGGTCGTTGCCTGCCAGATGCTGCCGCACTACGACAACTTCGCCCGCCTGACCTGGTTCCACGATGCCGAGGAGCGTGTCCGCGCCATCGTCCAGCGGTTCGGCGAGCTCGTGCAGCGCGCCGGCGGGGATCAGATCGTGCTCGCGAACGGCTCCGACCACCTCCCGGTCGAGCCGGAGCTGCCGGAGATCCTCGCCGGGCTCGAGGAGACGCTCGGCGCGCCCTTCCGGATCGGCCGCTACGAGGAGTACGCGCCTCAGCCGGACGAGCTGCCGGTGTACGAGGGCGAGCTCGTCGGCAGCCGGCTCCAGAACCTCCTGCGTGGGGTCAACTCCGCCCGGATCTACCTCAAGCAGGCGAACGAGCGCACGGAGCGGCGCCTGCTCTCGATCGAGACGGCGGCGGCGCTGCGGTCGCTGCGCAGGGAGGCGGCCTATCCGGCGGCCGATCTCCGGCTCGCGTGGCGCGACCTGCTCCGCAACCACCCACACGACTCGATCTGCGGCTGCTCGTGCGACGAGGTGCACCGGGACATGCTCGTCCGCTACCAGCAGCTCGACCGGACGCTCGACCTCGTCGAACGTGAGGCACTCGGTGTGGGCGGCGCGTTCGTGAACGTCCTCCCGTACCGGCGCTGCCGGCCCGTCGACGGCGGCATCGTCGAGCTCGCCGGCTTCTGCGGCCGGCGGCCCGAGCCGTTCGTCGCCGGCGGAGAGCGGTTCGATCTCGAGGCGATCGCGGAGCAGCTCGTGTTCGAGGACGAGCCGGACATCGGCGACCTCTACACCTTCTGTCCGGGCGGCGAGACGCGGCCGGCCGAGCTCGTCTCGTCGCGCAGCGAGGGCGCTGCGCTCGTGCTCGAGCACGAGCTCCCCGGGATCAGGATCGAGACGACCATCCGCTCCATCCCGGGACTCGACCGTGTCGAGCTGACCAGCATCCTCGAGAACGAGGCGGAGGGTCACCGGCTGCGCGTACTCGTCCGCTCCGAGGAAGGCGCCGGCGAGGTGCGCGCGGAGAGCCAGTTCGCCGTGGTCCGCCGCGCGCTCGCGCCCCCGCCGCCGCGCGCAGAGTGGGTCGAGCCGCCGGTGAGGACGGCGCACACGCTCGGCTCCGTCGCGCTCGGTTCTCTCGTCCTGCTGACGAAGGGGCTCCCCGAGTACGAGGCATCGCCGGGCGGGCTGCGGCTGACGCTGTTGCGCGGCGTCGGCACGATCTCGCGTCCGCCCGGCCTCCCGACGCGTCCCACCGCTGCGGGCCCCGACATTGCGACGCCCGACGGACAGTGTCGGGGCCGGCACGTCCTCGAGTACGCGCTCCGCTTCGACGGCGACCGGCTCTCGGACGCCGGGCTCGTCCGGGCGGGACAGGACTACCGCACGGACTTCCTCCGCGGCGACCCGTTCGAGCCGCCGCTCGCGGTCGCCGGAGACGTCGTCTTCTCGTGCCTCAAGCAGGCCGAGGACGGGGACGGCCTCGTCCTCCGCGTCTTCAACCCGAACCCGCAGCCGGAGACAGTGACCCTGAGCGTCCCCGCCCGCCGCATCCGCCTCGACGAGGAGCAAGACACCGCCGCCGGCCACGTCCTCGCGCCCGGCGAGATCGCCACCTTCAGGATCGACTTGTAACAAACTGTTACTTGCCGGGAGCGCCGGCCGCAGTAGGAGCCAAGCGGGCTTCCGCCCACTAAGTAACAAAGTGTTACTTAGTACGACACGGCCACGAGGTACAGGCCCCAGGGAGGTGCGGTCGCTCCCGCCTCTGAGCGGGCACGGCCGTCGAGGAGCTCAGGGATCTCGGCCGGCGTCTCGACCATCGTCCCGACGAGGCTCCGCACCATGTGGCGGAGGTAGCTGCCGGCGGTGATCTCGAAGTCGAGGTGGTCGCCTCGTCGGATCCACTCCGCGCGCTCGACGACGCGGACGAAGACCTGGTGCTGCGTCTGCGTCGGCGTGAAGGCGCGGAAATCGTGCTTGCCGGCAAGCGCGGCGGCAGCCGAGGCGAGCTGAGCCTCGTCGAGCGGTCGCGGCAGCCACCAGCTCCGCCGCGCCTCGAACGGCGAGGGCGTCGGCCGGGTGAAGAGCCGGTAGCGATACGAGCGTGAGCGAGCGGAGTGCCGCGCGTGGAAGCCCTCGGCCGCCGGCGCCGCGGAGAGGACCGTGATCTCCTCGTGGAGGCGCGTATTGAGCGCCGCCGCGGCACGCTCCGGCGGAGGACCCCCCTCGACGTCGACGGAGACGACCTGCCCGAGCGCGTGGACCCCGGTGTCGGTGCGGCCCGCGACCGCGAGGTTCTCGACGGAGGCGAAGGTCTCGCCGAGCGCCTGCCGTAGTGCAGCCTCGACCGTGGGCAGGCCGGGCTGCGTGGCCCAGCCGTGGAACGGCGTGCCGTCGTACTCGAGCGTCAGGATGAGCCGCACGTCAGGGCATCCTCACTTTGTTTGTCAGGCGTGCCTTATGCTCTACTGATTTGCACAACGATTGATATACTCTACTCCGTGAGCGACGAGCACGCCTTCCTCCTCCAGCGCGTCCAGCCCGCGATGGTCGGCCTCATCGACGGATCCCTGTCGACGCTGGCCCCGATCTTCGCCGTGGTGCTCGCCTCGCACGACACCCGCTACGCCTTCATCGCCGGCCTGGCGACGTCGCTCGGCGCGGCGATCTCCATGGGCTTCTCGGAGGCGCTGTCGGACACCGGCGAGCTCACGGGCCGCGGCAGCCCATGGGTGCGCGGGACGATCACCGGCGGGGGAACCTTCCTGGGCGGGATCCTCCACTCGCTGCCGTTTCTCATCCCGAACTACCACGTCGCGCTCTTCTTCGCGGTCGCGGTCGTCGCCTTCGAGCTGCTCATGCTCGCGTACTTCAGGTGGAAGTTCTTCGCGGACACGTTCGTCCGTGCGCTCGGCATCGTCACCTTCGCCGGCATCCTGATCGCCGCGATCAGCGCGGGACTCGGAAGCGTCCTCGGCGCTCCCGTCGGCAGCTAGCGCGCCTACGGCTCGAAATCGACGAGCTCGAGGTAGACCATCTCGGCGGCGTCGCCGGGGCGGTGCCCGAGCTTCACGATCCGCGAGTAGCCCCCGGGCCGTTCCGCCATCCGGGGGCCGACGTCGGCGAAGAGCTTGTGCACGACCTCCTGCGAGCGAAGGACGGCGAGAGCCTGCCGGCGGGCGTGGAGGTCGCCCCGCCGCCCGAGCGTGATCATCTGCTCGGCGAACGGCTTGACCGCCTTCGCCTTCGCCTCTGTCGTGCGGATCCTTCCGTGCTCGATGAGCGAGCACGTGAGGTTCGAGTAGAGCGCCTTGCGGTGCGCCGAGTCGCGGCCGAGCTTCCTTCCTGTGCGGGCGTGGCGCATCGCCGCTTCCCTACTCGAAGCCGCCTGAGCCGTTCTCGCCGCGGAGATGCAGACCGTGCTGCGCGAGGGTCTCGCGAACCTCCTCGATCGACTTCTTGCCGAAGTTCGGGATCGCGGCCAGCTCCTGCTCGGTCTTCATCACGAGGTCGCCGATCGTCTCGATCCCGACCCGCTTCAGGCAGTTGTACGAGCGGACGCCGAGCTCGAGCTCCTCGATCGGGAAGTTCTCCATGCCGTCTGCTAGCGAGAAGCCCGGAGTGTCGCGGGTGGCGTCGGCCGCAGTCGCGGCCGACTCGCCGAAGCCCTCGATCTTCTCGAGGTCGGTGAAGATCGCGAGCTGCCGGATGAGGATCTCCGCGCCCTGCGCG
>JAICSH010000010.1 GCA_025936995.1 Thermoleophilia bacterium | reverse complement strand
CATCCTGGGGCCGTACGTGTTGAAGATCCGCACGATCCCGGTATTGCCCCCGCAGGCCGTTCGGTAGGCGGTCGTCAGGGCTTCCGCGTAGCGCTTCGCCTCGTCGTAGACGCCGCGCGGGCCGATCGGGTTGACGTGGCCCCAGTACGTCTCCGGCTGCGGGTGCACCTGCGGGTCGCCGTAGACCTCGCTCGTCGAGGCGACGAGGAAGCGCGCGCGCTTGAATTTCGCGAGCCCGAGCGCGTGATGCGTCCCGTATGAGCCGACCTTGAGCGAGTGGAGCGGCATCCGCAGGTAGTCCTGCGGGCTCGCGAGCGCCGCGAAGTGGTAGACGAAGTCGACGGGCTCCTCGATGTAGATCGGCTCGGAGACGTCATGCGGCACGAAGCGGAACCGGTCGTCGCGGATGTGCTCGATGTTGTGCAGCGAGCCGGTGACGAGGTTGTCGACGCAGATGACGCGGTGCTCGCGCTCGAGGAGGTATTCGCAGAGGTGCGAGCCGAGAAAGCCGGCGCCTCCCGTTACGAGTGCGGTTGGCACGGGGCGATGCTAGCTGTGGCGAAGCCCGTCTCGTGCGGCCACGTCTTGGTGCCAGGCACGCGGACGTGGCCCTAAAAGCCCCGCATCACGTGATGGAGCGCGGCCGCGCCGCAAGCCTGTCCGGTGCGGACATGGCCGCGAGCCCGGCACCGGGACCTGTCCCGCCGGGACGAGGCCGAGCGGTCAGCGGAGGTCTTTGTTGCTCTCCATGTCGAACCACATGGCGAACAGGATGAACTGGAGCCCCGAGATCACGAGCAGCGCGACGAGCACGACCGTCGCGACGGGAATAGAGTCGCCGGCGATCCGGAACCCGACGACGACGAACCCGAGCCCCACGCCCGCGATCGTCGCGATGAATCCCATGACGTAGAAGAACACGAGCGGGTGGAAGTCGCGCTTCACGTACTTCTCCCAGAGCCGCCAGAAGAAGCCGCGCACCAGCAGCCACGCGATCCTCGGCACGACGTGGCGATAGCGCATGTTGGAGCGCTCGCCGACCCCGTAGATCGGACGCGACGGAAAGTCGCGCACCCGCGCGTTCCAGACGTTGAGATGGACGAGCATGTCGTTCGGGAAGCCGTAGCTCGTGTAGACATGGTCGAGGTCGAGCCGCTCGAGCATCTCCCGCGAGATCACCGTGTACCCGGACTGCGAGTCGGCGACGTGCCAGTAGCCCGACGCGATCTTCGTCAGCATCGAGAGGACGGCGTTGCCGAAGAACCGCGTCTTCGGGATGAGCTGCCACGCCTGGCCGGTGAAGAGGCGGTTCGTCTTCGCGTAATCGAGCTCGCCGCGCGCAACCGGCTCGACGAGCGTGGGCAGGTCGTCCGCGTCCATCTGGTTGTCGCCGTTCATCACCACGACGACGTCGAGCCCCTCGGCGAGCGCCTTGCGGTAGCCGGTGAGGATCGCCGCTCCGACCCCGCCGCGCCGCTCGTGCGACAGCACCTCGACGCGCGGATCGCCGACCTCCCCGGCGCGCTCGCTCGTGCCGTCCGTGGAGGCGTCGTTCACGACGATGATCCGATCCACGAGAGGCGGGATGCCGCCGATGGTCGCGCCGATCAGCACCTCCTCGTCGTACGCGGGGACGACCACCCCGACGCGCTTCCCTTCGAACACGAGCGAGAGCCTAAGTCAGTCGCCGTTGCGCGGTGCGAGCCGCGGGACGACGCTGTCCCAGAGGAGCGCTGCGAGCGCGCCGAGGATCAGCCCGATCAGGGCGGCGACGACGACGGTGTTGCGCCGGCTGCGCGCCGTTACCTTGCGCGCCGCCGCGCCGACGAGCACGTGCGGCTTTTCCACCTGCTTGGCCTGCGAGAGAAGCTGGGTCGCAGCGATCTTGTCCTGCTGGTCCGTGCGGAGCGTCGTCTCGAGGATCAGCTTGTCGGTGGATGCGATGGCGGGGTTCGAGATCGCGGCGGTGATCGTCTTGATGTCGCTGTTGTCGAACTCGATCTGCTTGCTCAGAGTCGAGATCTTCTGGTCGGCGTAGGAGCTGAGCTTCTTCACGGCCGCATTCGCGAGCCCGTTCGCCGCGCACTGGGCGACCTTCGCCTTCTTCGCCTGGACGGTGAGCTGGACGAGCGGAGTCTGGCCGTTCTTGGCGATGAAGCCGGTGACCGTCTTGGTCGAGATCCCCTTGCGAAAGTCCTTCACGCTTGCCTTGCAGTGGACGGCCACCGCCTGCTGGACCTGTTGGCTGTGGACGACCGTGCCGACCGTGGACGGATTCGTCTGCGGCGACTGCAGGGCGACGGTGCCGCTGGCCGAGTACGGCTGGCCGAGGTAGAGCGTCGCGGTTGCCGCATAGACCTGCGTCCCGCCGAGCGAGACGAGGTAGCCGATAACCGCGCCGGCGACCACTCCCGCCGCGAGCAGCCACCAGCGGACGGCCAGGAGACGGACGTACTTCGCGAAGTCGACCTCCTGCTCGGCCTCCGGATCGAAGCCGTGCGAGGGGGGAGCAGGCGCTGTCACGAGTGGCGACGATAGCCGACGGACATGAAGGCGCTCTTAGGAAGCGGGCCGAGGCTCAGTGCGCCAGCCGTCGGGAGCGGGGACGGCGCGGCTCGACGGCGTAGATCCGCGAGAAGCCGTTCAGCAGCAGCCGCATCCCGTTTCCCGACACCGGCACGTACTGGCCGTGCGGGAACGTGAGCACCCGGTGTCCGGTGCGGACGTTCACGCCGACGATGCGATGCGAGAAGCTCCCCACGTAGGCGACGCCGTCCACGATCACGGCGGCTCCGGAGATTGCACCACCGGTCGGAACGCGCCACAGGATGCGGCCCGTCACGGTCGAGGCGCCGTAGAACCAGCCGTCGTAGGAGCCGAAGCAGACGACGCCGCCCGCCACCGCCGGGGACGAGTAGACGTAGTAACCCGCCGTGTCCCGCCACAGATAGCGGCCGCTCGTCGTGAACGCGGTGAGGGAGTTGCCGGTCGACGACGGGACGAAGACGCGGCCGTGCGCGACCGCGGGAGTGCCGTAGACCTTGCCGTTCACGCTGCCGACCCAGCGAGTCGCGCCGGTCCTCGGCGAGAGCGCCCAGATCCGGCCGGCGTAGTCGCCGATGAACAGCCGCGTGCCGGCGAGCGCGGCGCTCGACGTGATCTTCGCGCCGAGGTAGCGCCGCCACCGCAGCGTGTGCCTGCGCAGGTCGAGCGCGTACATCTCGCCGCTTGCGGTGCCGAAGTAATCGATTCCCTTCACGACCACCGGCGACGACTCGATGGCCGAGCCGGCGTTCCAGCTCCACTTCAGGTGTCCGTTCCTACGGTCGAGGACATACACCCGGCCCCCCATCGTGTGGTAGACGACCTCGTCGCCGTCGACCGCGGGCGAGGACGCCATGCGCGGAGCACCCGCCGTGTCGTGCTGCCAGGCGACCTTGCCGGAGCGCATCGAGATCGCGTGGACGGTCGAGCGCTGGTTCCCGATGTACGCAAAGCCGTTCCAGACGACGGCCGGGAACTCGATCAGGTGCCCCATCCCCCGGCTCCAGACGAGCCGGAACGGCGGTCGTAGCCGGATGCGCGCGGGTGCCTGCGTCCGCGCGTTCGTCGCGCCGTAGAGAGGCCACTGCAGGTCCGGCTGGTAGATGCGGAGCGTCTGGCGGCGCCGGTGCGGGAAGTTCACCCGGAAGGTGGTAGACGTGTAGCCGAGCGCCGAGACGGAGACCTCGAGCCGCCGTCGCGGCGCTCTGAACTCGGTGACTCCGTGCCGGTCGCTGCGCCGGCTCTCGCCCCACAGCCTTACGCGCGCACCGTGCACGCGGACGCGGCGATCGCCGTCGAGGACCGTCACGAAGAGCTTCACGCGGCGGTGGTGGACGGACCGGTGCGCGTGGCTCACCTTGGGCTTCGGCTTCGCGGAGGACGGAGACACCGCCCGACGATGGTGCGCGCCCGCACAGCCGGCGAGCAGCGCAGCGAGAGCGACCAGGACGACGATCCGGCGTCTCACGCGTGCTCCCCGACCGCGAGCTCCCGGTAGTCCGTGAGCCAGAGCGGCACGCCGTCGATGTCGCGCAGGATCACGTTGTCGTCGGGGAAGTGCGGGACGGGCTCGCCGATCTCGTCGAGCCGGCCGAGCGTCGCGAGGACCTGCGCCTCGGCCATGTTCGCCCCGCCGGCGGCGAGAGCCGAGGTGGCCGCGACGTGCCGGACGTTGATCTCCGTGATCTTGAGCGCGCCGGTGCGGTCCTCGCGGAGGTCGACGGTGAGGAGGCCGTGCACGGGCTCGCCCGTGATCTCGGCGAGGAAGCGAAGCGCCTGCTCGGCGAGCGTGCGCGCTCGCTCGTCGTTGACGAGACGCCCGCGGTTGATGTTCCCGGTCACACCAGAGACGGCGAGGTGTCCCATGAAGTACTCGAGCCGCTCGTAACAGCCCGCCTTGAGCAGCCGGCCGTCGTGAAAGAGGAGCGAGCACGCGATGTTCCGGCCGGGCAGGTGCTCGGCGACCATGTAGCTCGGGATCTCCGGGTTGAGGTAGGCCCATGCGTACGCCTCCTCCGGCTCTGTCACCTGGATCGAGCCGATGCCGCTCGAGGACGCGTCGGAGTAGTCGCGGAGCCACGCCGGGCCGCCGTCGAGGTCGAGGCCGCTCCGCGCGAGCAGATCGTCCCGGCTCACGATGCGGTAGCGCGGCACGAGGCCTGTCTCACGCAGGGCGTCGTAGAGCTTGCTCTTGCTGATGGCGATCTCGACGAGACCGGGCGGAGGCAACAGCGCCGGCACGGGAAACTCCCGCCCGCTCCAGAAGAGCACCTCCGCCTCGGGCCCGACGACGGCCGCGTCGATGCTCTCGCTCCGGCAGATTTCGGCGACGAGCTCGGGATAACCGGGATCGCTCGGCCCGGACACGCGGTACACGCGGTCGTAGAGGCCTTCGTAGAAGCCGTACCAGTTGCCTCCGCGGTCGGCGCCGACGAGGGTCGCGTCCGAGAAAGCACGGCTCGCGCGGAGGGAGCGGACGATCGCCCTCGGCGTAACGCCGCACGCCCCGGTCACGAGGATGTTCAGGGGCGCCACTGCTGTCGAGGATAGCCCGGGCGCGTTACGGCATTGTGTGCCAGCCGCCTGTTTCTCCCTTGTACGTGCCGCTGAAGAGCGCGAACGGCGTGCGGGCGAGGATCTTCAGGTCGAGGAGCGGTGAGCGGTGCTCGACGTACCAGACGTCGAGCTCGATCCTCTCCGCCCAGGGCAGCGAAGCCCGGCCGTTCACCTGTGCCCAGCCGGTGACGCCCGGTTTCACGTCGAGGCGCCGCCGCTGCCGCTCGTCGTACTGCTCGACCTGGTAGCGGAGCGTCGGACGTGGGCCGATCACGCTCATCTCGCCGCAGACGACGTTCCAGAGCTGCGGCAGCTCGTCGAGCGAGAGCTTGCGCAGGAGCCGCCCCACCCGGGTGATGCGCGGATCGCCGCGATTGACCGCGAGGCCGGCGCCCAGCGTCTCGGCGCCGACGACCATCGTCCGCAGCTTGAGCAGCTGGAAGTCGGCGCCGTCCCTGCCGACACGCGTCTGCCGGTAGAGCACGGGTCCGCCGTCCTCGAGCTTGACCGCAAGCGCGGCGAGCGCGAGGACGGGCGACGCGAGAAGCAGCCCCCCGCCCGCGAGGGCGACGTCGGCGGCGCGGTTCATCAGTCAGCCGCTCGGGCGGCGGCTTTGACGCGGCCGACGCGTTGCGGGACGGATCCCTCCAGGCTGCGAAAGTAGGGCGTCGCGCACGTCAGCGCCCCCAGCGCGAGCAATGCGACCGGGAGTCCGTATCCCGGCGCCAGCTCCGTGAGATCGAGCGCCCCGGCCGTTATCGCATCGTGCACCGCGACGGCGACGATGAAGAACGCCTGGACGGTCGCAGCCTGGGCGAACACGCTCCCGAGGTTGGGCTGCGCGACCAAGGCCAGGATGATCGCGAGCACGATCGCAGCCGCGATGACGAGCGCCTCTCCACCGGGAACGTTGCCGTCGAAGCTGGCGAGGTGGTCACTCGCCGCGAACGGCGGGAACGACGACTTTCCGACATAGAACGGCAGGGTCACGGCCAAGAAGCCAACACCGGTGGGCACCAGGAAGTCGAGCGCGCGTCTCACGCCGAACCGCTTCCACGCAAGCGCGGCGAGCGGCACCAGGATGAAGAGGAAGTTGACCCTCGACGAGAGGACGAAGCCGAGGAACACGTCGGCGAGCACGAGCCTCCACCGGTAGTCACGCACGAGTGCGGCCGCGACAAACCACATCGCGAGCATCACTGAGACCGTGTTCGCAAGCAGGTCGCCCCCGGTCACGACCTCTCGCACCACGACCGGCGACGCGATCAGCACGAGCAACGTGAGGATGAGCGGCACTCGCCCTTCTCCTCGCAAACGCGACAGGAGCCCGAACAGGACTGGAAGCCAGAAGAACGCCGCGTAGGCGCTGTGGCCGAGCGCGACGAAGGGCACCGCGAGCACCAGCAGGCCCGGTAGTTGGGAGACGTGCCCACCGAGATACGTTCGTCCGTAGTACGGCCATTGGCCGCGCAGCAGCGCATGAGCACCCATGTCCGCGGCGTCGTCCCGATCGCTCCCCACTCCTGCGGCGTGTGTGTTCGCGTGCGGGTAGAGCACGAAGAAGAGCACTGCCAGCAGGAGGAGGCTCCCGACCGCGATCAGAACGATCGCCGACATCGGAAGATGTGGGAAATGGCGCACCGCCGTGCGCAGGAACAGCGGCACCCCGCCGAGCAGCACCACGAGGTACACGAGCGTGCCTGCGGTTCCCCCGTATTTCTGCACCGTCGCGGCCGAGGCGACGAAGCACGCGAGGGCGAATCCGGCCTCAGCTGCTGTCGGACGACGGGTCAGGGCGACGCCCTGCGTCTCGACGGCCTGGTTCAGGCGACCCTCTCGCGCTGAGGCGTCCACGTCGCCGGAGCGCCGCGGCGGAAGTAGTTCCAGAGCGAGACGACGGTGGCCCATGTGATCAGGACGTAGTAGCGGGCGATCCCGACGCCGGCAAGCGCGGCCGCTAGGAGGCCGAGCTGCAGGCCGAGAAGGACAGCGTAAACCGTGCCGTGTGCGAGTAGGGCGAGCGAGCTGCCCAACAGAATCAGGTGGAGCAGCCCGCTCGCGTAGCGCAGGTGCCGGTGGGAGAGGAGCGCGAGGAGGTAGCCCGGCGGCTGGCCGCGCAGCATCCGGCCGCGGAGGACGATGAGCCACGAGTGCTCGAACATCCGCACCTTGCGCCGGTACTCGGTCTCGTTCGTCGGCGTAGGCCGCTCGAGGGCGAGCGCCTCCGGCTCGTAGACCGCACGGCGGCCGCGCTGCACCATCAGGTACGGGAGGGCGAGGTCGTGGCCGAAGCGCGGGTCGACCTCCGCGTAGTCGGAGCGCCGGAGCGCGTAGATCGCGCCGTTGCCGGCCGTAACCGAGCCGAGCCGCGACTCCCCCGCGCGGGTCACGAGCTCGTACCGCCAGTAGACACCTTCCTTGTTCGCACCGTCTGCGGACTCGAGCCTGAGGCGGCCGCAGACATACGCGACTCCCCGGTCGGCGAGGTTCCGGACGAGCTTCCGGAGGGCGTCGGGAGCCCAGGTCGCGTTCGCGTCGGAGAAGGCGACGACTTCCGCGTCCGTGGCGCGCACGGCGGCGTCCTGCGCTGCGACCTTGCCCCCGCGCGCGTTGCGGATCACGCGCGCACCCGCCCCCTCGGCGAGCTCCTCGGTGCGGTCGGTGGACGCGTCGGAGGTGACCACGAGCTCGAGCAGCTCCGGCGGATAGTCGAGGCCGCGGAGATTCTCGAGGCGGCGCTCGATCGCGTCCTCCTCGTTGTACGCGGTCACGATGAGAGCGACCGACGGGAGGTAGGCGTCGTCACGCGCGACCGTCCTCGTTCTGGCGCGCGCCAGGAGCGCGATCGCGAGCGGATAGAGAGCATGCGTCCACGCGAGCGCGGCGAGCGAGGCCCAGAACAGGACGACAGCCGCGACCATCTCGCGGCCGAACGCTAGCGGCGAGGGCGGCTCAGTTGCCCCAGGGGCCGTAACGGAGCTTCGGCGAGGGCCGCGTCAGTGAGAACGCGAGTGAGTTGCCCGAGCCGGCAGCCCTGGCGCGGAGCCAGTCCTTACCCGTTGCCGAGACCTCGAGTTTCGCCTGGAAGATCCCCGCGGCGTTCGAGCGGATCCGCGCCACCGACCGCCAGTGCCCGTGCGTGCCGAGGCGGCGCTGGATGGTCACGATTTGCTTGTTGCTCGTCGCGTTCCGGCCCCAGACGGTGATCTTGCCGTGGCCGAGATAGGCGACGAACGGGAAGCGGAAGGCGGTCCGCACCGGCTTCGCGCGGGCGTTCTCGAGCGACTTCGCGTGGAAGTAGAGGCCGCTCTGATACGGGCTTTTGCCGCCCTTGTCCTCGAGGCCGAACCACGTCACGAGCGAGACGCCGGACCTCCACATCTGGTACAGCGCCTCCGCCGTCCAGCGCGACGCGAGGCTGACCGGCGCTGCGTGGCGGCGGGGCGGCTTCGTGTCCCAGCTGAACTCGGTGACCCAGAACTGGACGCCGTGCCTGGACGAGATCCGGTGCAGCTTGAGCGCGGTGCGCAGGACCGAGCGCATCTCCGGCAGGTCGCCGAGGGAGACGTCGTCCTTCCGCCTCGCATGGCCGAACGGGCCGTTGAACGTGTACGGGTGGTGCGACCAGACGTCGAACTGCGCCCGCGCCTTGCAGGTCGCGTGAGGCTTCCGTAGCCGTGCCGACTTCGCCTTGGGATTCCCCATCGAGACGCAGAGGAGGGAGCGCATGTAGGCGAGCGGGGAGACGGAGTTCCAGGTCTTCCCCTTGTGCCCGAACGGGTCGAGGCCGCCGGCGACAACGAGGTTCGACCTGCTGACCCCGTGGACGGACGTCGCGACGGCATTCACCATCGAGCGGTAGGTGGCCGCGTTGACGGGCGACAGGTCCTGGCTGAGATTCGGCTCGTTCCAGACCTGGAAGACGTGGACGGCCGGTGCATCGTGCTTCCCGTCGTAATGGAGCGCGACCGCCTTGGCGAACTGGCCGAGCGACGAGATCTTGGGCGTGTTGATGCGCTTGCCGTGCTTCTTGGCCAGCGCCCAGTCCGGCGCGCGTGCGATGTCGAGGATCGGCGTCAGACCTGCCTTCTCGGCGGCATCGACCGTGCTGTCCATCCAGCCCCACGAATAGTCCTTCGACGCGGGATCGGCCGCGTCGAAATCGGAGGACAGCGAGGAAGGCGCGATCAGATTCCAGGGCACGATCATCCGGACGTACGAGGCGCCGGCCGACGCGGCCTTCAGGAATCCGGCGGCCCTCTGCGCCCCGGTGAACGTGAACGGATCGTCGAGCGACGTCCGCAGAGGAGCAGTGCCATGCGTCGAGTACGTCCGGACGGCATTCGACGCGTGGCGCGCGCTGGCCGAGCCGGACGACGCCGCCGTCGCGGCCAAGACCACGATTGCGACGAGTACGAAGAGGTTGCGACTGGTGACCCCCACCGGCGGACAAGCTAGCCGCGATACGGCAGGGTCGCCGAAGTCCTTGCGAAGCCTTTACAGCGTTAGCGGAGAAGGGATTCCGGGGAAGCCGCTCAGTTGCCCCAGGGTCCGTACCGCTGGTTCTTCGGCACCGCGAGCGAGAAGGCCAGGGACTTCCCGGAGCCTGCTGCGGTCGCCCTGAACCAGTCCGTCGTGGCCGCGTGGAGACGCAGCGTCGCGAGGAAGATCCCGGACCGGTTCGCGCGGATCCGCGCGACGGTCCTCCAGCGGCCGTGCGTTCCGTGCCGTTCCTGAACGGTGACGAGCGTCTTCTTGCTCGTCGCGTCGCGTCCCCAGACCTGCACGGTCCCCTGGCCGAGGTAGGCGACGAACGGGAAGCGGTAGGCGGTCCGCATCGGCTTCGGCTTCGCCTGCTTCAGCGTCTTCGAGTGGAAGAAGAGACCCGACTGGTACGCGCTCGGGCTCGCCTGGTCCTGCAGCAGGAACCAAGTGACGAGCGACACGCCCGAGTGCCACATCTGGTACAGCGATTCCGACGTCCAGCGCGCCTCGAGGCCGAGCGGCACCCCGTGCCTCCTCGGCGGGTTCGTGTCCCAGCCGATCTCGGTCACCCAGAACTGCACGGGGCGCGAGGAGACGACGCGGTGGAGCTTCGCCGCGGTGCGGAGCATGTCCCGCATCTTCGGCAGATCGCCGAGGGAGACGTCGTCCTTGCGCTTCGCGTGTCCGAACGGCCCACCGAAGGTGTACGGGTGGTGTGACCAGGCGTCGAAGTGCACCTTGGCCTTGCAGGTCGCTCGGGGCTTCCTCTTCGCGGGGCTCTTCGCCTTGGGATTTCCCATCGAGAGGCAGAGGAACGAGCGCATGAACGCGAGCGGAGCCTGCGAGACGAACGTGTTCGCCAGGTTCTCGAACGGATCCAGCGCCCCGGCGACGACGAGGTTCGAGTGACTGACCCCGTGGACGGCGGCGGCGAACGCGTTCACCATCCCCCGGTAGACACTCGCCGCCTTGATCGGGGAGAGGTCGAGACTGAGATTGGGCTCGTTCCAGACCTGGTAGACGTGCACCGGCGGCTCGCCGTTGGAGCCGTCGTAGCGGAGAGCCAGAGCCTTCGCGAAAGCCGCGAGCTGACTCGCGCTCGGCGCGCCCGCCGTGCGGCCGTTGCCCTGCCGCGCGAGAGCCCAGCTCGGAGCGCTCGTGATGTCGAGCATCGGCGTAAGCCGGTTCGCCACCATCGCCTCGACGGTGCGGTCCAACCAGGCCCAGTTGTAGTACGGAGATTTGGGATCGGTCGGTACGAAGTCGCTCGGACGGGCGCTCGGCGCGACTTCCGACCAGGGCACAACGAGGCGGACATAACTCACGCCGGCGGCGTGCGCCATCTGGAACGCGGTCTCCTGCTGGGTGCCGGTGAACGAATAGGGATCGAGCAGGGACGTACGGAGAGGAAGCGTCGACTTGGTGCTGTACGTGTGGACTTGCTGTGTCGTGCGAAGCCGGCCCCCGGCACTGGCGTAGCTCGCCGTACCACCGGCAAGCGCAAGCCCGAGGGCGCAGGCACCTGCGACACCGACCCACAGCGACCTCCGCGAGACCCTCAACGGCACGGCGGCACACGCTAGCGGACGCGTCGGCGCCCACCGCCGCCCTTTACGGAAGCTTCAAGAACGGCGCCCGCGAAGCACGAGGTCCGTTCTCACAAAGGAGGGCTACACTCGTCGACGTGAGCGTGAAGGAGGGTCTGGTGGCGGGCGCAGTCACGACGGATCGCCCGGCTCGCCGCGCTCAACGCAGCAACCTTGCCACCGGCGCTGTCTGGCTGCTCGGTTCGGCGGTCGTAACGCTTGCACAGGCGAACAACGACCGCCGGCTGGCGGCGGCCGGAGCCGCGTTCGCCGGCATCGCCATCATCCTCGTCGTCCGCCGACTGACGCCTGATCCAGCTCGCCGCTACTTCCGCTCGCTCGTCGGAGCGATGGTGGCCGTCTCCGTCGGCGGCGACTGGATACTGACGCGCCTTTCGACCACCAACGGCTTCGTGAACTCGGGCCTCGACACGCGAATCGCGCTGCCGCTGATGTTCGTGCTGCTCGCACCGGTGGTGCTGCAGGCACTCCCCATTCGCCTCAGGTCTCGTGCGCTGTGGCGGGACCGAGCGCTCGTCTGGCGCGACGCGACCACGATGGACTGGCTCTTCGCGGCATACGCGTTGTTCATCGCGCCCGATCTCGTCCTCGGTCTCGTCCACCATGCGCCGAAGTCCTACATCGCGCAGGACCTCGGCTTGGTCGTGTTCTTCGTTTTCGCCTACATCGCCGGCCGGGCAGTCACCGCAGAGGCCAGCCGTCTGGGGGCAAGCGAGCTCGTGGATCTGCTCCTCGCACTGGCGGTGGCCCAGGGAATCCTTGTCTGGGACACGACGCCACTCTTCACGTATCTGGAGGCCGCTTGCGCCGCAGCGCTGGCGTTCGCCCTGCTCCAGCCGCGAGCGACGGGCTTCCTCAAGCCCGGCCTTGCACTCGTCCTGCTCGGCGCCGACGTCCTCGCGATCAAGCACGGGTCGGGCACGACGACCGCAATCGAACTCGCGGCCGCGCTCGGGGTCATCGCCTATCTTCTCGTCCGCCTGCGACCGCTCATGCCGCAGTGGCTCGTCGCATGCCTGGCTGTGGTCGCGCTTGCGGGGTTCATTGCTTTCACCGCAGACGGTGCGACCCTGCGTGGCCAGTACCGCGGCAGCGACCCGTCGAACGTCGGGCGGAGCTACGAGGCGTACCAGGTTCGATCGGCGATCCGGAGCTCCCCAGTCTCGTTCGTCTTCGGACGCGGTCTCGGCGGATCCGTCGACGAGACGAACGCACCGGCGATCTTTGCCAACACGCTCGTCTACGGCGGGCGAGATCTAGCCCACGTGCAGGAAATCCACAACCTGCCCTACGAGTTCCTGCTCAAGTATGGCTTGCTCGGCTTCGCCTGGCTGGCCGCATTCGTGATGGGCGCTGCGCTCCTCGGCATACGCGCGCTCGAAACGGCGCTTGAACGCCGCGACCCGACGCCGGTCGTCTATGCGGCGCTGCCGCTCCTCGGGATCACTGCAGCGTTTGCCGCCGCCACACACCTGCAGGACAATCCGCTAAACGCCTTCGCCTTGGGCGTCCTCGTCACGCGCATCGACTTCCGATCGTCCTCCTGGCTCCGCGTCGGCCTCGCCCTGCCGGCAGCAGCTGTCGCCGGCATCGCGATCGGCGCAGCCGCGTTTGTGGCCAAGCCCCCACAGTTCGTAGGGTCGATCGCGGCCGGCCAGCCGACGAAGGCTGCGGTCGTCGGTGACGTCCGGTTCGGATACCCGGGAAACTTCCACCAGCGCTACTTCGTCAGCTCGCGCCACGCGGTCTCCGGAAGGCACGGCGTCCGAGTTAACGGCGTCGTCGTCGCTAGCTACCCGCTCAAGCGGGACCCCGAGCTCGGCGGGCCGGGCGCGACGTTCCCGGTGGACGGCATCTTCTTCGAGCTTTACCAGATTCCCCGCCAGAGAGGCCACGCCGCGATCAACCGCTTGCCGCACGACCTCAAGGACTACCCCAACATCACCGGACTGCCGAGGGCCACGGAGCAGGGCGGTTCAATCTTCAGCGTCAAGGGACGGGACTATCGCGCGATCCTCTGGCTCGGGCCGGATGCGCCACACGTAGCGCAGACCACAATGGTCGAGCTCATCGCGTCCATCCAGGTCAACCCCCCGTCCCCTCATAAGCACCCTCACACCAAGGGCGACAAGGTCAAGTAGCTCGGCGCCTGCCCGCGTGGGAGAGGGCGGCCTCGTACGCCCGCACATAGACGTCGGCAGCCCGCTCGGAGTCGAACCGCTCCACGGCGGCCTTCCGGCCGGCCGCCCCCATCTGCCTCCGCAGCGTGTCGTCGCCGAGCAGCTCCAGGACCGCGTCGGCGATCGCTCGCGGCTCCTCGGGCGGGACGAGGAGGCCCGTGACGCCGTCGGCGACCACCTCCGCCACCGCGGCCACCTGCGTCGCGACGACGGGGATGCCGCACGCCTGCGCCTCCATCGCCGTCGTCGTGGTGCCCTCGGAGCGAGGCAGCGACGTGATCAAGTCGACGTCGAAGGCCGGATACCAGCGCTCGACGTCGGTGCGCTCCCCGGCGAACACGACCGGGTTCGGCAGCGCGAGCTCGGCTGCGCGGCGACGCAGCCGCTCTTCGTAGGAACGGTGAGACTCCGGCGCGCCCCCCACGAGCACGAACCAGGCGTCGGGACGAGCCTCCGCGACCAGCGCCGCGGCGTCGAGGAAGTGCTCGACGCCCTTCATCGGGTTGAAACTCGAGACCATTCCGACCACCGGGGCGTCCGCCGGGATCCCGAGCTCCTCGCGGACCTCTTTGCGATGCTCCGTCGAGGGGACGAGCCGCGCGGTGGAGACAGGAGGAAAGTAGACGAACACCGGCGCAGCGAGCGAGTCGCGACCGCCGTGGAGCTCGATGAGCGCCTCGCCGTCGAACATGACCGCGTCCGCAAGGCGCCGGACGAAGGGCATCGCAAGGCGCCGCAGAGTCGCCGGAGCCCGTGAGTCGACGATCTGCCACACGACCGCGGCTCCCGCGCGGCGCGCGGCGAAGGCGGCATGCGGGTTCACGAGGCCGCCGATCTGCACGACGTCGGCGCCGGCCGCCTCGATCGTCGCCTCGAGTCCGCGGACAGTGGGCCGAAAGTCCCGTAGGAACCGCCCGAGCAACCGCGGGTCGGGCGAGGCCCGCAGCCGCGAGAGCGGCAGCACGTGGACGGGCACGCCCTCCGCGCCGAGCCGCTCCGCCGCAGATCCAGGCTCGTCCGGGATCGCGACCTCGATCTCCCAGCCCTGACGGCGCAGAGGCTCTCTGAGCCGCAGCGCCTCGTTGTGCGGACCGCCGAAGTTGGCGTAGTGGACGACGCAGAGGACCTTCATCGAGGCGTGGCGAGGCTAGCCTGCGCCGAGCGAACCGTGCAAGCCGACGCCCTCCTGCAACTGCTCGTGTGCCCCGCTTGCCGGAGCGACCTGGAGTGGCAGGATCGGGCCGCCCGCTGCACGGGGTGCGGCGCCGCCTACGAGATCGCCGACGGCATCCCCGTCCTCCGGCCGCCGGAGAACGACGGCGCGGCCGGGCAGAAGGACGAGCAGGCGGCGTACTTCGACGAGGCCGACCCCGAGTTCGAGGTGAGCCGGCCGCACGGGACGCCCTGGCTCTACCGCTGGCTGCTCGCGGAGAAGTTCCGTCGCAGCCTCGCCGGTCTTCCCGTTCCGGCCGCGGGGATGACGGCAGCGACGATCTGCGGCGGCTCCGGGATGGACGCCGAGTTCCTCGCCCGCGCCGGCGCCTCGGTCATGTCGACGGACATCTCGCTCGGCGCCGCCCAGCGCACGCGGCAACGGGCGGAGCGCTACGGGTTCGAGGTGCTCCCGGTCGTCGCCGACGCCGAGGCGCTGCCGCTCCGTGACCGCTCCGTCGACCTGCTCTACGTCCACGACGGGCTCCACCACCTCGACTCGCCCGAGGCCGGGCTGCGGGAGATGCTGCGGACGAGCCGGCTCGCGGTGTCGATCAACGAGCCCGCGCGGGCCCGCGCGACGCTGCTCGCGGCGCGGGTCGGGCTCTCCGAGCACTACGAGGAGGCCGGCAACTTCATCGCGAGAATGGATCCGCAGACGCTCGCCGCGGACGTGTCGGCGGCGGGCTTCGACGTCGTGAGGATCGAGCGCTACGCGATGGTCTACCGGCACGAGCCGGGGCGCGCGGCTCGTGCCCTCTCGCTCCCGGGCGTCCGCTCCGTCACGGTCGCCGCGCTGCGCGCCTTCAACGCGGTCGCGGGCGCCGTCGGCAACAAGCTGACGCTGCAGGCGGTCAGGAGAGACGCCGCTTGACACCGGCGACCTCTCGTCCGTAGCGCCGCTGCTCGGCGCTCAGCTGGACCGGATCGAGCTTCGCCACGTGCCGAAGCAGGCGACGCGCCCGCCCGTCCACGCGCCAGGGAAACGCCGGCTCGTGCCGCTCCCAGGCCCAGACCTCGGGCAGCCCCTGCAACCTGCGGACCAGGCCCCCGACGCGGCGGGAGCGTGGCACTGCGAACACGGGCCCGTACTCCTCGACGAGCTGCGCGCTCTCGCGGACGAAGACGTCGTCCGTCGTCCTGACCTTGCGGTCCGGATGGTCGCGGTCGACCGCGAGCACTGAGCGGAGGTGCACGAAACGGACACCGCGTGCGCGCAGGCGCAACCAGAGCTCGTAGTCGAGGAAGCGGTTGAGCTCGATCCGCAGCAGAGGCTCTCCCGGCTCGATGACCGACCGGCGGAGGAATGCGGCCGGCTGCACGAGCGGGGAGGCGAGGGGCAGCGAGCCGTCCGGCCAGCGCGAGCGGTGGTGGCGGAGGATGCGCCCGTCCTCGTCGGCGAGCGCTGCGTCGCCGTACACGACTCCCGCGTCCGGGTTCTCGGCGAATGCGGCGGCGACCCGCGCGATCGTGTCCACGGCGAAGAGCCCGTCGTCGCTGTTGACCCAGCCGACGATCTCGCCGGTGCTGGCCTCGAACGCCTTGTTGACCGCGTCGGCCTGTCCCCGATCCGGCTCGCTCGTCCACCGCACGGCGTCACTTCGCTCCTCGAGGATCTCCACCGACCCGTCGGTCGAGGCACCGTCGACGACGACGTGCTCGATCCGCGGGTAGGTCTGCCGCGCGACCGAGTCGAGACAGTCGCGAAGGAAACGGCCCTGCTCGAACGACGGCGTGAGGATCGAGACGAGCGGGGGGTCGCCCGCCACGGCTAGGGCCGCCCGCGCTTCGTCAGGACGACCATCGGATAGCAGCCCGACCAGGTTGCGGCTCGGGGAAACGCGTTCTCGAATGCAAGCAGCGCTCGGAACATCCGGGCGCCGAGCGCGTTGTCGGGAATCAGCCTGCGCGATTCGTTCGCGTTGAGCGACCGCCACGGCACGATCTCGACCGCCGCCTCGTCGGAGAACCGCCGCCACCACGAGAGCGGATGCGCGAAGAAGTAGATCGGCCCGGCGTCCGGGCTCCCTCTCCGCCCGCGGCGCGCCAGGCGCATGAGCCGGGCCGCGAGTCGGTCCGGGTTCGCGTAGACCACGACCGCGCGGGCGCCCGGCTTCAGCACGCGGAGCAGCTCCCGCACGGCGTCCTCCTGCCGCTCCCGGTCGACGTGGTAGATCGTGTGCAGGCTCACGGCTGCGTCGAAGTGGCCGTCGGGAAACGGGAGGTCGAGCAGGCTCGCGCGCACGTACTCGCCGCGATCCCCGAGCTTGTCGCGAGCCTCGTCGAGCGCCCGCTGCGAGAGGTCGACGCAGACCCGCTTCGCGAAGCCGGCCGAGTACTCAACGTATTCGGGGTACTGGATCGGCCCCGAGCCGGCGTCGAGGATGCGCTCCCCGCTCGCCGGGAGGAAGTCGAGCACCTTGCGCCGACACGCGGACACGTACGCCGCCGCAGCGGGGCGAAGATCCTCCCAGAGCTGCGCGTCGGCGTACTCCCCGGAGTCGTCCTGCCAACCGGTCTTCTCGTAGAAGTCGCTGACCTGGTCTTCAATCGTCATGGCGTCCCGGAGCTTCGGGAATGTCAGTCTAGGGCGGGTGCTCCGGGGTTCGTGGCTAGGATCGCCCGCGTGACCGTTCGCGAGTTCCTCGTCCGGGCCACCGGGTTCGCCGGCGTCCATCTCATGCGCGCCGCCGAGCGGCTGCAGGCAGCGCCCGCGTCGTCGCCCGCCCAGCGGACACTCGCAGGCGACAGGGAGATCGAGTGGACGTGGACGCTCGCGCACGTCAGGCGTGGTCCTGGGCGGGTGCTCGACTTTGGCTCGGGGAACGGGATGATGGCGCTCGGCGCAGCCTTCGCAGGAAACGACGTCCTCGCCGTCGACCTCGAGCCCGAGCTGTACCCCTTCCACCCCCACGGGATCGAGTACGTGCAAGGGGACTTCAACGAGCTCGAGCTCGCGTCCGCCTCCTTCGACCAGATCATCAACTGCTCTTCCGTCGAGCACGTGGGGCTCGCCGGTCGCTACGGCTCACCCGACGAGCCGGACGGTGACCTCCGTGCGATGGAGAAGATGGCGCGCGTTGTCAAGCCGGACGGAGAAATGATTCTCACGATCCCGGTGGGCCTCGACGCGGTCTACGCTCCGCTGCACCGAATCTACGGCGAGCAACGGCTCAGTCGCCTGCTGGAGCACTGGGAGATCCGCGAGGAAGGCTTCTGGGCAAAGCCGAGCGGCGAGCGGTTCGAGCCGGTGGCGCGCGATGTGGCGCTCGCCGAGTCAGGTTCGCAGGCCTATTACGCGCTCGGGCTCTTTCTCGTCGCGCCGCGGTGACGTTGCCGCGCCTGACGGTGATCACGCCGTCGCTGAACCAGGCTAGGTACCTCGAGCGAACCCTGCGCTCGGTGCTCAACCAGAACTACCCCGATCTCGAGTACATCGTCATGGACGGTGGCTCCGCCGACGGCTCCGTCGAGATTCTCCGCCGCTACGACGACCGACTCGCTTACTGGGTCAGCGAGCCCGACCAAGGGCAGTCGTGGGCGATTAACCGGGCGATCGAGCGCTCCACCGGCGAGGTGATCGCGTACATCAACAGCGACGACTACTACCTCCCCGGCGCCTTCGACGCGGCGCTTCCGTCCTTCCAGGACCCGACCGTCCGCTGGGTGGCCGGCGGCTGCGAGATCCGGGAGGCAGACGGGGCGCTCAAGGCGGTTGTGTTCCCGATTCCAGCTACCGGATCCCGGCCGGGATTGGTTCGCAGCAGCTGGTATGTCCCCCAGGCCTCGTCGTTCTGGCGGCGAGACGTGTTCGACGAGTACGGGCTCCTGCGGGAGGATCTCGACTTCGTCTTCGATACCGAGTTCGGCCTGCGTCTCGCCCTGAGCGGTGTTCAACCGGTCATGGTCGAACGACCGATCGCCGTCCGCTATCTCCACCCCGAGGCTAAGTCCGCCGAGCGGGCTCGCTTCGACCGCGAGTACAGGAAGGTCGCACGACAACTGCGCCGGCGGCTCACCCGGCTGGAGCGCATTCAGGATCTCGCATTCAGGATGGGGTACTCCGCCTTGCGCGCGCAGTACCTGGCGCGCAAGCGGCTCGGCCTCCTTCATCTGCGGAAGCGCTGGTTCGGGAGCCGGTTCGTACGGCGCTAACTCGCCTGGGGTGGCCTCGCTCGCAAGAGCCAAGGCTATCCTTGCCCGCCGATGAAGTCCCAGGCCCTCGTCCCGCGCAGCATTTCCGCCCACGCGAACAGCGTCCGACGGATCCAGCCCTCTCGGTGGATCGTGCCGGTCGACGTCGCCGAACTCTGGCGGTACCGGGATCTCGCATGGTTCTTCGTGCTGCGTGACCTGAAAACGCGCTACCGGCAGACATATCTGGGCGCGTCCTGGGCGGTTCTCCGACCGGTTATGACGATCGTGGTGTTCTCCCTGATCTTCGGAGGATTGGCCAACATCACGACCGACGCCAACGTTCCGTACGCGCTCTGGGTCACGCCGGCAGTGCTTCTCTTCGGGTATGTCTCCTCCGCACTGACGGGCATGACAGCCAGCCTCATCACGAACAGTCAGCTCATCACCAAAGTCTACTTCCCCCGCCTCTACGTCCCTATCTCACCAGGTCTCACACCCATCGCTGACTTCATACTCGGGCTACTCGTTCTGCTCGGCCTCTTCGCCTATTTCCACCGCGCTCCGAGCTGGCACATCATCTTTCTCCCCGCATTCCTCTTACTTGCTGTGCTCATCGTCACGGGCGTCGGACTCTGGCTCTCCGCGTACACGGCCCGTTACCGCGACATGGTGGTGGGCGTACCTTTTCTGGTGCAGGTCTGGCAGTACGCGACTCCGGTCATCTATCCGGTGTCCCTCGTCCCGCAGAGGTACCACTGGCTCCTCGACCTCAATCCGCTAACTGCGGTAGCGACCGGATTCCGCTGGTGTCTGCTAGGCCTGCCTATCGGGAGTCCGCTGGGCTTGGCCACAAGTGTCTGCATCGGCGTCGGAGCCACCGCATCGGGATTGTTCGTTTTCCGGCGAACCGAGCGACTCATGGTGGACATGTTATGACGATCGAGTCTGCGATCAGTGCCCACGGTCTGGGTAAGCGATATCGCCTCGGCAGACTCGAATCCGGTCTCCGACGTATGCACCGGCTCGCCCGACGAAGGCCAGGATCCGGCCACATCTGGGCCCTTCGGGATCTTACCTTCGACGTACCGCGAGGCTCCTCGCTCGCGATCGTCGGGAGCAACGGTGCTGGGAAGTCAACGCTTCTCAAGATCCTCGCCCGGATCACCGAACCGACGACCGGCTACGCCGACGTCGCGGGGCGTGTGGGTGCACTCATAGAGGTGGGGACCGGCTTCAGTCCCGAACTGACAGGCCGGGAGAACGTCTACCTGAACGGAACCCTCCTCGGGATGAGCCGGCGGGATATCGACAGCCGCCTGGACGAGATCGTCGCCTTCGCTGGCGTGGAACAGCACCTAGACAAGCCGGTGAAGTGGTACTCGAGCGGGATGTACATCCGGCTCGGATTCGCTGTCGCCGCACACCTCGAGCCGGACATCCTCATCGTCGACGAAGTGCTCTCGGTCGGTGACCTCGCCTTCCAGCAGAAGTGCCTGGGCCGCATGGGGGAGCTTGCCGGAGGGGGGCGGACAGTGCTCTTCGTCAGCCACAACCTCGCCGCCGTCTCAGCGATCTGCCCGACTGCGATGTACCTCAAGGCTGGCGAGATCGCTTTGCAGGGACCGACTCGAGAGGTGATCGGCCGCTACGTCGACGATGCAAGGTCGAGCGCACGAGTGGAAGTGGGCGAGCGTATGGACAGGGAGGGCAATGGACGCCTTCGCTTCAGCCATATACGGGTCGGCACCGGCTCATCAATGAGCACCGGCGGAGTCTGCGAGGTCGCACTCGACTATGCGAGCTCGCCAGCCTCCGCAAGCGTCCGGGTGGGCCTCACCGTCTACGGAGCGCTCGTGGAGCCCATCGTTCATTGCTCGAGCGACCAGACGGGTGACGCGATCACCGAGCTCGGAAGTACAGGCTCGTTCAAGTGCACAATTCCGAGGCTTCCGCTCCTGCCTGGCCACTACACGATCAGCATCTTCTGCGAAATCGACGGCGAGATTGCCGACTGGGTCGAGCACGCCGGCGTCTTGGAGGTCGTTGAAGGCGACTACTTCGGAACCGGAAGGTTGCCGTCTCAGGCTTACGGGATGGTTTGCATCGACCACTCGTGGACCAGCGAGCCGAACGTTCTTGCGCCGATCGAGCTTCGTCGAAGCGCAAGTTGACGTTTTCGGATGAAGGCTCGTCGATGTTCTCGATCTTCTCGGACAGGAGATTTCTCGCTTCGGAGGCGACTCCTCACGCGGTCATCTTGAGTCCCTTTTGGGGGGCGCCGAGGACCCCCCATGATCCGGACGAGGGACGGTTCGACGACTACGCAGAGGTCGGCAGGTCGTTCCTCCGTCTGAGCTCCCTCGCCGGATGCGACGTCGGCGTCTTCCCACAGAACTGGGAGGCGGCAGGGGACCGGGCCGGCGAGCTCGCAGAGCATTTCGTCGCGATCTGCCGCGACGCGGACAAGCCTGCCGTGATCTTCCACGGCTCCGACGCGACCGAGCCGCTTCCCGTCGACGCCACGGTGTTTCGCGCGTCGCTCCTCCGCTCGCAGCGCGGTCCGAGAGAGTTCGCCCTGCCCGCGTGGAGCGGGGATTTCCTGTTTCGCTACTTCAGCGGCGAGCTCAGCCCACGGGCAAGGCGTCCTCGGCCAGTAGTCGGCTTCTGCGGCAACAGGATGGCCTCGAGGACGCGACGCGGAATGATCCGTCAGCTTCTCGGCATTCCGGGCACCGAGACATGGCGTGGCCTCCTCCTCGACCATCCCCGGACGGCCGCGCTCGTGGCTGTGCACCGCGATCGACGCCTGGAGCAAAACTTCATTCTCCGCAGCACCTTCTGGGCCGGGGCCCTCGGCGACGCGGCGTCGCTGCTGGAGGCACGTCGCGAGTACGTGGACAACATGCTCGAGAGCGACTACATGGTCTGCGTACGAGGAGCCGGGAACTTCTCGTATCGCCTCTACGAGACCCTTTCCATGGGCCGGATCCCGATCTTCGTCGACACCGACTGCGTGCTGCCGCTCGATTTCGACATCGAATGGCGCGACTACTGCGTGTGGGTGGACGAGACCGAGATCGATCGCATCGGCGACCGAGTGCTCGAGTTCCACGAGTCGCTCGACGACCACGAGTTCGAGGAACGGCAGCGCGCCTGCCGCCGGCTCTGGGAGACTCATATCTCGCCCCAAGGGTTCTTCGCG
Organism: Thermoleophilia bacterium; assembly: GCA_025936995.1. Classification (GTDB taxonomy): domain Bacteria; phylum Actinomycetota; class Thermoleophilia; order Gaiellales; family Gaiellaceae; genus Palsa-739. The sequence continues at coordinate 31,790 of JAICSH010000010.1, read as the reverse complement.
TTCTTCCACCGACATTTCGAGGAAGGTTGAGAAGCGTCTACCACCGGTTACTCGGGCATGCGCACGAAGCGGCGGAGCCGTACGAGCCGGAACTGACGGCCGCGATCGAGCGGATTGTGCAGCCCGGATGGACGTGCGCCGACGTCGGGGCCCATGTCGGGAACATCACGGCGACGCTCATTCGCCTCGTCGGCAAGCGCGGTCTTGTCGTAGCGTTCGAGGCGCACCCGACGAATGCAGCGGAGATCCAGGACCGGTTCAAGCGCTCGCCAGGCGTGGAGGTCGTCAACGCCGCCGTAAGTGACGGTAGCCGCGAAACGGTCGCTCTCTACGCCGGCCGGCACGACCACACCACGGAGTGGAACGTCCTCGGACACGACGTCGAGGGCACGCCGACCCGGCAGGTGCTCGAGGTGCCGGCAGTCTCCCTCGACTCCTGGTTCTCGCCGGGCGAGGCGCTGAACTTCGTGAAGATCGACGTGGAGGGAGCGGAGGGCCTCGTCCTCGCCGGGATGCGCCGCGTCCTGCGCGAGGCGCGCCCTGCGCTCGCCGTGGAGTTCCACGACGACGAGGCGTGGGGCTCGCGACAGGAGCTCCTCGACGCCGGGTACGCGCTCAGCCGGACGGACGGCACGCCGATCGATCCGGCCGGTGAGCGCGTCTACCACGTGATCGCGCGGCCGAGCGACTCCTGACCCGTGACGCCGCCGCGCCTGACGGTGATCACGCCGTCGCTGAACCAGGCGAAGTATCTCGAGCGCACGTTGCGCTCCGTCCTCGACCAGGACTACCCCGACCTCGAGTACATCGTCATGGACGGCGGCTCCACCGACGGCTCCACGGACATCCTCCGCCGCTACGACGAGCGGCTCGCCCACTGGGTCAGCGAGCCCGACCAGGGCCAATCGTGGGCGATCAACCGGGCAATCGAGCGCTCCACGGGAGAGGTCGTCGCCTACATCAACAGCGACGACTACTACCTACCCGGCGCCTTCGAGGCCGCACTCCCCTACTTCGCGGATCCGACCGTCCGCTGGGTCGCCGGCGCGACCGAGTACCGCGAGGTGGACGGGACGCTCGAGACGTTCTGGAACCCGAAACCGCCGCCGGGGCTGCGCGGACGATGGGTGCGGGGCCCGTGGTACGTGCCCCAGGCATCCTCGTTCTGGCGGCGCGACGTCTTCGACGAGTTCGGTCTGCTCCGCGAGGATCTGAACTTCGTCTTCGACACCGAGTTCGGGCTCCGGGTCGCGCTCGGGGGCGTGCTCCCGTTGACCTTCGACAGGCCGCTCGCAGTCCGGTACATGCACGACGAGGCGAAGTCGGCCGAGCGGTCGCGCTTCGACCGCGAGTATGCGACGAAGGTCGCCCCGGGCCTACGAGGTCGCCTCGCCTGGTGGGAACGCGCGGCCGACGCGCCGTTTCGCGCGCAGTACCGCATCCGGGAGCGGCTCGGCCTCCTCGGCGTGCGACAGCGATGGTTCGGCGGCCGCTTCGCCCGGCGCTGAGCCGTCCCGGCGGACCTCGTTAGAGTTGCCTGATGCTTCGGCGACTTCTGTCCCGGAGAGCCCGGGCGGAACCTCCGACGCCACCCGCCCAGAGCACCGGCCAGCTCGACAATCCCGAGCTGGAAGCGATCGTCGGCGGCATCGTCGCGCGAGGTGACTGGCACGACGGCCGCGTGCGGCTCGTCGTCGAGGTCGGCACCGGGGGTGGCGAGGGAAGCACCGTCGCGATCCATCGTCCGCTCACGGCGGCCGACTGCAGTTTCGAGCTGATCGGCTACGAAGGGGACGCCGGCCTGGCCGCGCAGGCAGCACGACACTGGAGCGACGACGGCGACGTGCGCGTCGTCAACGAGTACTTCATGCACCGCGAGGACCTCGACCGCGCCGTGAAGCCGCACATCGCGCCGGACGACCGCGACGTGTATCTCCCCGAGTTCGAGGCGGTCGCGGCGAAGGAGAACTTCCTCGCGACGACCCCGCCCGGGCCGATCGACCTGCTCCTCATCGACAGCGTGCGCTACACGCATCTCGCGATCCTCCGCGCGGCAGCGCCCTGGCTCCGACCCGAAACGGTCGTCGTGATGGAGGACGACATCCCGGGTTACGGCGAGCTCGCGATCGTCGAGACCGAGCTCGAGCTGCGAGACGTCGTCCGGCACGAGCTCGAGGCTCACCCGTGGCCGGTCGTCGAGTTCAGGCTCGGGAGCTGACGCTCAGCCGCGGGTGACGGCCCGGCGCACGGAGCCGATCACGTGCTCGAGCTCCGCGTCGGTCAGCGACGTACTGCTCGGCAGCGAAAGCCCTTCCCGTCCGACCGCCTCCGCGACCGGGAGCGAGCCGTCCTGGCGGAGATGCGGAAGCAGGTGGATCGGAACGAACGCCGGACGGGAATCGACACCGTCGGCGCGGAGTTGCGCTGCGACCTCTTCACGGTCGACGCCGTGGGCAGCATCGATGCGCAGGGTCGTCATCCACCACGAGCTCTTGGCCCAGTCCGCTTCGCTCTGCAACGTGACGCCCGGGACGTCCTGGAGGCCCGCGCGGTAGACGGCGGCGATCTCGCGCTTGCGCCGCAGGAACTCGTCGAGCCGCTCCAGCTGCGCGACGCCGAGCGCTGCCTGCATGTTCGTGATCCGGTAGTTGAAGCCGATCTCGCCGTGCCAGTAGCGCCGGTCCGGATCCATCGCATGGTCGCGCAGCAGCCTGGCTCGCGCGAGGAGCGCCGGGTCGTCGACGAGCAGCGCGCCTCCTTCGCCGGTCGTGATCAGCTTGTTCCCGTAGAAGCTCAGCACGCCGAGGCGGCCAAGACCGCCGGCCGGGCGGCCGCGATAGACGGCGCCGAGCGCCTCTGCGGCGTCCTCCACGACGACGAGGTCGTGCCCCGCCGCGAGCTCCCCGAGCGCGTCCATGTCGGCCGGATGGCCGTAGAGATCGACCGCGACGATCGCGCGGGTGCGCGGGGTGATGCGGCGGGCGACGTCCTCGGGATCGATGCACCAGTGCGACGGGTCCGACTCGGCGAACACCGGCGACGCGCCGACGTATCGCACGGCCGCCGCGGTCGCGACGAAGGTGAGCGACGGGACGATCACCTCGTCCCCCGGGCCGATCCCGGCGACGGCGAGCGCGAGATGGAGCGCGGTGGTGCCGTTCGAGGTCGCCACCGCATGATCGACGCCGCAGCGCGAGGCGAGCTCGGCCTCGAACGCGGTCACGTATGCCCCGATCGACGAGACCCAGCCAGAGCGGACGGCGTCCGTGACGAGCTCCACCTCCCGCTCGCCGAGCGACGGCTCTGCGACCGGGATGAAGTCGCGGCGCTCGGACTCAGGATCGAGGCGCTTCGCCACGCTCACGGGCGCTCCCCCGCCAACACCGACTCCCGCGCCTGGAGGCGCTCGAAGAGCTGGAGGTACATGCGCGCGGCATTGTCCCACGAGTACCGCTGGACGCCGCCCCTGTTGGCCGCGACCTGGGCGCGGCTCGTCTCCTCGTCGTCCCACGCCTCTTCGATGACCCGCGCAAGCTCGGCGTCGTCCGTCGGGGCGAAGAGCCGCATCTCGAGGTGCTCTGCAAACTCCTCGTTTGGCGGGATGCGGCCGGCAATGATCGGGGTTCCAGCGGCAGCGGCTTCCAAGATCGGAATGCTGCTCGACTCGTAAAGCGACGGCATGACGAGAAAGCGCGCATGCTGATAGAGCGCAATGACGTCGTCGAACGGGACGACTCCGAGATAGAGCACCTGGCCATCGAGCTCGTTTTTCTCGATGAACTTGAAGACATCCTCCGATGCATTGTATTGCGCCCCCGTAAGCACCAACGGAAGTACGAGTCCACGTTCGTTTAACCGGCTCAGAGCTCTCAGGAGTGTGATGTGGTTCTTGTGGTGCCAAAGCTGCGCTGGCAGAAAAAGAAACGACTGCGGAAGGCCGTATCGCTTCGTCACATCGCTGTCAGGATGACGCGTTGAGAAGAGTCCGATGTCGACGCCCTCTGGGATCACCTCGACATTGCTCTGGTCGAGCTTCGCAAAGTGCTTGCAAAAATCGTTGAACATGAACCGGCTGCTCGCCTGGATGACCGTGGCGTGCTCGACGCACCTCGCGAATGCGACCTCGCGTTCTTGCAGTTCACTATCCGTGAAGAACTGCGGATAATGCACCTGCTGAATGTCGTGCATTGAATACACAGTCGGGACGTTCGGTCGCGGGAATACCGCGGACGGAACATACGGGACATAAAGCAAATCTACGTGACTCGCGAGAACATCTCCAAGGCGGGCGCTAAACGCTCGGCTCGCAGCCTCTAGCGGCGTGCGACGCTTCAACCGAAGAGGAAGGCGGTGATAGATTGCATAAGGCCAGCGATGATTGAACTCCTTGACTTCCAGTACCTGGAAGTTGGGGAAACCGTCGTAGCTTTCGAACATGTCTCTATTCCAAGGCGTCACGAATATTTTGAATTCGTGCCTTGCACCCACACGTGCGAAAGCGTCGAGCAGTCCGATCGTGTAGGAGGTGGTTCCGCCTCGGTACCCGGGATCGATGCGAAGGCAGTTGATGCCGACTGTCATCGCATCGTCACCGCAGAGATCCCACGAGTCGCCTCACGATCCTCTTCCCGCTCCTCAGGCGAGCCACGCCGGACGTGGGCCGGAACTTGCGATCGAAGGCGCGAAGCACGGATGCGTCGACTGCCAGGTCCGCGCGGAGCTCGAATTGCGTGTCCCCCGGGTCCAGCTCGACGAGATAGTCCTCGGAGTAGTCGCAATGCACGCCGGTGCCGTCGAAGCCGATGTTCTGCACCTTCGAGACCACCGGATGGACGCAGAACGCGTCGTGCTTGTAGTGCGCGTAGTCGAAGCCGATCGACCAGGAGTCGAGCTCGCCCGCCATCTGCATGCCCAGCATCTGCTGCAGGTCGTCGCCGCCCCGCGCGAACAGCTCCTGCGCGCGAGGATCCTGCAGGAACTCGCCGTAGTCGTTCACCGCCCAGTCGACCTTGTCCCAGCGGTCCCGCCAGGTGCCCCAGCCCCACGACGAGCTGCGATACGAGAGGTACGCGTCCTCTCGGTAGCTCTGCGGGATCTGGAGCGGGTAGTTGTAGCCGGTGACCGAGAAGACGTCCGGCCGCTGCTCGTACGTCGACAGCGCCGAGTTGACGAACGCGAGGAAGTTCCGCGAGGTCAGCAGGTCGTCCTCCATCACGATCACGGAGCTCGAGCGGCTCAGGACCTCGGTGACGCCGGCGATCACCGAGCTCGCGAGCCCCATGTTCCGCTCGCGCTCGATCACGGTCACCGACCTGAAGCCGGTCGCGGACCGCACGCACTCCCGGACCGCGCGCACGGAGTCGGCGCCGGCCGCGTCCTTCGCCCCGTCGCAGTAGACGAGCAGATCGGACTCGGCGGCTCCGTCGTTCGCGGCCAGAGCCTCGATCGTCCGCCGCGTGTGCTCGGGACGCTCGTAGGCGAACAGGACGATCGGGGCCCAATTCACGACGCCGCCAACATAGCCCAGCCCGGAAAGCATCCTGTTAGGACCGTCGGGGGTCCGGGCTAGTACGCGCCGCGCCGGCCGAAGACCGCCGGCAGCGTCATGAGGACGATGCGGAGGTCGCGTCCGAGCGAGAGGTTCTCGACGTACTCGCGCTCGACGGCGAGCACCTCGTCGAAGGTGAGCTCGCTGCGCCCGTAGACCTGCCAGGGCCCGGTGATCCCGGGCTTGACCCTCAGCCGCACCTCGTGCTCGGCCGTGTACCGCTCCACGAGGTCGAGCAGCTCCGGGCGCGGCCCGACGATCGACATCTCGCCCCGGAGGACATTGACGAGCTGCGGCAGCTCGTCGAGGCTCGTCCGGCGGAGGAAGCGCCCGACGCGGGTCACGCGCGGGTCGGACCTGAGCTTGAACATCGGGTCCCTGAGCTCCTCGATCGAGATGAGCTCGGGCAGCATCGCCTCGGCGTTCCGCACCATCGTTCGGAACTTGAAGATCCGGAAGGTGCGCCCGTTCTCGCCGGCCCGCGGCTGGCGGAACATGACGGGCCGCCCGTCGTCGACGAGGATCGCCAGCGCGATGAGCACGAACAGCGGCGCTGCGACCACGAGCCCGAGGGTGGAGACCACCACGTCGAAGATGCGCTTCAGCGCGAGCGTCGACGGCGAGACGTACCAGGTGTTGTAGTCCAGGAGCGGCAGGTCGGCGACGTGTCCGAGGTGCGTCGCCGTGCCGAAGATGCCGCGCGTCGGCGGGACCACCGTGAGCTTGACGCCGCGCAGGCGGCACGCGGGGAGGAGCGTCTCGAGGAGGCCCTCGCTCAGCTCCGCGCACGCGACGACCACCCGATTCGCGGTCTCGAGCTCGTCGAGCCGCTCGTGCAGCGTGGTGCAGCTCGGGATGCGCCCTGAGATCGTGGCGTGGATGTCCGGGAAGAGCTCGAGCTTGCGGGTCACCGCGTCGGCGAGCGGGCCCTCGCCCACGATCAGGATCCGCTCCGGCGGCGTGACGCGCCGCCAGACGGCTCTCGCGGTGCCGCGGGAGACGAAGCCGAGCACGAGGGCGAGGCCCCAGACGATCAGCCGGTCGCCGGAGCTCAGGTCGAGCCCCGGGAAGGGCGCGACGAGGAGCGTGAGGACGGCGGTGCCGCCGAGCGCCCAGACGAAGATCCACGGCAGCTCCTCGACGGTGAGGTGCCGCAGCGTCCGGTGGTCGCGGTCGTAGAGGCCGACGAGCTTTCCGATCACGATCCAGACCGGCGCGGACAGGACGAGGAGCCCGGCTGCGCCCGGGCCGCTGCCCCAGATCCCGACGACGACGGCGGCGGTCGCGATCGTGAGCGTGTCCGCCACCGCCAGCATCCGATGCAGGAGCGCATCGCTGCTGTAGCGCGGGAAGAGTCGGCCCGAGGCAGCTCCGCCCTTCGTGAGCTCTGCCGACGCGCCGACGATGGATTCGATGTCGCTCATCCCCACAGCCTCCCGCTCGGTGCGGCTCCAACCGGGTCTTTGGGTGCGAGATACCGTAGCTGCGCGTGCGGCCGGTTGCCACTCATGATGACTTTGGGAAGATCGGGGAATTGGGGTTCAGGCGACGCACCTGGTCGATGTCGCGGCGGGCGTTCACGGCGTCGCCGCGATACGCGTCGATCCGCGCCGCCTCCTCCCACATGAGGTAGTTCCGCGGAGCGCGCCGGATCCCGGAGCGGATCGCGGCCGACGCCGCGGGGAGCTGCCCGAGATACCTGTCCGTCACCGCGAGCCAGTAATACGCGTCCGAGTTCCACGGCTCGACCGCCTTGGCTGCGAGCGCCTCGCGCTTGGCCTTGGCCAGCTGCCCGGCATCGAAGGCGTCCTGGTTCTTCTGGAGGTGGATCCCGGAGGCGAGGGCGACCACCTGCGGGATGATCGCCGAGACGGCCACGAGCGCGAGGAGCGGCCGCACCATTCCGAAGCGTCCCCACTCGACCGCGCGCGTCGAGGGGCGCGCACCGAGCGCGACCCCGAGCAGGCCGACTCCGACGATCGCGAGGCCAGCCAACTGCCAGATCCAGTCGTAGGCCGCGGCTGCGAAGAAGGCGATCCCGACGGCCGCCGCTGCGGCCACGTCGCCGCTGCGGGTCTCGACCGCAGCGCGGACGGCACCCAAGGCGCCGACAAGGACGGCGCCTCCGATCAACAACAGCCCGACGATCCCCAGCTCGGCGAGCGACTCGAGGTAGAGCGAGTGCGCGTACTGGCTGAAGAACGACCCGAGCGTGCCATATTGCAGCCACCACGACTGCCACGAGCCCGCCCCGCCGCCGTTCAGCGGATGGGCCTGGAACTCGTGGCTGGCGACTCCCCAGAACTGCCAGCGGCCGCTGCCCGAGCTGCTGAGCAGGTGATTGTTGATGTAGCTGGCGCTCGACCCGCTGGTGGCGAAGCTGTTGCTCCTGAAGTCGTCGAACTTCGCGATCGGGTGTGAGAGGGCGACGGCGAGCACGGCGGCCACGACGATCAGGCCGGCTACGGCCCAGCCTGCGCGCCGCGGAGGCGTCCGCAGGCGTCGCCCCGCCTCCACGAGGCCCACCCAGACAAGCGCCGAGACCACGCACGCGATCCCGATGAGGAGCGCCGCTCGATGGCCCTGGTGGACGCCGACGGGGTCCGTCATCGCGCCGGAGAGAAGCACCGTCTTGTGCACGAGCGCCCGCACGGAGAAGGCTCCGGCGCAGCCGGCGAGGGCGGTCGCGGCGAGCGCGGGCCAGCGATTCGGCGCGAGGAGAAGATACGCCGCGACCGCGACGACCGCGGCGACGAATGCCCCGCGCGAGGACGTGAGGTACATGACCGCGCCGAGGATCGGCAGCGGCAGAGCGGCGAGCGCGCTCGCGAGCCGCGACCTGCGGGACGCCATGATGGAGAGCAAGAGCGGGTACGCGAGCGCCATCTCGATTCCGAGCCCGTTCCAGTAGCCGAGCGGGAAGCTCAGGCGGCTGTTGATCGCCGGCAGGATCGTCGACGGCTCGACGCCGAACGTGCTCGGGAAGAACCGGCTGACCAGCGCCACGCATCCGATCGCCGAGATGGCAAGCGCGACGCCCGTGACGATCACGGACGACGGAACGAGCCTCGCAATGACGATCGCGAGCGCGAGAACCGCCACGTAGAAGGAAACCTCGTTGAACTGGTCGAAAGCTCGTCCACCGTCGGACGACCAGCTCATCGAGAGGAGCGTCCAGATCGCGAAGCACGCAAGCAGGCCGAGGCAGACGAGGGCCAGCCGGTCGACGCGCGCCCTCGCACCGGCGATCCCGATCGCCGCGCCGGTGCCGAGCAGCCACCACGCAGAGATGCCGGCGTACGACTTCGTGGTCGTGTCGAAGCCGCCGTTCGTATACGAAAGGGCAAACACGCAGCCCGCCACCGCGAGCCCGAGAACGGCGTTGCGCGAGAGCGCAACCCAGTCCTGTTCGAGCTTTGTAATCCCCCGCGCGGCCAGCTCCACCGGGCAGTACAGTAGCGCCATGCCTGCCGCACGGAGGCACGTTGCCTGGGTGGCAACCGCCGCATTTTTCATTGCCCTTGCACTTCCTGCCGGCGCTTTCGCAAGCAAGGGACACAAGTGCAAGGCCTCGGCGTGCCTCGTTTACGTCGAGCAGGGTGGTTCCCCGCATCCGGGGGGCTCGGGACCCAAGCCGCCGCAGCAGAGCTCGAGCGGCCCGGCCACGAGCGGCGGGAAGCACCAGACGCCGGCTCCGACCCCGGGCAAGTCCGCGCGCGCGCTTGCGCAAGCCGGAACCGAGCGGTCGGCCCTCAAGAACCTCCTCGGCGACGCCGGCCTCGGGAACCCGGGGTCCGGCACCGCGAGCGTCGCTTCGCCGAGCGCCCTCGGGGCCGCGTTCGATCTCGGCTCGGGACCGACGGTCCTGCTGGCGATCCTGCTCGCGACGATGCTGGCCCTCGCTGGGCACACCGGACTACGCAGCTGGCGGCGCCGCCGCACTAACGCGTAGCGCGCTCGAGCACGTCCTCGAAGCGATCGGCCACCGCGTCGATCTCGAACGTGGTCTCGGCGTAGGCGCGACCGCGCCGCCCGAGCTCCGAGCGAAGGGCCTCGTCCTCGAGCAGCCGCTCGGCCGCGGCGAGGAAGGCGGCCGAGTCGCCGGGCGCCACGGCGACGCCTCCTCCGCTCCGCTGCACGACACGCGCCGCGAGGTTGTCTCCCGGCACCGAGAGGAGGATCGGCCGGCCGGCGCAGAGGTACGTCAGGATCTTCGACGGGACGGAGAAGGCGCCCGCCTCCGGCTCGAGCAGCGCGATGAGTACGTCGGCCGATGCGAGCACCTCGGGCAGTCGCTCGTGCGGCTGGTAGGGCAGCAGCCGCAGGGAAGGCTCGCCGGCCCCGCGCTCGGCGAACCAGTCCGCGCCCGGCCCTTCCGAGACGACGACCACGAGCCCGCCACGCCCGGCGGCCCAGCCGGCGAGGTCGAGGAGCAGGCTCGGATCGTGCTTGAACCCGAGTGTTCCCGAGTAGAGGAGAACGGGACGGCCCTCGAGCCCGTGCTCGCGCGCCCACGCGGTCTCTCGCGGCAACGCCGGTAGCTCGTCGAGCGGCGCCCAGTTCTCGATCACCGAGACGCGCGCGTCGTCGACTCCGGAGCGGCGCAGGCGAGGCAGGAAGTCCTCGGAGATCACGACGACGGCGTCACTCCGCCGGAGCAGCCGCCGTTCCAGCCGCCCGACGGCCGCGCCGGCGGCCGCGCCGAGGACGCGGGAGCGCCGTCCGAGGACGCGACGGGCCGCGACGGCCATCACGTCCTGCTGCCAGAAGACGAAGCGCGCGTCGAGCGCCTGACTCGCGCGAAGCAGCTCCGTCTGGACGAGCAGCGGCCCGATCGAAAGGACGGCGTCTGGGCGGAAGTCGCGAACCTGCCGGCCGAGGGCGCGCGCCGTCTTCCGCTCGTGCCCGATCCTTCTCGGGACGTCGTACTTCGCGAAGGGCCGTCCGAGGTCGACGGCGCCGAACTCGAGCCCCGGGGGATCCGCGTCCGTGCGCTCGAGCCGTCCCTTACCGGAGACGAACGAGCGGCAGTGGAGGTGAAGCACCTCGTGCCCGCGGCCCGCGAGCGCACGGGCCAGCTGCGCGGGAAAGGCGTGCCCGAAGTAGTCGTGGACGACGACGCGCACTCAGCGCCAGGCGCTCGTCTCGGCGACGGGCGCACGCTCCTTGAGCGGCTCCCACCAGGAGCGGTTGGCCGCATACCACTCGACGGTCGTCCGCAGCCCCCCCTCGAACGGGATCTCCGGCTCCCAGGCGAGCTCCGCGCGGAGCTTCGAGGAGTCGAGCAGATAGCGGCGGTCGTGGCCGGGGCGGTCGGGGACGATCGTCTTCAGCGACTCCGGCTTGCCGGTCAGCCCGAGCACGAGGTCTGCGATCTCCTCGATCGAGCGCTCCACGCCCGAGCCGACGTTGTACGTCTCGCCCTCGCGGCCCGCGTCGAGGACGAGCTCGATCGCCCGGCAGTGATCGTCCACGTGCAGCCACTCGCGCCGGTTCTGCGTGGAGGCGTAGAGCGGCAGCTCGCGGTCGTCGAGCGCGTTCGTGGCGAAGAGCGGGACGATTTTCTCCGGGAACTGGCGCGGGCCGTAGTTGTTGGAGCAGTTCGTGATGGTCACCGGGAGGCCGAAGGTCTCGTGGTACGCGCGGACGGCGTGGTCCGCGGCGGCTTTCGAGGCGTTGTACGGCGTGCGCGGGCGGTAGGGCGACTCCTCGGTGAAGCTCTCGCCCGAGTCGAGCGGCAGGTCTCCGTACACCTCGCACGTCGAGACGTGGTGGAACCGGGCGACGCCGTGCCGGCGCGCGGCCTCGAGGAGCGTCTGCGTGCCGAGGACGTTCGTACGGAAGAAGCGCCCCGGGTCGAGCACCGCGAGGCTGTTGTGCGACTCCGCGGCGAAGTTGACGACCACGGCGATGGCCTCCTCCGCGAGGACCCGCTCGACGAGCTCGAGGTCCCCGATGTCCCCCTCCACGAGGCGTACGCCCAGCCCCTCCAGGTTCCGTGGATCCCCTGCGTACGTGAGCAGATCGAGCGCCACCGCGTGGTCGTCCGGATGGCGTTGCGACCAGTAACGCACGAAGTTCGAGCCGATGAAGCCGGCGGCGCCGGTGACGAGGAGCCGCCGGCCGCTCATGTCGCCTGACCTCGTCGGATGCTCCGCACGAAGTCGTTCACCTCGTAGTAGGCGTCGATCGACTCGCCCGCGTCGCCCCAGTAGCCGTCGATCACCTCGAACTCCACCTGATCGCGCTCGAGATACCAGTTGATGACGTCGGTGATCTCGAGCTCTCCCCGGCCCGACGGCACGAGTGAGGGCAGCACCTCCCAGACTTGCTCGTCGTAGAAGTAGAGCCCGGTGGCCCCGAGCCGGCTCGGCGGATTCGCCGGCTTCTCGACGATGCGGACGATCCGGTCGCCGTCGAGCTCGGCGACCCCGAGATGGCGGAGGTGCTCGTCTTCCTCGATCTCCTTCAGGACGATCAGGGCTCCGTGCTCCTGCGCTTCGAACCGTCGCACGACCGGGCCGAGGGCGCGCTCGAAGACGTTGTCGGCCAGCATCACGCAGCAGCGATCGCCGGCGACGAACCGCTCTGCCAGGCCGAGCGCCTCGGCGACTCCTCCCTCGCGCTCCTGGTAGGCGTAGAAGAGACGGTCGATCCCGTAGTCGTGGCCGTTGCCGAGGAGCCGGAAGAACTCGCCGGCATGCGTGCCGCCGGTGACGAGCATCAGCTCCTGGACGCCGGCCTCGACGAGCGCCTCGACCGCGTAGGTCACCATCGGCCGGTCGTACAACGGCAGCAGGTGCTTGTTCGTGATCCGGGTGAGCGGCGCGAGCCGGCTCCCGGAGCCGCCGGCGAGGATGACACCCTTCATCGCGCTAAACGTAGTGCTCTTCGGTGTGGCGGCGCTCGCGGTCGTGGTCGACCATCATCCGCACGAGCTCCGGGAAGCGGACCCGCGGCTCCCAGCCGAGCTTCTCCCGCGCCTTCGACGCGTCGCCGAGCAGCAGGTCGACCTCGGAGGGCCGGAAGTACCGCTCGTCGATCTTCACGTACTTGTTCCAGTCGAGCTCGACGTAGCCGAACGCCTCGTCGAGCAGCTCCCGCACCGAATGTGTCTCACCCGTGGCGAGAATGTAGTCGTCGGGCTCCTCCGCCTGCAGCATCTGCCACGCGCCTTCCATGTAGTCGCGCGCGAAGCCCCAGTCGCGCTTCGCCTCGAGGTTCCCGAGCCGCAGCTCGTCCTGCTCGCCGCGCAGGATCGCGCCGATGGCGCGCGTCACCTTGCGCGTGACGAAGGTGGGGCCGCGACGCGGCGACTCGTGGTTGAACAGGATCCCGTTGACGGCGTACATCCCGTACGCCTCGCGGTAGTTGCGCGTGATCCAGTAGCCGAAGACCTTCGAGACGCCGTACGGGCTGCGCGGATAGAACGGCGTCGCCTCGGTCTGCGGCGTCTCGAGCACCTTGCCGAACATCTCGCTCGACCCTGCCTCGTAGAAGCGGCACCGCACGCCCTCCTCGCGGATCGCGTCGAGCAGCCGCAACGTGCCCATGCCTGTCGTGTCGGCAGTGAACTCCGGGATCTCGAAGCTGACCTGGACGTGGCTCTGCGCGCCGAGGTTGTAGACCTCGTCCGGCTGGATCGTGCGCATCAGCCGGTTGAGAACGGAGCCGTCGGTGAGGTCGCCGAAGACGAGCTCGACATCCCCGAAAATGTGGTCGATCCGCGCGGTGTTGAACGAGCTCGAGCGGCGGATCATCCCGTAGACCTCGTAGTCCTTCTCGAGCAGGATCTCGGCGAGATACGAGCCGTCCTGGCCCGTGATGCCCGTGATGAACGCCTTCCGCTTCGCCACGGCGCCTTACCGTACCGGCCCCGGCGTCTACCCTTGCGGACATGCGCACGCTCGTCACCGGCGGCGGCGGCTTCCTCGGCTCCCACCTCGTCGAGCGGCTGCGCGCGGACGGGGCCGATCCGTTCGTCGCCCGACGGAGCGACTACGACCTGACGCGGGAGGCCGATGTTGCGCGCCTGTTCGAGGACGCCCGGCCGGAGCTCGTCTACCACCTCGCCGCCGAGGTCGGCGGCATCGGCGCGAACCGGGCCAATCCCGGCCGCTACTGGTACGCGAACCTGATGATGGGCGCGCACGTGCTCGAGCAGGCACGGCTGCAGGGCGTCGGCAAGGTCGTGGTCGTCGGCACCGTCTGCGCCTACCCGAAGTTCACGCCGGTCCCGTTCCAGGAGGACGACCTCTGGAACGGCTATCCGGAGGAGACGAACGCGCCGTACGGCGTCGCGAAGAAGTCGGTGCTCGTCGGTGCGCAGGCCTACCGCGAGCAGTACGGGCTGGACGCGATCTTCCTCCTCCCGGCGAACCTGTACGGGCCGCGCGACAACTTCCATCCGACGAACGCGCACGTGATCCCGGACCTGATCCGGAAGATGGTCGAGTCGCCCGACGAGGTCGTGCTCTGGGGCGACGGGTCGCCCACGCGGGAGTTCCTCTACGTGGACGATGCCGCCGAAGGCCTGTTGCTTGCGGCTGACCGCTACGACGGTCCGGAGCCGGTCAACCTCGGCACCGGCACCGAGACCTCGATCCGCGAGCTCGCGGAGCTGATCGCGGAGCTGACCGGCTTCGAGGGCGAGATCGTCTGGGACACGTCGATGCCGAATGGCCAGCCGCGCCGCTCGCTCGACACGTCACGCGCGCGCGAGCTGTTCGGGTTCGGGGCGCGCACCAGCCTGCGCGAGGGCCTCGAGCGCACGATCGCCTGGTACCGCGCTCAGGCGCCGGCGGCCGCGCGCCGGTAGACCTCGAGCGTCCGCTCGATCACCGGCTCCCAGCCGAAGCGTTCACGCGCCCGTGCCCGCGCGGCGCGGCCGAGCCGCTCACGCAAGTCCGCGTCCGCGAGCAGGCGCTCGACTGCCCCACGCAAGGCATGGGCGTTGCGGGGCGGCACGAGCAGGCCGGTCTCCCCGTCGGCGACGAGCTCGAGCAGCGCGCCTCCGTTGGCTGCGACGACCGGCCGTCCGAAGGCCATCGCCTCGGCGGCGGCGAGGCCGAAGCCCTCGCGCTCGCACGGCGCGACGACGATCGACGCGCGCTCGAGGAGCCGCTCGACCTCGGCATGCGGCACCGCGCCGAGCGCGTTCGGGACGCGTTCGCGCAGCGGCCCGTCGCCCGCGACGACGAGGTTCAGGTCGCCCACGGCCTCTACGAGCGTGTCGACGTTCTTCTCCGGAGCGAGCCGCCCGACGTAGAGCACCTCCGGCGGCTCGGCGGGCGACGCCACCTCGTCCGGGACGCGCACGCCGTTCGGGATCACGACGACCTCCACTCCCGCCGAGCGGACAGCGGCGGCGACGGTCTCGGAGACGCAGATCACCGCCGCGGCCCGGCGCAGGAGGCGGCGCACGAGACGCGGCCGGCGCAGCGCGAGCTCGACGTCCGAGAAGCGGCCTGCGGATCCCGACCCGTGCAGCGTGACGACGAACGGCTTCCCGGCGAAGCGCGCGACGGCTGCGGTGAGGAGCCAGTGCGCGTGCACGAGATCCGCACCGCGTGCCGCGCGCCGCACCGCTCGCCACATCGAGAGGAGCATGAGCGGAGCCAGCCAGGGACGCCGGCGCACGTTCGCCGCCATCCCGCCGCCGTAGGCCAGGCCGTAGTCGCGGTATCCGGATCCCGGCGCCAGGACGTCCACCTCCACGCCGCGCTCCCGCAGGCGCTCGACGGCGTCGGCGACGAAGCGGCCCGCGAACTCCCGCTCGCTCCGCGGCCACGACGTCGTGAGGACGGCGACGCGCACTACGGGCCGGGCTGACCTCGCGCGCGGCCGGCGAAGACGACGGGCAGCGCGAGCGCGAAGGCGATGAAGGCGTAGAAGTAATAGAACTGCATCGTCAGGTAGAAGAAGTTGGCGGCGATCGTCCCCACCAGGGCGGCCGTCATCCCGAAGGCGAGCGGCCTGACGTGCGGGCCCTCCACGTCCCCCAGGCCGTCGAGCAGCCGTCCGAGCCGGCGCGCCGCCTGCAGCCGCACGAAGATGTAGCGCAGGAAGACGATCCAGAGGACGAGCCCGATCAGCCCGGACTCGACGACGACGGCGACCCAGTACGAGTGGGCGCCGAAGTTGCTCTTCCCGGTCACGAACTCGTAGTAGACGGAGAAGTTGTTGTTGCCGAGGCCGAGCAGCGGATGCAGGTGCAGGATCTGGCCGATGAAGTCGTAGACGGCGAAATGCGCGCTCGTCGAGCGGCCGTTCGTCGAGAGTCGCTGGCTCAGGAACGTCTCGAAGAAGTGCTTGTGCGTGTAGAGCACGCCGAGGAGGACGACCGCGAGGGCGCCGACGGGATAGAGGAACTGCCTCGAGCGGACGAAGCGCCGGTACGGCAGGGCGAGCACGAGCAGGCCGGCGATCAGCCCGAGGCCGCCGCTGCGGGAGAACGTCGCGATGTCCACGAGCAGGAGGAAGGCGAGCGTCACTGCGAGAGGCACCTTGAGCCGGTGTCGGCGCTCGAGCCGCAGGTACACGGGCGTCAGCGACAGCAGCGGGATCGCGAGCATCACGCCGAAGTGGTTCGGGTCGCCGGTGAGCGCGTTGACGCGATAGATGTTGTGGCCGCCGATGATCCCGAAGACGCTGATCCTGCTCGCGCCGCCGGTGAGCGGCACGAGGATCAGGTTGTCGAGATTGCGCCCGCCGAGCGCGGCGAGCAGCTCGAGGATCCCGTAGACCGCGTTCGCGACGAAGCCGACCGTGAACCAGCCGAGCGCCCGCCAGAAGAAGCGTTCGCCGCGCTGCGCAAGGTAGCCGATCGCGGCCACGACGAATGCGTAGTGGATGACGAACTTCGTCATCCCCTTCACGAACTGGGTCAGCCCCTGCTTCGTGTCGATGTTCCAGTAGCCCGCGAGGTAAGCGAGCGCGAAGGCCGCGAAGAAGGCGAGCACGATCGCGCTCGTCCGCGGCAGAGGGCGCCGTTCGGTCGCGACGTACGCGATCAGGAACAGGATCGTCGTGATGTCGTTGATCCCGATCTGTCCGGCGAAGCTCCAATGCACCTTCTCGAAGGTGGCGACGAAGAGCGAGGCGAAGAAGAGCCCCGTCACGATCCGTGCCTGGACGCGCGGCACGGCAACGGCACGGCCCGCGGTGATGGTGGCGGCGGTCACGCGACGCTCCTCAGCAGGTCGGCGAGCTCCTCGACCCGCCGCCCGCGCGACAGCCGCTGTCGCCACTCCGCCGAGAGCGGGGTCCCGTTCAGGCTTCCCGCCCGCCAGCGCCGGTGGAGGTCGAGCAGCGCGTCGCGCTGCGCATCGACGTCGTCGGAGGGGACGACGACGCCCGCTCCCGTGTCGCGCACGAGCTTCGCGGCGGCACCGTCCGGCGGCACGGCGGCGAGGATGGGGCGCTCCGCGGCCAGGTACTCGTAGATCTTCCCGGTGATCACGCCCCGTCCCCGGCCCCCCGACTCCGGGATCAGGAGGAGCAGCGCCTCGGAGTCCCGCTGGAGCTCGAGCGAGCGGCGGCGGGAGAGGTCACCGAGCAGCTCGATCCGGTCGCCGAGACCGAGCTCCTCCGCGTACTCGCGGTCGGCGGAGCGAAAGTCTCCGGCGAAGCGGACGACGACGTCGTCGAGGCCCGAGTCGGCGAGCGCACGCAGGAACGGCTTCGGGTCGCGCTTGCCGTGGAAGTGGCCGGCGTGGGTGATCCGGAGCCGCTCGCTCGCGTGATGCTCGAGCCCGGCGAAGTCGTCGAAGTCGCAGCCGTTGGCGATCGTCACGACCTTGCCCTTCGGCTCGAGCGCCCGCATCTCGTCCGCGATCGCGTCGGACACCGCCACGATCGCGTCGGCCCGCGACGCGACGAGCCGCCCCACTCCGCCGGCGGTCTTCTCCTTCAGCCGGGCGAGCTGGGACTCGTACCCGCGCCGGTGCGGGTGCGACGTGAGCGGATCGCGGAGGTCGGCGACCCAGGCCGCGCGGGTCGTCCGCTTCACCGCGGCGCCGAGGAGGTGGAGCGACGGCGGCGGCGAGGTCGTCAATACGACGTCGATTCCCTCGCGGCGCACGAGCCGGATCGCGAACGGCAGCGCGACGGTGCTCCACGGGACGTTCTCGTCGGGGACGAGGAGCCGCCGGCCGAGCAGCGCGGCCTGCGTCCCGACCCGCGCGAGTCCCTGCGTCGCGAGGAGCCGCTCCGACGGACGGCCGGCGCGCGGGCCGACGTAGCGCACGCGATGGATCCACGCCTGCGTCGGCAGCTCGAGCTCGTCGTCCTCCGGCGCCGAGCCGGGAACGTCCGGCGCGAGGACGTGCGTCTCGATCCCGAGCGCGGGCAGGTGCGTGGCGAACTTGAGCGGCCGCTGGACGCCGCCCCCGCCGCCGGGCGGGAAGTGGCGCGTCACGAGGAGCACTTTCACCGCGGCAACGGTAATGCGCGGAAGACCACGAACCGCTCGTCCTCGTAGACGGGCCGGCCCAGCCGGGCGATCGCCCGCAGGCGCTCGTCGCGGGTCAGGACGATCCACTGTGCCCGCCAGCGCTGCGCGACGTCGAGCGTGGGCTGCCTGAGGAACCGCAGCACGGCGAGTCTCCGCTTGCGCAGCTCGTTCGGCCGCGTGTTCGCCGCATGCGTCGGCGGCACCGCCACGACGTAGACCGGAGCGAACGCCGTGGCCCGGTAGCTCGTCCCGAGGTCGGCGATGACGACCGACCGGGGCGGTACGTCCCGCTGCAGGAAGCGGATCAGGCCGGGAGTCAGGGCGTACTTGTCCTCCGCCGTCTTCGGCGACCAGTTCGAGAAGCCGTGCACGGCCACGGGCAGCGCGAAGAGGAGGACGGCGAGCGCGGTCGTGATCCCGCGCTGACGGCCGACCGCCGCCACCGGGCGGTCCCGGCGCCGCCACGCGAGCAAGGCTCCGATCACGAGCGCGGCGATCCCGCCGTAGAGCGCGATCCACACGGGCGCGGCCGGCTCGGTTGCCCGTGCGCGCAGGCCGAAGTCTCCGGCGTAGACGACCTGGAGCCAGATCCCGGAGATCAGGCCGAGCAGGATCGCGAGCGTCCGGGAGAAGCGGCTCACGATCGCGGCGCCGCCGGCGAGGGCGACCGCGAACGGGATGAAGCCGGACAGTCGCCGTGACTGCGAAAGCGACACTGCGTCCGAGAAGTGCGGGAAGACGAGCGGCCACAGCTCGGTGCCGAGCACCGCGACGGCGCCCCCGAGCACGAGCGCACCCCAGCGCCGCCGCCGGGCGAAGACCGCCAGAGGCACGAGAAGCAGCGCCGCGATCGCGATCGATCCGTTCCGGTCGATACGAGCGGCCTGGAGACTGTAGCGCGAGAGCGAGTGCACGACGAGATCCACGTGGTAGTGGTCGAGGTTCGCCTGGAGCTGCTTCGGCCCCGGGGACACCGGAATCGTCTGCTGCACGACCGGCTCGAGCCAGATGAAGGCGAGCGACATCGGCAGGCCGAAGACGGCAAACCCGAGGACGCCGTTCCGGAGATCGGTACCTCGCGTGAGCAGCACACGCGCGACGACGAACGCTCCCAGGGGAATCGCGAGGAACAGCGCGTACGTCGGGTGGACGAGCGCGAGCGAGCCCGAGGTCGCGGCGAGCATGATCGCAACCGGCCGGCTCGGCCTCCGGACGAAGTGGAAGAAGAACGCGATCGCGGCGGGCACGAGCAGCTGCGTGGCGACCGTCGACGGCTCCCAGAGGAAGGGATATACGCCCGCGTGTCCCGGCGCGAGGCATTTGATCGCGACCTGGCCGAGCACGACGGCGAACGCGAGGCCCGTCGAGCGGAAGATCGCCCAGCCCATCTCGAAGGCGAGGACGAGGGCGAGCGGCGCGAGCAGGCTCGACTCGTGAGCTGCGACGCTCGCGGGATCGACGCCGGCGAGTCTCGCCACCAGCGCGAGCCACGCGTGCCACATCGGGAACGCGTAGCCGGGATGGAGGCCGCCGTGCGCGAACTCGCCCACGTTGTGCAGCGAGAGCGAGCCGAGCGCGTCGAGCTTCCGCATCCGTCCGAGATGGAAGAACGTGTCGCCGGTGAACGCGCCCTGCACGAACCAGAGGCCGACGCCGAGCCCGAGGCCGCCGACCACGAGGAAGCCGCGCATGAAACGCGCCGCGCCGGGCAGCCTGACCTCCCGCGCGTTGCGGCCCGTGAGCGACCAGACGAAGGCGAGCGCGCCGGCGGCGAGCAGGAAGGCGAGCGTCACGTCGAGCGACCCTCCGACGGCGAAGGTCAGCGCCAGCCCGGCGCCCACGAGCGTGACGGACGATGCGAAGGCCGCGGCGGCGCTCCGCTGGCCGAGGCAGCGCGCGACGAACACGCCCGGCAGGATCACGACCAGTGTCCCGGCGGCGAGCCGCACCCATAGCCCGAATCCCGTCTCCGGCAGGAGACGCGAGATTCCGAGCAGCGCGGCCACGGCGGCCGGCGTCACGAGTCGCCACAACGCACCCGCGGGCACCGCGGCGGGCCTCCGCAGCTCGACCACCGGAGGCGCGAGCCAGTTCATCGCGCCGTCCCCGGCACGGCCCGCGGATGCATGGCCTCCCACGCGACGAGGACCGCGCCCGGCAGGGCGACGGCGACCGTGACGACGAAGAAGAGGAAGCCGGCCGAGAACGCGCGGTCGGCAGAGACGCCGAGTGCCCCGAGGAAGCTCACGAAGAACGATTCCCGCACGGCGAGACCGTTGATCGTGAACGGCACGAGCATGACGAGGAAGAGGAGCGGGCCCATCACGTAGTAGGGCCGCGGCGAGAGGTCGACGCCGACCGCCTTGCCGGCGCACCAGATCGCGAGCACGCGCGCCGCCTGCACTCCGACCGTCAGCGCGAACGCCCAGCCGAGCACGCGCAGCCGCGTCCGGTACGCGTGCAGCGCGAGATAGACGTCACGCAGGACCGACTCCACGCGCAGGCGTTGGAGCAGCGGGCGCAGCCGGTGCAGGAGCGGATGGAGGCGGGTCGAGAAGAGGACGAACGCGGCGCCCGCGCTGAGCACGACGAACGCGAGCTCGACCCAGAGGTAGCCGCCAACCGAGTAGCGGCCGACGGCGAGCGCGAAGCCTGCGGCCGCGAGAACGAGGGTGGCCGCCCCGCCGAGCGCGCGCTCGAGCAACACGGTGCCCGCCACCGGACCGCGCGAGCCGGGATGACGGCGCGTCGTCTCGTAGATGCGCGACGCGTCGCCACCGAGGGAGGTCGGAAGCACCTGCGCGGCGGCATAGGCGACGAACGTCGTCCGCACGAGCCAGCCGAGGCGCTCGTGCACCCCTCCCGCTGCGAGGAGCTTCAGCCAGCGCCACGAGAGCGGCCAGACCGAGACGATCCAGATCCCGCAGGAGGCGAGCCACCAGCCGATGCTCGCGTGCGCGAGGACGTGTCCCGTCTGGCCGAGGTCGATCCGCCAGAGGATGTACGCGGCGGCCAGGCCGGTGATCACGAGCGTCCCGCCGGCGCGCAGTGCGCGGGAACGGCTCACGCTGTGGCCACCACCTTCACCCGACCGCGAGTGTAGTGGGCGGCCCCGAAGTAGCATCGCTCCCGTGCCCGATCCACGGACGCAGATCGTCGCGGACGGCTACGACGCCATCGGCGACACGTTCGCCGAGTGGCGCACGCGCATCGTCGGCGATCCCCGCCGCGAGTGGGAGGACGAGCTCGTCTCGCGGCTCGGCGCGGGGGCTCGGCTCCTGGAGCTCGGCTGCGGCGCCGGCACCCCGGAGACGCAGCGGCTCGCCGGGCGGTTCGCAGTGACCGGCGTCGACATCTCGACGCACCAGGTCGCACGCGCGCGCGTCGCGATCCCGGGGGCCGAGTTCCTCTGCGCCGACTTCACCGAGCTCGAGCTCCCGCCTGCCTCGTTCGACGCCGTCGCCTCGTTCTACGTCTTCAACCACGTCCCGCGCGAGCTGCTCGGACCGCTCCTCGAGCGGATCCACGGCTGGCTCGTGCCGGGCGGCTGGTTGCTCACGGCGTTCGGCGCCGCCGACAATCCCGGCTGGACCGGGGAGTGGCTCGGAGCTCCGACGTTCTTTGCAGGCTTCGATCCTGCGGTCAACTCGGGGCTCGTCCGCGAGGCGGGATTCACGATCGAGCGGGACGCGCTCGTCACGTTCGAGGAACCGGAGCCGGAGCCGGGGGAGGTGACGTTCCAGTGGGTGCTCGCGCAGGCGTGACGACGATCCTCGTCACGGCGTGCGGCGCGCCGGGAGCGGCCCGGCTCCTCCGCGCGCTGCGCGACAACGGTGAGCGGGAGGTGCGCCTCGTCGGAGTGGACATGTCCGAGCGCGCGATCGGCCGCCATCTGTGCGACGCGTTCCACCTCGTCCCGCCCGGGGCCGACCCCATGTTCCCGGACGCGCTCCTCGCGCTCGTCGAGAAGGAGAGCGTCGACGTCGTGTTGCCGGAGTCGTCGCACGACTTGCACCACCTGGCGCCGCGGCGCGGCGAGTTTCCGGTGCCGGTCATGATCTGCAACCCGGACGCGGAGCGCCGCTCGAACGACAAGGCGGAGACGTTCGACGCGGCGCACCGGATCGGCGTCGGCGCTCCCGAGTTCCGCCGCGTGACCGGTGCCGCCGGCGTCGAGGAGGCGGCCCGTGAGCTCGGCTACCCCGAGCGGCCCGTCTGCTTCAAGCCGGTCTTCTCCTCCGGCTCGCGCGGCTTCCGCGTGCTCGACCCGAGCGTCGACCGCGCGCACCAGCTGCTCAACGAGCGGCCCGGCGCGCTCGCGATGCGGCTCGAGGAGGCGGTGGAGCTGCTGCCGGACGACGGCCTCGACCTGCTCGTGATGGAGTTCCTCACGGAGCCGGAGCGGACGGTCGACGGCATCGCGGACGGCAGCCGCATCGTCCTCCAGGCAACGCGGACGCGCGAGTCCGTGCGGTGCGGCCTCGGCATGTACTTCGTCACCCTCGACGCGCCGGAGCTCGTCGCCGCGTCCGAGCGCGTCGTGGCGGAGTTCGGGCTCGAGTGGTTCTTCAGCATCCAGTTCATGGGCGAGAAGGTGATCGAGATCAACCCGCGGATCTCGACGATGATGATCCAGGAGGACTTCAACCTCCCGTGGCTCGCCGTCAAGCGGGCGCTGGGCGAGGTTTCCGACGACGAGCTGCGGGGAGTGCAAGATCGCGTGCGCCCCGGGCACACCGTGCTTCGTTTCTTCGACCAGGTGGAATTCGATCCGTGATGGAGGACTGGGACTCGCTCCGACTGACGCTCGATGCGGCTTGCAAGGAGCAACCGGACGAGCAGACGGTGGAGCGCGCGGTGCGGGCGGCGGAGCTCGTCGCAGCGACCGCGGGCGAGCCGCCGGACGAGCTTCCTCCGGCCGACCGCGAATGGGTCGAGATGCACGGGATCCCGTCCGACGAGCTCCTCGAGCTGGCCTGCCGCTCGATGAAATGCGTCGCGGCACTCTCCGACGACTGGCACGACCGGCTCAACGACCTCCGGTTCCGGCTCGGCGACGTCGCCGCCGCCTGACCGCCAGACCGGTAGCAGCTACCCTCACGAAAGCGTGCCGTCACGTCACGAAGCCGTAACGCCGCTCGGACGAATTCCGCTTGTTCAAGCCAAAACGCGGCGTTACAGAGACGTGCAGTAGCTGCTACCGGCCTCTGATCGGAACCCCATCGAGGCTGCGACAACGGCGAGCGCCACCGCGAACGTCCTCATGGCACCCTGCTACATCAGAGCCGCAGCTCGAAGAAGAGGACGCCCGCGACAGGGTTGTCGTCGTAGCGCTCGATCGGGCGGAAGCCGAGCGAGAGGTAGAGCTCCCGCGCCGCGTCCATCGTCGGCAGCGTGTCTAGCCGCAGCGTCCGGTGGCCGAGCTCCCGTGCCTTGTCCACGATTGCCACGACGAGTGCGCGACCGACGCCCGAGCCGCGGCCGGCGGGACGGACGTAGCCGCGCGGAAGCGCCGCGAGCTCCGCCTCGGGGTCGCCGAACCAGCCCTCCGGCCCGAGCCAGGCCGCGTACTCGCGGAAGAGCTCGCGGAGCGACCCGGCGTCGCCGGCGCCCGCGTCGTCGATCAGCGGAGCGCCCGCAGCTCCTCCACGTCCTCGGCGCTCGGCTCCCACTCGCCCGCGGCGACGTTCGCGCGCACCTGCTCCGGCTTCGTCGCGCCGGCGATCACCGACGTGACGGCCGGCATCGCGAGCAGGCCGCCGGTCGAGACCTCGAGGAGCGAGATGCCGCGCTGCTCGGCGTAGCGCTGCAGCGCCTCGGCGCGATCCCAGCGTTCCTCCGCGATCTCGCGTCCGGCCAGCCGTCCCTCCGCCGCCTGCTCGCCGCGGCTGTACTTGCCCGTCAGCAGCCCGCTCGCAAGAGGGAAGTACGGCAGGAAGCCGATCCGCAGCATCTCGCAGGCCGGCAGGACCTCGTCCTCCGCCTCGCGCACGGCGAGCGAGTAGTGGTTCTGAGCCGAGACGAAGCGGTGGAAGCCGGCGCCGCGCGCGACCTCCTCCGCGACCTCGATCTGCCCGGCGGAAAAGTTCGACGAGCCGATCCAGCGCACCTTGCCCTGGTGAACGAGGTCGTTGAGCGCGCCCAGCGTCTCCTCGATCGAAGTCGACGGGTCGGGCTCGTGCATCTGGTAGACGTCGATCACGTCGGTACGCAGGCGCCGGAGCGAGCTCTCGACCGCCCACCGGATGTAGTCGGGCGTGCCGCGCCGCTCCTCCGGGAGCTCGTCCATCGGCTTCCCGAACTTCGTCGCGATGAGCACGCGGTCGCGACGGCCCTCGAGCGCGCGGCCGATGTACTCCTCGCTCGCTCCCTGGCCGTAGATGTCGGCCGTGTCGAACAGCGTCACGCCGGCCTCGAGCGCGGCGTCGATCACGGCCAGCGACTGCTCGTAGTCGATGCGTCCGCCGAAGTTGTTCGTGCCGAGCCCGACGACCGAGACCTCCGGACCGCCTTCGCCGAGGAAGCGCGTGCGCATCGGCTCGACGCTACTTCATGCGGGGAGGGCTGGGCCGCTGCGTACGATTCGCCGCCGATGGAGGGGCAGGCGCACCGGCTCGTCTTCCTCGCCGGCCTGCACCGCAGCGGCACGACGCTGCTCGCGCGGCTGCTGGCGGCGCACCCGCAGGTCAGCGGCTTCTCGGGTACCGGCGCGCCGGCCGACGAGGGGCAGCATCTCCAGAGCGTCTACCCGAGCGACCACGAGTACGGGCGCCCCGGACGCTTCGGCTTCGCGCCCGAGATGCACCTGACCGAGAGCTCGCCGCTCGTCTCGGAGGAGAGCGCGAGGAGGCTGTTCGAGGAGTGGTCGCCGCACTGGGACCTCTCGCGACCGCTGTTGCTCGAGAAGTCCCCGCCGAACCTGATCAAGACGCGATTCCTCCAGGAGCTCTATCCGAACTCCTCGTTCGTCGTCATCGTCCGCCACCCGATTCCTGTCTCGATCCCGACGGCCAAGTGGCGCGGCACGAGACGCTTCGACCGGATGTTCGAGCACTGGCTCCGCTGCCATGCGCTGTTCGAGGAGGACCGCGGGCACCTGGAGCGCGTGTACGTCCTCCAGTACGAGCAGCTCATACGTGACCCGGCGGCTGAGCTGCGCGCGATCTTCGACTTCCTCCAGCTTGAGCCCGTCCCGCCGAGCGAGGCGGTCGACACCGGGGCGAACGAGAAGTACTTCCGGCGCTGGCAGGAGCTGAGGCGGGACCCGCGGATGCGGGTCTACCTCGACCTCGTCTCGCTCCGCTACGAGCGCCGCGTCCGGCGCTACGGCTACAGCCTGCTCTTTCCCGAGCGCGGGATCTAGCCGAGGCCCTCCGGCAGGGGCCTCGCGTGGACGACGACGAGCGTCTTCGTCGGACGCGTCAGCGCGACGTAGAGCTCCCGTAGCCCGCGATCTCCGTCGTCCGCGATCGCCGCCGGTTCGAGGACGACCACGTGGTCGAACTCGAGGCCCTTCGCCTGCCGCGGGGTCAGCACCGGCACCGAGAGCTCGTCGAAGATGTCGGCGTCCGGCACTGCACCCGCCAGCGAGCGCGGCGCGATGATCGCGAGCAGCCCGTCGCGTTCGGCGAGCTCGGACGCCTCGCGCAGCGCGGCCGGCAGCAGCTCCTCCTCGCCGACCTGCACGAGCCGCGGCCGATCTCCACCCTTGCGATACGCGAGCGGCGGTTCGACCTCGGGCGCAATCAGATCGAGCAGGGGCAGCGCGAAGTCCATGATCTCGGCCGGGACGCGATAGGCGTGGCGCAGCTCCTCGATCTCCATCTCGGCCTCGTCGGGGAGATACGGCTCGAGCTCCTGCCACCGTCGGTAGACGACGGGGCCGGTCGCCTGCGCCACGTCGCCGAGGATCGTGAGCGAGCCGTCGATCGCGCGTCGCGAGATCGCGAGCAGCTGCATCGGCGACAGGTCCTGCGCCTCGTCGACGATCACGTGGCCGTACGTCCGCGGCGCGCCGGCGAGCAGCGCTCGCGCCTCGTCCAGCAGCGCGACGTCGTGGTCGCTCCAACAGAGATCGGACATCCGGCGGGGCCGGTCGCGGAGCAGGAGTTTGCGCTCGTCCGCCTCCAGCACGCCTTCGGACGCCGCTTCGAGCGCGGCCGGCGAGGTCAGGAGCCGCGCGACGAGCTTCTCGGGCTGCGGGAGCGGCAGGACCCGGTCGAGCCAGCGCGTGAGGAAGCCGCCGCGGCGGAGCGCGCGCTCGAGCTCGTCGAAGCTGCGCAGCGCGCGCGGGCCGAACAGCTCCCCGTAGCGCTCGTAGAAACGGCGGAGCACGGCCATCCGGAACCGTTCGCGCGCGAGCCCCACCGGCGAGCCCGCGTCGAGCGCCTCGTCAAGGAGCACTGCAACGTCTCGCTCGCGGACGCGGACGTAGACGCCGTCGACGAGCGTGACGAGCTCCTGCGGCGCCGGGACGACCGCGATCTCGACCGCGCGCGCCACGACCTCGCGCAGCCGCGGATCGCCTTTCAGGCGCGCGACGTCGGGCTCCTCCTCGCGCCCGACCTCGATCCCGTCGACCAGCTCGGTGACCGCGCGCTGCTCGACCGCCTCCTCGCCGAGCGTCGGGAGGACGTGCGAGACGTAGTCCATGAAGGTGGGGTTCGGCCCGACGACGAGCACGCGGCGGAGCCGTTCGCGATGGGTGTAGAGCAGCCACGACGCGCGGTGGAGGCCGACGGCCGTCTTCCCGGTTCCGGGCCCGCCCTGCACGACCAGCGCGCCTTCGGGCTCGGCCGTGATCAGCCGGTACTGGTCGGACTGGATCGTCGCGACGATGTCGCGCATGCGCGCGTCGCGCCGGCGCTCGAGCTCCTCGAGGAGGAAGTCGGAGACGCTCGCGCCCTCGACTGCGCTGCCGTCGAGCGACTCGTCGGAGATGTCCAGGAGGCGGCGTCCGTCTGCGCGGAAGCGGCGGCGCTGCTGGACGCCGTGCGGGGTCTGGGGCGTCGCCGTGTAGAACGGCCGGGCCGCGGGCGCCTGCCAGTTGACGACGAGGGACTCGTGCTCGTCGTCGTGCACCCAGCGCCGGCCGACGTAGAGCGGACGCGGGGTGCCGTCGAGCGTGAGTCGCCCGAAGACGAGCCCGCGCTCGGCGTCCTCGAAGGTCCGCATCCGGCGCTTGACCCAGGCCTCCATGTTGAGCGCCGCCCACTCGGTCGCCATCGCCTCCTGCGTGCGCGCGACCGTCGACCGCATGTGGTCGAGCTGGTCGTAGGCGCGGTCGACGTAGGCCTGTTCCGCTTCGAGCTCGGGATGCGCCATACAGTCACCCTAATGAAGTTGGGCCTGAGCCTCGGCTACGCGCCCCCGGGAACGAACCCGGCCGACCTCTTTCCACTAGTGGAGGAGGCGGAGGGGCTCGGCTTCGACTCCGTCTGGGTCGCCGAGGCGTGGGGAACCGATGCGGTGAGCGTCCTCGGCTGGCTGGCCGCGCGGACGGAGCGCATCAAACTCGGCTCGGCGATCATGCAGATCCCAGGCCGTACGCCCGCGAACGCGGCGATGACTGCGGCGACGCTCGACCTCCTCTCCGGCGGACGCTTTCTGCTCGGGCTCGGCACCTCGGGCCCGCAGGTCGTGGAGGGCTGGCACGGCCAGCCGTGGGGGAAGCCGCTCGGCAAGACGCGCGAGTACGTCGAGATCGTCCGCGCCGCACTGCGACGGCAGGTCGTGGAGCACGACGGGGAGCACTACCGGATCCCCTGGGACGGGCCGGGCGCGACCGGGCTCGGCAAGCCGCTCAAGCTCATGCTGCGCCCGCTGCGCGCCGAGATCCCGATCTACCTCGCCGCCCTCGGACCGAAGAACGTCGCGCTCGCGGCGGAGATCGCCGACGGCTGGCTGCCGATCTTCGTCGCGCCCGAACGGTTCGACGAGGCGTTCGGCGCGAGCCTCGCGGCCGCGCGCGACGGCTTCGAGATCGCGGCCACGGCAAGCGTCTTCGTCGGCGACGACGTGCCCGCGCTGCTCGACGCGCTACGGCCTCACGTCGCGCTCTACGTCGGCGGCATGGGCGCGAAGGGGCGGAACTTCTACAACGCGCTCGTCCGGCGCTTCGGCTGGGAGGACGAGGCCGAGCGGATCCAGGAGCTGTACCTCTCGGGCAAGCAGCGAGAGGCGATTGCGGCGGTGCCCGACGAGCTCGTCGACGCGGTCTCGCTCGTCGGGCCGAAGGAGCGGATCGCGGAGCGGCTGGCTGCGTGGCGGGAGACGCCCATCACGACGCTCGTCCTCGGCACGACGCAGCCCGAGGCGTTGCGAACGCTCGCCGAGCTGGTCCTCTAGGCTCTCGCGTCCATGGCTCCACCTCTGATCGTCCTCGGCGTCGGCCGCTCCGGCACGACGCTCCTGCGCGTGATGCTCGACCGGAACAGCGAGCTCGCAGTCCCCTACGAGACGTTCTTCGTCCCGCAGCTCGCCCACCGGCACGGGCGTCGGCCCAAGCTCGCCGAGTTCCTCGACGACCTCGGGCGCCTGAGGACGCTGTACGACTGGGGCGTCACGCCCGAGGACGTCTGGCCGCACCTGCGCGAAGGGATGACGACCACCGAGGCGATCCGCGCGATCTTCGAGACGTACGCCGAGCGGCAGGGAAAGCCGCGCTGGGGCGACAAGACGCCGCTCTACATGCAGCAGCTCCCGCTGCTCGAGCGGCTCTTTCCGGACGCGATCTGGGTTCACCTCGTCCGCGACGGGCGCGACGCCGCGCTCTCGTTCCTCGAGCTGCCCGCGGGATTCGCGGGCAAGACGTGGGCGCACCCGCGCACCGTGGCGCAATTCGCAGCCCGGTGGCGCACCGAGATCCGCGCCGCCCGGCGGCTCGGCCGGCACGCGGGCGAGCGCTACCTCGAGCTCCGCTACGAGGATCTCGTGGCCGAGCCGGAGCGCGAGCTGCGCCGGGTGTGCGAACACGCCTCGCTGCGGTGGGAGCCCGGCATGCTCGACCACACCCGCATCAGCGATGCCGCGAACATGCCCGAGCACCGGAATCTCGCGCAGCCTCCGACGCCCGGACTCCGCGACTGGCGCAGCCAGATGAGCCGCGAGGACGCGCTCTCCTTCGAGGAGGTCGCCGGCGACGTCCTGCGCAGCGCCGGCTACGAGCTCCTCGACCCCGGCGTCGGCTACCCGACGAGGCGGGGACGAGCCGAGCTCGCCCGCTTCGCGGCGCTGAGCCGGAGCTGGAACACGACCGCCGCGGCGTATCAGCGCTCACCGCTCTGGCGGCGCTCGCATCCACCGCTCGGCTGAAACGAGTGGAGGTGGCTTTCGCCACCTCCACCGGTAGATCGACAGAGCTCGCGGTTAGTCGAACGGCAGACAACCGAGCCCGGTGTTGAGGAAGTCGTTGTTGCTGAACTCCTCCTGGGTCAGGTACTGGTCGTGGTTGATCAGCTGGTTGTAGAGCTGCCCCGCGGCGCCCTGCGTCGAGCCGTACACGTAGGCGCACTCGTCACCGTTCTCGTAACCGATGTCGTCGTACCAGCCGGTCTCGGTGTCGGGATCGGTGATCGCCTCCATGATCTCGTGGCTCGTCGGGCTCACTTCCGTGTCGGCGTCCGCGTTTCCGTTCGGCGACTCGACCACCCCGAACGAGCTCTTGGAGTCGCTACCGCACGTGTAGAGAACCGTCTGCAACGGCGAGTGGTAGATCGGGTAGGACAGGTTCGCGTAGACCATCTGGCCCGAGATGAAGTGGTACGCGCAGTAAGCCGCGGTCTTCTCGTGGTTGATGGTGCAGGCCTGGAAGCCCTGCTTGAGGCTTCCTGTGGAACCCGGCATGAAGCACGTCTCGACGTGCTTCGGCACGAACAGCACGTAGATGTGGGACATGTTCACGGGCAGATTCCCGGCCTTGACGACGCTCGCGGTTTCCGCGCTCACCTGATCGTCGTCGAGGCAGGCGGTGTAGCCGGAGCCGTCGGCGTAGATGCCGGCGCGGTCCTTGCGCGCGAGGGTGCAACCGTCGGCGGGAAGCGGGTTCGTGTCGTCGATCGGCGAGCCTGCGACGAGCTGGTAGTTGATCGACCCGTTGGTCCCGAAGTACTCCGTCAACGTCGAGAACACGTTCGTGTGCTTGCCGCTGTCGTGGGCGACGTCGGCGAGGTACTTCGTGATGATGCTCTCGTAATCGCTGTCCATCGGATATCCGTCCGGGTGCCAGAAGATCGGCGTCACGACCACCGGCCCGGTGGTGTCGGTCCCCATCACGGGGCCGTTGTGCCAGAACAGAGGCGGATCGCCCTTGGCGTGGTCGTCGTTCGTGGAGCAGCGAGCGTCGACCGGCACGGCGCCGATGACGCCGCTGAAATGGCTACCGCGAGTCGGCATGCCGACCTTGGAGCAGTCGCTCGATGCCTGCGACGAGCCCACGGCGGCACGCGCGGATGTACCCCCCGCCGCCGAGATCCCGACAGCGACGAGGGCCAGCGCGACCACGGCCAGAAGCGCGCGGAGGCCTCCTCCGATGTGTGCTCTCCTCATGTGTGGTTCCCCCCTTGATTTGGTGGTCCCTCATGCGCCGACCGCCGGCGCACCGGCGGAAAGTAGCGTCTACCAACAGTGATTGCAAACGGACTTTGCAATCACTGTTGCGACGGCTCCTGGGGAAGCACGCGGAAGGTGAAGTGCACCTCCTGGCGCTCGGGGGCCTCGCTCCCCGGGGCCTTGCGGAACGACTGCGCGAGGTCAAGCACGGCCGTCACGAACTCGCGTACCTCCTCGGCGGCGGCCCACATGCGGAAGTTGCCGATGAACTGCGAGTCCTGCCACTCGAGCGGCAGGTCGTACCGGATCTCCATCCAGCGGCGCAGGCTCGTCTCGTCCCGGTCGACGAGGATGCTCTCGATCTGCGCGTGCGCCGCCTGCAGCTCGGCACGCTCTGCGTCGGACGCATCCTCGGGAACGGAGTTGGGGATCATGAGGCGCTCCGGAGGGCGCTGCCACCAGCGCTCTCGCCCGTTGCGCCGCTCCGCCTCCTCCACCATCCCGGCCCGGTTCAGCGCACGAAGGTGGTAGCTGGTCGCGCCGCTCGATTCCCCGAGCCTGCGTGCGAGCTGCGACGCCGTCGCGGGCCCCTCGGCGTGCAGGACGTGCAACAGCTGCAGGCGGAGCGGGTGCGCGAGGGCGCGCAGCTGGGCCGCATTCATCGGAGCGATCGGGAGCTGGGCGGCGATGCCGGAAGCCTACGACAGTCGCAGAGCCGCTCCGCTCCGCCCGCCGCCGCCTCCTACGCGACCACGCGGTAGACCTGGAACACCTCGGCGTAGTCCCGGTTCACGTTGACGCCGTGCATCCGGGCCAGGTTCCGGACGTACTCGGCGTTCGCGTAGCGGCGATGGTGCTGCGAGGCGTACCGCTCGAGCGCTGCGACCTTCCGCTCCACGTGCTCTTCCTCGAGGGCGACGTACCACTGGTACTCGAAGTCGAAGTTGTTCCACGGGATCTCGTAGCCGAGGATCGTCGTCCGCTTGAAGGCGCGCAGGCCCTCCTCGGCGACGGTGCGGTGGTCCTGGTGGACGTCGTGGAGGCTTGGTTGGAAGACGACGTCCGGCTCCCACTCTTCCCACAGAGCGACGAGCAGCTCGAGGATGTCCTGGCGTCGCCCGGGGAAGGTGCGAACGTCGAAGTCGTGCACGGTCAGCGAGTCAGCGGGAATCCCGAGCTCGGCCGTCGCCTCGGTGACTTCCCGCGCGAGCGTGTCGGGCGGAAAGCCCGGCGGAAGTG
>JAICSH010000069.1 GCA_025936995.1 Thermoleophilia bacterium | reverse complement strand
GGGCATTCGAGCCGCTGCCACTTCCACGCCCGCGCGCAGGAGCTGCCGCGGGCGACGGCCGACGCCCCTGTCGTGACGGCGATCGAGCGGGGCGGCGAGCCGCTGCTCCAGGTGGACGACCTGACGAAGACCTTTCGCCAGGAGGGTCACGACATCAAGGCGCTCGGAGGCGTCTCCGCGGTGCTCTGGCCCGGCGAGACACTCGGCCTCGTCGGAGAGTCGGGAAGCGGCAAGACCACGCTCGCGCGCACGCTGCTCGGCATCGTCGAGTCGACCGCGGGGTCGGTGAAGGTCGACGGCCGCTTGCTCCCGGCGCGACTCGGCGACCGGACGGCGCGCGACGTCGCAGCGCTGCAGATCGTCTTCCAGAATCCGGACTCGGCGCTCAACCGGCGCCACACGGTCCGGCGGATGCTGAAGCGGACGCTCGCGAAGCTCGCGAATGTGAACGGTAAGGCGGCGGACGAACGGGCGCAGGATCTCGTCGACGCGGTGCGGCTGCCCGAGCGCGCGCTCTCGGCG
The DNA here is from genome assembly GCA_025936995.1 of Thermoleophilia bacterium. Lineage (GTDB taxonomy): Bacteria > Actinomycetota > Thermoleophilia > Gaiellales > Gaiellaceae > Palsa-739. Next base: position 1,027 of record JAICSH010000069.1, on the reverse strand, counting down.
CGACCGATGGGTCTCTCCGGCGGACAGAAGCAGCGCGTCGCGATCGCGCGTGCGTTCGCCGGCGAGCCGCGCCTCGTCGTCTGCGATGAGCCGACGTCGGCGCTCGACGTGTCGGTGCAGGCGGCGATCCTCAACCTGCTCGTCGACCTGCAGGGATCGAACCGGACGAGCTACGTCTTCATCAGCCACGACCTCGGCGTCGTTCGTTACCTGTCGGATCGGATCGCCGTCCTCTACCTCGGTCGGCTGATGGAGCTCGGCCCGGCGGCAACCGTGTTCGACCCGCCTCACCATCCGTACACCGAGGCGCTCCTGTCCGCCGTGCCGACGATCGAGGGCGAGCAGAGGACGCGGATCGCGCTTCAAGGTGAGATTCCGTCGGCGGCGGACCCGCCGTCGGGGTGCGTGTTCCACACGCGTTGCCCGCGGTTCCTCGGCGAGATCTGCGTGAGGGAGGAGCCGCCCCTTGTCGAGGTCGAGCCTGACCATGCGATGCGCTGTCACATCCCGGTCGACGAGCTGCGCCGCCTTCAGACCACCGTCGAACCGGCGTGAAGATCGACGCGGCCGTCCTCGAGCGGACCGGCGGCCCGCTGCACCTGGTCGAGCTCGAGCTCGGGGATCCCGGCCCGGGGGAGGTGCTCGTCCGGTTGCACGCGAGCGGCGTCTGCCACTCCGACCAGAACGCGATCGACGGCACCGCCGAGGCGCGCTGCCCGGTCGTGCTCGGCCACGAGGGCGCGGGCGTCGTCGAGGCGGTGGGGCCCGAGGTCACGCGCGTCTCGGCCGGGCAGCACGTGGCGCTCTCATGGGCGCCGTCGTGCGGCGTGTGCGCCGAGTGCCTGCGCGAGCTGCCCCAGCTCTGCTCGTCGGCATGGCCGGCGATGGGAGCAGGCGGCCTCCTCGACGGCACGTCGCGTCTGTCGCGCGACGGGGAGCCGGTCTACCACTACTCGTTCATCTCGTCCTTCGCCGAGGCGGCCGTCGTGCCGGAGCGCTCGTGCGTGCCGATTCCCGACGACGTCCC
>JAICSH010000020.1 GCA_025936995.1 Thermoleophilia bacterium | reverse complement strand
ATCCGTCCGCCGCGCTGCTCGAGGTGCTCGATCCGGCGCAGAACCATTCGTTCCGCGACCACTATCTCGACGTCGAGCTCGACCTATCGGAAGTCTTCTTCATCGCGACCGCGAACGTCGCGGACACGATCCCCGGGCCGCTGCTCGACCGGATGGAGGTCATCCGCTTCGACGGCTACACGGTCGACGAGAAGACCGCGATCGCGCGCGGCTACCTCTGGCCGCGACAGGTCGAGCGGAACGGATTGCGCGACGACGAGGTCTCCGTTGCAGACGACACTATCGAGCTCGTCGTCTCCGAGTACACGCGCGAGGCCGGCGTTCGCCAGCTCGAGCGCGAGCTCGGCACCGTGCTCCGCAAGACGGCGACGCGCATCGCTGCCGGCCAGGTCGAGGCGCCCGTCGAGGTCGACGTTGACGTCGTGCGGGACGCGCTCGGCCGCCAGAAGTTCTTCCAGGAGGCGGCGGAGCGGACCGCGGTGCCCGGCGTCGCGACCGGACTCGCCGTGACCGGCAGCGGCGGTGACGTGCTCTTCGTCGAGGCGACGTCGATGGATGGCGGCAACGGCAACGAGCTCGTGCTCACCGGGCAGCTCGGTGACGTGATGAAGGAGTCGGCGCGCATCGCGCTCTCCTACGTCCACTCGCATGCCGACGAGCTCGGAATCGATCCGGACGCGTTCAGGGAGAAGTCCTTCCACGTCCATGTCCCGGCGGGGGCGATCCCGAAGGACGGGCCCAGCGCGGGCATCACGATGACGACGGCGCTCGCGTCTCTCTTGTCCGACCGGCCGGTGAAGCACACGGTCGGGATGACCGGGGAGGTGACGCTGCAAGGCCGCGTTCTGCCGGTCGGCGGGCTGAAGCAGAAGGTGCTCGCCGCACACGCCGCCGGGCTCACCGACGTGGTCATCCCCGAGCGGAACCGCGCCGACCTCGACGACGTGCCGGAGGACGTGCGCGCTGAGATGCGGTTCCACCCGGTGATAACGCTCGGCGAAGTGCTCGATCTCGCCCTCGAGCCGAAGGCGAAGACGAGTCTCCATGCGGTGTAACCAGTGCCGGCCGCTGCCCGAGGAGGTCGCCCGCGCGGCGGATCTCCTCGGGCGGCGCTGGGCGCTCGCGATCCTCTGGGCTGCGGCGGAGGCGGGCGCCGTGCGGTTCAACGAGTTCAAGCAGACGCTCGAGGGGATCCCGCCGCGCACGCTCGCCGCGCGCCTCAACGACCTCGAGGAGGCGGGCGTCCTCGAGCGGCGCGTCTTCGACACCCGCCCGCCGCGCGTCGAATATCGGCTGACGGAGACGGGCCGCCGGCTCCGCTACGTCGTCGAAGCGCTCAGCGCCTTCGCAGCGTCGGCCTGACCGTTCCGGTCATGCCCCGGTGCCGGGCACGGAGACGTGCCTTGCACGGCCCTGCCGAGCACGCTCCAGAGAAGTGGGCCCGCGTGCCCACTGTTCGTATCGGACATGGCGCCGTGCCCGGCACCGGGTCATGTCGGTTCGGGACGCGTCTAGGCGGGAGCGAGGGCGGCCACTTCGCGCTCGCGTGCGAGCCGCTCGAGTGCCTGCGTCTCGATCTGGCGCACGCGCTCGCGGGTCAGGCCCAGCTCGCGGCCGATCATCTCGAGGGACTTCGGATCCCGGTCGCCGTTCATCCCGTACCGCAGCTTGATCACCTGCTTCTCGCGATCGGGGAGCTTCTCGACCGCGCCGCGCAGCGCGTTCTCGCTCAGCCCGACGACGACCTCCTCCTCGACGTCGCTCTTGTCGGTGGCGACGATGTCGCCGAACGCGGCGTCGCCCTCGTCGCCGAGCGGCTTGTCGAGGCTGGCGACCGCGCGCGCCGCCGCCCGCACCTCGCGGACGTGCTTGAGGGAGAGCTTGGCCGTTCGCGCCACCTCCTCGTCGGTCGGCGGACGCTCGAGTTTCAGCGTCAGCTCCCGCTCGGCACGGGCGATCTTCTGCTCCCTCTCGACGATGTGGACGGGGATCCGGATCGTCCGGGACTTGTTCGCCACGCCTCGCTGCACCGCCTGGCGGATCCACCAGGTCGCGTAGGTCGAGAACTTGTAACCCCGTCGCCAGTCGAACTTCTCGACGGCGCGGATGAGCCCGATGATCCCCTCCTGGATCAGATCGAGCAGCGAGAGCCCGTGCCCCTGGTACTTCTTCGCGATCGAGACCACGAGCCGGAGGTTCGAGTTGATCATCCGGTCCTTCGCGCGCGCGTCGCCGCGCTCGATCCGCTTCGCGAGCTCGACCTCCTCCGCGGCGGTCAGCAGGGAATAGCGGCCCGCCTCGTTGAGGAACAGCTGGAGCGAGTCGGTCGTCATCGCTGCAACGGCCTCGTTCGAGAAGTGGGTCTCGGCCACGTCGGGCAGGCTGCAGTCGTCCGTGAGCTCGATCCGGCGCTCCTCGAAGTGCTCGTACAGCGACGAGACCTCTTCCTCGTCGAGGTCCAGCTCCGTCAGCACCTGCGTGAAGGCGGACAGGTTGACGCAGCCGGCTTCCTCGGCATGCTCCATCAGGGCGCGAAGCTGATCGTGACTCATCGTCTTGCTATTGCCGCCCGCGTCGGATCGATAACGCATCCGAGTTTCGCGCCGTAAACGTGGGTAGACTCAGAGCTGGTGAAGGCGCCGGACACGCTGTGGGAGCTCGTCTTCCTCATGGTGATCCTCAAGATCCCCATCGCGTATCTCTGCTACGTGGTTTGGTACGCGATCAAGGCGGAGCCGCGGAGAGGACACGGTGGGCCGGCTGCCGTTCGCGTGGCGCCCGACCTTCCGCCGCCCGGCTACGAGCACGTCCGCCGGCGCCCGCGACGCAGGCCGCCGAGGCCGCACGGAGGCCCGGCAAGGGTCTACGCGCGCACCGCGCGTGCCGAAGCCGCGCGCGCCGGTAGGATCGCCGGCCGTTGAACGCCGACAGCCAGATCATCCACGAGGGCTCCGGCCGCCGCTCGGCGGAGACCGTGGCCGGTTATCTCTCCGCGATGGCCATCTTCGTCGGCCTCATCGGCATCGCCTGGCACCCGCTGCGTCTGATCCTGCCGTCGCTCGTGATCGCGCTCGTCGCTTCCGGCATGGCGGAGAAGAGCCGGCGGCTGCCGTTCGCGGCCGTGTTCATCTGCACCGGCTGTCTCTTCTTCGGTTTCACGGTCGCAGTGGCCACGAGCAACCCGCTCTGGTAGCCCCGACAGCGCTGCTACAACAGGCTTGGACATGGAACGTCCCGACGTTGACGGGCTGAACACGGGGTACGCGGCGCTGCTCCTCGAGCAGTACCTCGACAACCCCGGAGCCGTCCCGGAGGAGTGGCGCGATCTCTTCGAGAGCGAGCCCGACCTTCTCCTCCGGCGCCAACCCGGCCTCGCGCGCCTGCTGGAGCTCGCGGGCGCGGACGGGGACGGCCACGCGGCCGCGACTGCCGCCCCGGTCGCGCCGCCGCCTGCCGCCCCGGCGCCTGAGCCGCCTGCGGCGCCCGCTCAACTCGACGAAGAGCTCCTCGGCGGCGTCGCCGCGGCGATGGCGCTCGTCAAGGCGATCCGGATGCACGGGCACCTCGCGGCGCGGCTCGATCCGCTCGGCTCCGAGCCGCCCGGCGATCCGGCCCTCGAGCCGGAGCGCCTCATCCCCAAGCTCACCCCGGAGCTGCAGGCGCGCATCCCCGCCGCGCTCCTGCGCCTCCACGTCGAGGGCGAGACGCTCGCCGAGGCGCTGCCGCGGCTACTCGAGACCTACACCGGCACGATCGCGTACGAGATCGAGCACATCTCCGACCACGAGGAGCGCGTCTGGCTCCGGCAGGCGATCGAGTCGGGGCGCTACCGTCGCCCGCTATCGCGGGACGAGCGCGTGCGGCTGCTCGCGCGCCTGAGCCAGGTGGAGGGGATGGAGGCGTACCTGCGGCGCGCGTTCCTCGGCCAGAAGCAGTTCTCCGTCGAGGGGCTCGACGTCATGATCCCGATGCTCGACGAGGCGATCGAGCTCGCCGCGGCGGGCGGCGCCCACGAGGTCGTGATCGGCATGGCGCACCGCGGGCGGCTCAACGTGCTCGCCCACGTCGTCGGACGGCCGTACGAGACGATCCTGCGCGAGTTCGAAGGCGAGCGGACGATCGAGGCCGTCGTGTCGATCGAGGAGGGAGGCAGCGGCGACGTCAAGTACCACCTCGGCGCCCAGGGAACGCGCTCGACCGCGACGGGCGACATCACGATCACGCTCGTCTCCAACCCGAGCCACCTCGAGGCGGTCGACCCCGTCGTCGAGGGGCGCGCGCGGGCCGAGCAGACCGATCGCTCCTCCCGGCGGGGCTACCACGACCCGAGCGTCGCACTGCCGGTGCTCATCCACGGCGACGCGTCGTTCGCCGGCCAGGGAAGCGTCCCCGAGACGCTCAACCTCCAGGCCCTCGCGGGCTACTCGACCGGCGGCACGCTCCACCTGATCTCGAACAACCAGGTCGGCTTTACGACCGATCCGGAGAGCGGTCGCTCGACGCGCTACTCGAGCGACCTCGCCAAAGGGTTCGACATCCCGATCGTCCACGTCAACGCGGACGATCCGGAGGCGGCGCTCGCCGCGATCCGGCTCGCGCTCGCCTATCGGCGCCGCTTCGGCCACGACGTCGTCGTCGATCTCGTCGGCTACCGCCGCCACGGTCACAACGAGCAGGACGAGGCGGCCTACACCCAGCCCCTCCTCGCCGCGGCGATCGCCGAGCATCCGACCGCGCGCAAGCAGTTCGCCGCGCGGGTCGTGTCCGAAGGCGACCTGACGCAGGAGCAGGCCGACGGGCTCGCGGAGGAGGTCCTCGCGGAGCTGCGCCAGGCCCACGAAGCCCTGAAGGAGACGTTCGGCCGGCCGGAGCCACCGCCGCGGGAGGACACGCACGTCCCGGCCGCGACGGGCGACGAGGTCGTCACCGCGGTCGCCGCCGACCGCCTTCGCTCACTCAACGAGCAGCTGCTTCGCGTCCCGGACGGCTTCACGCCGCATCCGAAGCTCATGCGCCAGCTCGAGCGGCGGCGCGAGGCGCTCGAGCAGGGCGGCATCGACTGGGGCCAGGCCGAGGCGCTCGCCTTCGCATCTCTTCTCGTCGAGGGCATCCCGATCCGGCTCACCGGCCAGGACACGGAGCGCGGCACGTTCTCGCACCGGCACGACGTCCTCCACGACGTGAACACGGGAGCGACGTTCACGCCGCTCCAGCACATCGACGACTCCGGCGCCGCGTTCGAGATCTACAACTCGCCGCTGTCGGAGTACGCCTGCGTCGGCTTCGAGTACGGCTACGCCGCGGCGGCGCCCGAGGCGCTCGTCCTCTGGGAGGCGCAGTTCGGCGACTTCGTCAACGGCGCGCAGATCGTCATCGACCAGTTCATCGCCGCCGGCCTATCGAAGTGGCGTGAGTCGACCCGGCTCACGCTACTCCTGCCGCACGGGTACGAGGGCAACGGACCGGAGCACTCGAGCGCGCGTCTCGAACGCTTCCTCCAGCTCGCGGCGCAGGAGAACCTGCGGATCGCGAACTGCACGACGGCGGCGCAGTACTTCCACCTCCTGCGACGCCAGGCCCTGGATGCGACCGCCCGGCCGCTCGTCGTCATGACCCCGAAGGGGCTACTGCGGCTGAAGCAGGCGGGCTCGACGCTCGAGGATCTCGCGAGCGGCGAGTTCCGGCCGCTCCTCGACGACCCGCGTTATCCGGACGAGGCGGCCCGGGCGCGTGTGCACCGGCTCGTGGTCTGCCAGGGGAAGGTCTTCTACGACATCGCGGGCCACGAGGAGCGCGAGAAGGCGATCGGCGCGGCCGTCGTCCGGCTCGAGCAGCTCTACCCGTTCCCGGTCGAGCGGGTGAAGGCCCTCGTCGCCGGGTACCCGAACCTGCGCGAGCTCGTCTGGGCGCAGGAAGAGCCGCAGAACATGGGCGCCTGGCGCGCGCTCCGGCACCGGCTCGAGGAGACGAAGCCCGACGCCGTGCCGCTCTTCTATGTCGGCCGCCCGTGGCGTGCGAGTCCGAGCGAGGGCTACCCGACCGCCCACCTGCGCGAGCAGGACAGGATCGTCCGCGCCGCTCTCGGTCTCTAGCCCTCGCGGCTAGTGATCGTGGCCCTGGCCCTGGCCGTGGCCTTGCCCCTGGCCCTGGCCCTGATCCTGCGGCGGCGCTACCGGCGCGGGCGGCGCCGGGTCGACTGGGCTGCTTTGGCCGCTCTGGCCGCCAGCTTCGGGCCGTGCTTTCCCGCGAGCCGGAGGAGCTGCCGGCGCTGTTGGGGCGGGAGGCGTCGCCATATGTCCCACGCCCCGATGGCCAGGGCCCACGGGGTTGGACGGAGCCTGCGGAACTTGCCGGGCATGCCCTGATCCTCGCAGATCGTGGCGAGAACTGCGCGGCTCGGTCTTGGCCGCGGGAACCGCGGCCGCAAGGACCGGCGGCGCGACGACGTGTGGGTGGTGCCCGTGTCCGTGCGGTCGATGACCGGGCGGACCGGTCCCGTCCGGACCGCGTCCGTGCGCTGCCGCGGGTGACCCGTGCGCGCGACGGCCGTGCGGGGGAGGCGGAGGAGGCGGCGGCGGAGGCGAGGGCGTGGGAGCGGTCGTGGGCGGCGGCGGCGGGAAGCTTGGCGGCTCCGTGGGGGTTGGAGGAGGAGGCGGGAGGAGGACATGCTTCTCCGGAACGGGGCGGGGCAAGGCCACCGGCTGCCCGGCCACCACGACCGGAGGCGCAACAGGTCCGGCGCTCGGCGCGGTAGTGCTTGCGCGGTGCGTCGCGGGGACGGCGGCCGCATGGACGACGCTCCTGCCCGGCTTGGGCCCGAGCGCGATCCCGAGCGGTCCGGGAGCCGACGAGAGAAGGCGGGGGAGAAGTGCGCCGCCGGCGACCGCGGTCGCGAGGAGGAGGGCAGCGATCGCCCGCTCCCTCCCGCTCCTGCCGTTACCACTTCCCGCCGAAAACATCCCCAAGGGTCTATCGGCAGGAAGGACGTTTCGCTTGACCTTAGGGAGAGCCCAGTTGAGCAGCTTCAAGCTCAAGCTCGTCGCGTACTTCGTCCTGCTGTCGCTCGTACCGCTGGCGGCAACCTACTGGGGGTTCAGCACCGTGGCCGGCGACGGTGAATCGCGGCAGGTCACCCTGCGGCAGGAGGCCGGGCTCCGCGCGGCGCTCACGCTCTACCAGGAAGAGGAAGCGCGCGCCCAGGCGCTGGCGCAGCGCGTCGCGCGCTCGCGGCCGCTCCAGCGCGCGCTCGCGCACCGCGACGTCCGGGAGCTGCAACGGATCCTTGCCGGAAAGCCGTCCCTTTACGTCGTCGGCGCGGCGGGTCTACGCGTCGGCGCTTCCGGGCGGCAAGCGGCCCGATTCCCCGTCGACGTCGTGACCGGCACGACGCGTCTGGGCGAGGTCGTCGCCACGATCCCACTCGACGCCGGTCTCCTCCGGCGCCTGCGGACCGGCGGGGTATTCGACTCCGGCGATGTGCTCGTGCTGCTCGACGGCATACGGATCGCCGTGTCCTCCCCTCGGCTGCACGGCGATGTCGACGTCACCTCCGGGCGAACCGCAACGGTGAAGGTGGCGGGCTCCAGGTACCGCGTGCTCGCCGTGCCGCCGCTGCTCCAGGCTCCGACCGCGCGGCTTGCGGTACTGACGCCGAAGGCGCTGATCGACGCCGCCGACGCCCGAACGCGGGACAGGCTCCTCGCCGGGCTGCTCGCGTGCCTGGCGCTCGTCGGCGCGGTCGCGTATCTCCAGGGGCGGTCGATCGTGCGGAACCTGAGGCGCTTCGCGACGGTGGCCCGCGGGATCGCGCAGGGAAGCCTCGGCGAGCGGGTGCCGGTCCGAGGGCGCGACGAGTTCGCTGCCCTCGGCGCCGCGCTCAACGACATGGCCGAGCAGCTCCAGGCACGACTCGACGAGCTCGAGACCGAGCGCGCGCGCGGGCGGGACGCACTGACGCGCTTCGGGGAGGCGCTCGCGGCGACGCACGACTCGAAGCAGCTCCTGCGCATCGTCGCAGCGACCGCCGCGGAGGCGACGTCGGCACGAGGTTCGCGGATCGTGTCTGCCGACGGATTCGTCGTGGCCGACGGCGACGCGGACGCGGACGGGGAGCGGTTGACCCTCCCTCTCATCGCCGCGGGCGAGCAGTTCGGGACGCTCGAGCTCGTGAGCGACCGATTCGGCAAGGAGCAGCGGATGAACGCCGCGTCGCTCGTGGCGCACGCGGTGATCGCCCTCGAGAACGCGCGCCTGCACGGGATGGTGGAGCGCCAGGCGCTCGTCGACGGGCTCACGGGCCTCGCGAACCGGCGTGCGTGCACCGAGGCGCTGCAGACCGAGACGGCCCGTGCCGAGCGCCTCCAGACCCCGCTGTCCGTCGTCCTCGCCGACCTCGACGGGTTCAAGGACGTGAACGACGCGCACGGCCACGCTGTCGGTGACGAGGTGCTGCGCGTCTTCGCCGGCGTTCTCCGCGACACGGTGCGCGACACCGACCTCGCGGGTCGCTGGGGCGGGGAGGAGTTCCTGCTCCTGCTCCCGGGAGCGGACGAGGAGGGCGCAGCCCAGCTCGCGGAACGCGTGCGCATCGGCTTGGCCGAGCGAGCCATCCCGGGCGCCGCCGGCCTCGGCGTGACGGCGAGCTTCGGAGTGGCGGAATACGAGCCCGAATCGGGCATCGATCAGCTCGTCGACGCCGCCGACAGCGCGCTCTACCGGGCGAAGCGCGCCGGGAAGGACAGGGTCGAGCGAACGGCTCTGGCCGGGTTTTGACGCTCTCGAAAGCGACGGTCGCCGCATTCCCGGTTATCATCCGGCCGGACGACGAGCACGATCCACGGGAGGACGCTTTATGCCGGTAGAGACACCGTCTATCTTCGCGCAGGTCATCAGGGAGCACCTCGACCTGAAGGAGCGGAACGCGCGGCTCGGCCGCACGATGCCGATCGATCACTACAAGGACGGGGATCCCTTCGAGAACCATCCGCTCTTCAAGAGCGAGGAGCAGGCGCGGATCGAGGAGACGATGGACGGCGTCGATCCGGACTTCAGCGACGCGAGCCTCGAAGACGTTCGCACCTGGCCCGGCGAGGAGCCCCTCGAGGAGATCACGGCCGAGACGAGGGAGACGGCCGTGCCGGTCCTGGAGGAATCCGCCTTCTGGGGCAACGGCGGCGCCCGCGACTTCGACTGGGGCGACTGACGTAGCCCGCGAGAGCTGCGCAGCCGCTCGCTGAGCATTCTCCCACAGGTCTGACGAGCTGCCTGGCTGACGCTCGAGCCGCTCTGAGCGCTCTCGTGGAGCCAAGCACCGGCTAGCCCGTTCCCCCACACGAGGGATTCGCGCACGGGGTCTCGCACCGATGCTTCCTGCGTCCGCTGCGGTCCACCCTCGGGGGCATTGAACGTGCATCTCAAGTCGAATCGATCGGGGGATCGGTGGTAGCCCGGCCGAACCATCTTCGGCTGCTCAACGGCGAGGTCCAACCCGGCGATCCGACCCTCGTCGAGTCGTATCGAAGGCTGGCCGACGTCTTCCACGAGGTGCTCGCGGAGCAGAGCCTCGACGCGCTCCTCGTCCGCATCGCCGACACCGTCGGTGACCTGATCCCGCACGACACGCTCACGATCTACGAGGCCGACGAGACGAAGCGCGTGCTGAAGCCCGTGCTCGTCCGCGACGTGTACGCCGACGAGATCATGAGCACGACGGTCAGCTTCGCCGAGGGCATCACCGGCTGGGCGGCGCGGCACCGCGAGGCTGTCCTCAGCAACCAGGCCCACCTCGACCCGCGCGTGCGCACCGTCCCGGGAACGCCGATGGAGCCCGAGGCGCTGATCTGCGTCCCGCTCATCGCGCGCGACCAGATCAAGGGCGCGCTCAACATCTACCGCGAGGGCGAGGGCGTCGCGTTCAGCGACATGGAGTTCGAGATCGCGAAGCGATTCGGCGACGCCGCCGCACTCGCGCTCGACAACGCCGAGAGCCGCGCGCGCCTCGAGCACCAGGCCCGTACCGACTCGCTCACCGGGCTGTTCAACCACAGCGTCTTCTACGAGCGGCTGCTGCAGTCGCTGCAGGAGTCGAGCCGTACCCACATGCCGCTCGCCGTGCTCATGCTCGACATCGACGACTTCAAGCACGTCAACGACGTCCACGGCCACGCCGTCGGCGACGAGCTGCTGCGGTTCCTCGCCGAGGCGCTGCGCGCCATCGTCCGGCCCGAGGACGTCATCTGCCGGCTCGGAGGCGAGGAGTTCGCCGTCGTCATGGAGAGCTGCGGCGGCACGGACGCCGTCAGCGTCGCGGAGCGCGTGCAGAGGCGCCTCGCGGCCGTCGATTTCCCGGGGATCGGCCGCATGACAGTCTCCGTCGGGCTCGCGCTCGGGCCCGAGCACGCAATGAATCCGCGCGAGCTTGCCGCGTGCGCCGAGGCGGCGATGATGACGGCCAAGGCCCAGGGAAAGAACCAGGTCGTCCTCTACGAGGAGGACGGCACGAGCCGCCCGGACGCACCGGCCGTCGACCGTGACGTCCGGTCGATCGCGCATCTGAAGATGCTGCAGAGCCTGACCGGGAAGCTGAACCGGCTCAACGACGTGCGCGAGATCGGCGACGCGATTGCGGCCGAGCTCCGGTCCCTCGTCGACTACCACAACTGTCGGGTCTTCGTCATCGACGGCGACGAGCTCGTCCCCGTTGCCTTCCTCGGCGATCTCACCTCCGGCACCGAGTCGCTCTCGCTCGACGTCCTCCGGAAGCGCGTCGGCGAGGGCGTCACGGGCCGCTGCGCCGAGCTCGGCGAATCGATCGTCGTCGGCGACGCCGCCAACTGCGAATTCGGGCACCTGATCGAGGGGACCGATCCGATCGAGGAGTCGCTGCTCGCCGTCCCGCTTCGCTACGGGTCGCGCGTCGTCGGCGTGATCGTGATGTCCAACCTCGGGCTGGACCAGTTCGACGAGGACGACGTGCGGCTGCTCGAGGTCCTTGCGGGTCACGCGGCCGTGGCGGTCGAGAACGCGAGCCTGTACGAGTCGGCTCGCCGCGAGGCGGAGAGCGCGACCGCACTGCTCGAGTTCAGCCGCGAGCTGGCTGCGGTGTCGGGACCGGACGAGATCGCCCAGATCGCCGCCGACCTGGCCGCTTCGATCATCGGCTCGGAGCGGACGGTGCTCTGGCTCGAAGGCGACGACGGCCTGCTCGTGCCGCAGGCGGTGCACGGGGTCGACGCCGAGCAGCTCGCTCAGCTGCAGGCGCTGGCGATTCCGGCCGCGGAGCTCGAGAGCCGCAGCGAGCCGTACCTGAGCCGTCCGACCGACTACGAGAAGTTCATCCCGGCCCCGCCGCTCCCCGGCGTCACCTATGGAGTCGCGCCCTTCGAGCTGGAGCGGCGGCGGGGCTGCATCACGGCGGTCGTCCACGACGAGGACTTCAGCGAGCGCGAGCTGGGACTGCTGGCCGGGATCGCCCAGCAGGCCAAGCTCGCCTTCGCGAACGCGGCCAGCTACGAGGGACTCGAGCACACCTTCGTCTCGACCGTCGAGGCGCTCGCGAACGCCCTCGAGGCGAACGACGAGTACACCTCCACGCACGCGCGCTGGATCACCGATCTCTCGCTCCGCGTCGGCCGGGAGTTCGGCCTCGAGGAGTCGGCGCTGAAGCGGCTCGAGCTCGGCGCGCTTCTCCACGACATCGGCAAGATCGGGATCCCGAGCGACGTGCTCTCGAAGCCGGGCCGGCTCACAGCCCAGGAGCGGACACTCGTCCAGACGCACCCGGAGCTCGGCGAGCGGATCATCGCCCCCATCGACAGGCTCCAGGAGGTGCGGCCGATCGTGCGCCACTGCCACGAGCGCTGGGACGGCCAGGGCTACCCCGACGGCGTCTCCGGCGAGGACATTCCTCTCGAGGCGCGCATCATCTTCGTCTGCGACGCGTATCACGCGATGACGACCGACCGGCCGTACCGGCGCCGTCTCAGCCATCCCGAGGCTCTGCGCCGCCTCGCGCAGGGCGCGGGCAGCCAGTTCGATCCGAGCGTCGTCGAGGTTGCCCTGCGCGTCCTCGGCCAGTCCGAGGCTCTCTAGCCCGCAGCTGCGAGCTCCGGCTCACCGCCCTCGAGGGTGTGGGCGAGCCGGCGGAACGGGCCGTCGACCGCGAGCAGCTCCTTCTCGCTGCCGCGCTGGATGACCTGGCCGTTCTCCACGACGAGGATCTCGTCCGCGCGGCGAACGGTCGAGAGGCGGTGGGCGATGATGATCGAGGTGCGGCCCTTGAGGAGCCGGTCGAGGGCCTGCTCGATCAGGACCTCGGTCGGCCGGTCGATGTTCGACGTCGCCTCGTCGAGGACGAGGATGCGCGGATCCGCGAGCAGGGCGCGCGCAATCGAGATCAGCTGCCGCTCGCCGGCGGACAGTCCCGCGCCGCCCTCGCGGACCTCGTGGTCGAGACCGCCCGACAGCCGCGCCGCAACCCGGTCGACACCGACCGCGGCGGCCGCCGCCGCGACCTCATCGTCCGTGGCGTCCGGCTTGGCGAAGCGGATGTTCGTGGCGATCGTGCCGCTGAAGAGGAACGGATCCTGGAGCACGACTCCGAGCTGGCGGCGGTAGGAGCGGAGCTGGACGTCGCGCAGGTCGTGGCCGTCGACGCGCACCGCTCCCTCGTCCGGGTCGTAGTGCCGGCCGATGAGCCGCGCCAGCGTCGACTTGCCGTGGCCCGATTCCCCGACGAGCGCGAAGCAGCTGCCCGGCGCGAGATGGAACGAGACTCCGTGCAGGACCGGGTCCTTGCCGTACGCGAAGACGACCGAGTCGATCTCGAGGTCGCCTTCGAGGCGCGGCAGCGGCTGCGCTCCGGGGCGGTCGCCGATCTCCGACTCCTCGTCGAGGATGCTCGCGATCTTGACCATCGCGGCCCCCGCCGACTGGAGCTGTCCGTAGACGTCCGAGAGCTCCTGCAGCGGCTGGAACACGAGCTGCAGGAGGTAGATCGCCGTGATCAGCGTTCCGATCGTGAGCGTGTCGTGCTGGTACAGGTGGGAGCCGACGTAGAGCACGGCCCCCGTCGCGAGCACGCCGAGGAACTCGATCGAGGGGAAGAAGCTCGAGAAGATCTTCTGGACGTACGTGGACTGAGCGCGGTTCGCCTCGTTCAGGGCGTCGAACTCGGCCTGGAAGCGACGCTCGCGGTTGAACGCCTGCACGACCGCCATTCCCGCCACCGACTCCGCGATCTGCGCCGTGACCGCGGCGATCCGGTTCCGCTGCTCGACGTTCGCCGCGTGCGAGACGCGCTGGAACCAGCGGGAGAGGATCAGCGCGGGCGGCAGCACCGCGAACGAGACGAGTCCGAGGCGCCAGTCGGCGATGAGTAGGGCGGTCACCGCGGCCGGCAGCAGGATGACATTGGAGACGAGCGTGGGCATTCCCTGCGAGAGGACGTCCGAGACGGCGTCCACGTCGCTCGTGAGACGCGCGATGATCCAGCCCGCCTTCTGCTGCGAGAAGTAGCGGAGCGAGAGCCCGGTCAGGTGGTCGAAGAGGTCGCGCCGCAGGCCGATCACCACCGCCTGGCCGATCTTCGCGAGGCCGCGGATGAGCCGCGCCTGGAGCCACCAGCCCGCCGCGGCGACGCCGAGATAGATGCCGACGACGATCGTCAGGTGGTGCACGTCGCCAACGATGGCCCCGTGGGTGTCGCGGGCGAGGATGCCCTTGTCGATCGCGTTTCGGACGAGCAGCCAGCCGCCGGTCTGCGCGGCGGCATTGCCGGCGCCGACGAGCAGCATCAGCGCAGCCGCGAGCTTGCGGCCCTCCATGTACTTCCAGAGGCGTCTCAAGCCGCGATCACCTCGTCTCCGAAGAGCGTCGCGAACTCGCCGCCCGCTCGCAGCAGGTCGGCCGGCGGCCCCGACTCCACGATCCGCCCGTCGAGCAGCACCACGGCCCGGTCTGCGAGGGCGACCGTCGAAAGGCGCTGGGTGGCGACGAGAACCGTGCGGCCCTCGAGAGCCGGCCGGAGCCGTGTGACGAGCCGGCGCTCGGTCAGCGTGTCCACAGCCGACAGGGGATCGTCGAGCACGATGACGCGCGCACCCGCGACGAGAGCGCGCGCGAGGGCGACGCGCTGGCGCTGGCCGCCGGAGAGGTTGATGCCGCGCTCGCCGATCAGCGTGTCGTAGCCGTCGGGGAGGTTCGGGCCAAACGCGCTGACGCCGGCCGCCTCGCAGGCGGCGAGCACCTCGTCCCAGTCGGCGTCCTCGCGACCGGCGGTGAGGTTCTCGCGCAGCGGCACCGAGAAGAGCACCGGCCGCTGCGTGACGAGAGCGACGTCCCGGCGCAGCTCGGCGATCGGGACGTCGCGCGTGTCCACGCCTCCGACGAGCACCTGACCGCCGGTCGGGTCGTAGAAGCGGGGGAGGAGGTTGAGCAGCGACGTCTTGCCCGAGCCGGTCGGGCCGCAGACCGCCACGATCTCGCCCGGCTCGACCACGAGGTCGAGGTCGTGCAGGACGTCCACCTCGCCGCCGTACGCGAAGCTCACCCGCTCGAAGCGCACGCCGAGCGGCCCCGCCGGGAGGTGGCGCGGGTTCGCCGGCTCGGGCAGCGGCTCGATCCCATCGAGCCAGCCGAAGCTGCGGCCGGCCGAGGCGAGCGCCCGCTGCGCCAGGTCGAGGATCCAGCCGATCGCCTCGAGCGGCCAGACGAGCTGGAGGAGCAGCGTCTCGAAGAGGACGAACTCGCCGATCGTGATGTCCCCGTGGATCACGGCGCGGCCGCCGAAGAAGACGACCGCCGCGATCGAGAGGGCCGGGAGGTAGTAGAGGCCGGGTACGTGCTGCGCCTCGACGCCCGCCTGGCGAAGCGCCGCGGCGCGGACCCCCTCGGCGCGGTCGCCGAAGCGCCCGCTCACGTCGTCCTCGCGGCCGAAGGCTTGCACCATCTCGATTCCGACGACCGCCTCGTCCGCGGCCTCGGTCACGTCGCCTTTCCGCGCCTGCACCTGGCGCGAGATCGGCGAGACGAGATGTCCGAAGCGATTGGCGACGATCCCGATCGGGGGCAGCGACACGGCCGCGTAGAGCGTCAGCCGCGGGTCGACGAGCACGAGGACGATCCCAGCCCCGATGATCATCATCACGCTCTGCATCCCCTGCACGAGCCCCCAGCCGATGAAGTAGCGGATCGGGTAGAGGTCGTTCGTCGCGCGCGAAAGGACCTGCCCCGTCGCGTGGCGGTCGTAGAAGGCGCGCGGGTAGCGCAGATAGGCCTGGTAGAGAAGCTCGCGCATGCGGGCCTCGATCCGGACGCCGATCCGCGCGGTCGCGAAGCGTCGGTTGAAGGCGATCACGGCGCGCGCCGTGGCGAGGCCGACGATGATCGCGAGATAGGGCCAGAGCGCCTGCCGGTGCTGGTGGTGGCTCGTGTCGATCGAGTTGTCGATCGCGTGCTGGATGAGGATCGGGATCGTGATCGAGATCAGCGTGTAGACGAGCGAGCACGAGAGCCCGAAGACGCCGAGCTTCCACTGCTCCCGCCAGAGCCGAAGCAGGCGTCGGAAGGTCGGCAGCATGCCGAGGTCGGGCGGGTCGACGGAGTTCGCGTACGTGGACAAGACGAAGCACCCGCAGCCGCAGGCCCCTTGCCCGCCGCCACGAGTGGACTGACGACGATACCAGCGCGGCAGGCGGTAGCTCTAGCCGCGCTTGCGGAGCTGCTGGTCGGCCAGCATGCTGTTGCGCCTCGGCTTCGAGCCCGCCGCCGGGTCGAGATCCGGCTCGGCAGGTGGCTGCGGCAACGGGGTCGGCGGCGGAGGCTCCTGTTCGGGCTCCGGCTCGCCTGCCGGCCCCGGCCCGCTCGGAGACGGCTCGCCCAGTCGCGCGCGCTCCTCCTCGAGCTCGACGCGCAAGCCCGCGAGCTCGCGCTCGACCTTCCGGATCGACTGCTCCCGCTCGTCGAGCCGCTCCCGCTCTGCCTTGGCGAGCGCGAGCTCCTGTACCGCCTCGCGTTCTCGCTTCTCCGCCTCCGCGATGGCGCGGGCCAGCTCGTCCGAGCGATCGGGCCCGACAGGCGTGACGGGCCGTCTCCGGCCCTGGCGGCCCGCGACCTCGAGCCGGAGCTCCTCGAGCTCCTTCTCGCGCGCGGCGACGCGCTGCGCGTGCTCGCGGAGCGTCCGCTTCATCTCCTCGACCTCCGCGAGCGCCTGCTCGTAGCGGCCGCGCATGTCCAACCCGTCGCTCACATTGGGAAGTGTCGCTTCGATTCCGGCTGGTGGCAACCGCCTACAGCTCGCGCCGCGTGACGATCGGCCCTGGCGTGCCGATCTCGGCGAATCCGGCCGCCAGCCAGAACGGCAATGCCCTGCGGTTGTCGGGGTGGACTTTCGCGCTGAGATGAGTCGCGCCGGCGGCGCGAGCGAGCTCGGCGAGCGCCTCGACGGCCGCGAGGCCGACGCGGCCGCGGCCGCTCGGGGACGACGGTGAACTCCGCGATCTCCCAACCGCCGCCCCGCACGCGGATCAGGCACAGGCCGACGAGATCCTCGTCAGCCTCGATGAGGAAGGGGAGCCGGTCGGGCTCCTCCCAGTAGGCGTCGAAGTAGGGGTACGGCTCCGTCCGCCGGTCGAACTCGAACAGATAGTCGGCGAGCAGGCGGCGGACCGTCTCGCGCTGCTCGAACGCTGTCTCGCGAAGCGTCACCGCCACGGCGCGACCGTACCGTGCCAAGGCGATGATGGCGCCGGTGGGCGAGCCCGAGCTGCAGATCTCGACCGACGGCGTGATCACGCTGCGGCCACCGCGCCCCGGCGACGCACGGGTGCTCGTCGAGGGAAGGGACGGCGAGTTCTTCAAGTGGCTCGGCCCGGGAGCAGAGACCCCGAACCCGGTCGCCTGCATCTGGCTCGGCGACGAGCTGATCGGCTGGGTCGACTACGACGTCGAGCAGGACTGGCTCCGGTCCGGCGAGGTCAACGTCGGCTACTACCTCTTCCCGGCGGCGCGCGGGAAGGGCTACGCGTCGCGAGCCGTGGAGCTACTGCTCCTGCACCTGGAGCGCGACACCGGGCACACGGCGGCGACGCTTGTGATCGATCCGGAGAACGTCAGGTCGCTGCGGCTGGCCCGTCGCCTCGGGTTCGTGCAGAAGGGCGAGGTCGAGAAGGGCCTGTTCTTCGCCCGTCGCACCGGATAGGCCCACGGAAAGACGAAAGCCCCCGGACAGCCAGGGGCCTTCGTGGGTGGTGGAGCGTACCGGGATCGAACCGGTGACCTCCGGCTTGCAAAGCCGGCGCTCTCCCAGCTGAGCTAACGCCCCGAGAGGGCTTCAGTGTAGAGCGCGTTCCGGCCTGGAGCTGTTACGCAGCGCGCTCGAGCCGTTCCTCGACTCGTGCTCGGGCGACGATCTTGTCACGGTCGCCGAAGCGGAGCCGGGCACGGACGGCGCGGTGCTCGTCCCAGAGACGGTCGAGCTGGGCGTCGATCTCGTGGATCTCGGCCCGAACGTCCTGGTCATGATGGGCGGAGAGCCGGTGCCAGAGCGCGGTTCGCTCCTCGCTCAGGCGCTCGATCTCCTCGTGGATCTCTTCGAGGGTTCGCATGTCGGTACTCAACGGACGGCATGCCCGCGACATTCCGCCCGAATCCTCAGC
This sequence comes from Thermoleophilia bacterium, assembly GCA_025936995.1. Classification (GTDB taxonomy): domain Bacteria; phylum Actinomycetota; class Thermoleophilia; order Gaiellales; family Gaiellaceae; genus Palsa-739. Next base: position 16,227 of record JAICSH010000020.1, on the reverse strand, counting down.
GTTACCGGAGGTACTGCGCGCGTGGTCGTCCTCGGGCGAGAACAAGGGCGAGTCCCGTCGCCAGCCCGAACGCGAAGCCGCCGATGTGGGCGAAGAATGCGACGCCGCCTCCCGCCTCCGGATGCACCAGCGAGAGGCCGCCGGTCCACGCCTGCAACGCGATCCAGATCCCGAGGAACCAGAAGGCGGGGATCTCCCGGATGAGGATGATCCCGAAGAAGATCAGGGTCAGCACGCGCGCGCGAGGGAGAAGGACGAAGTAGGTGCCGAGGACGCCCGCGATCGCGCCGCTCGCGCCGATGTTCGGGATGCTCGCGGAGCGCACCCCGGCGAACTCCAGCGTGACGAAGCTCTGCACCGCCATCGCCGCGACTCCGGCCGCGAGGTACCAGATCAGGAACCGGACATGGCCGAGGGCGTCCTCGACGTTGTTGCCGAAGATCCAGAAGAACAGCATGTTGCCGAGGATGTGCTCCCAGCTCGCATGCATGAACATGCCGGTGAACACGCCCTCCCACCACGGCAGCGGGTGGACGCCGGCGGAGCACGGCCCGTGGAGGGCGCACGGGTAGAAGCCGTCCCGGAAGACGTGCACGTTCACGCCGGGCCGACTCAGCTCCCAGAACCAGACGAGGAAGTTCGCGACGATCAGGCCGACGGTGACGAAGGGCATCGTCCGCGTCGGGACGCTGTCTCGGAGCGGGAGCATGGGCCGCTGCCGCCGGTCTCAGACGGCTGCGAGCGACTCGCGGATCCGGTCGCCCACGGCGGCTAGCTCGAGCTTCTCGCCGGAGACCTCGTAGAGGAGCTCGTCGGCGGTCGGCTTCTGCCCCTCGGCCCAGAGCTCCCGGAGGAGCGACCCCGCCTCGCGCCGCGTGAACCAGGCATTGCCGAAGCGTTCGCGGAGATAGGCGCGCAGCTGCGCCTCGAGCGCCCATGCCCGCAGGTACTGCGAGGCGTAGAACGCGTCGTCGATGTCGCCGAGGTAGTCGGCGGGAGCAGGCTCGACCTTCGTCGCCTCGGTGAGCAGCTCCACGTAGCGGGGGCGCAGCGCCGTGATGTCCTCGGCCGTGTGGAACTCGAGCTCGTAGAGGAGCTTCGCGCAGTAGCGCCGGACGACCCAGAGCAGCTCGGTCGCGCCCTCGGCCGCGAACTCGTACGGCCGGGAGAAGTCGAGGCGCCGCTCGAGCCAGACGGGATCGATCGTCAGGTGCTCCAAAAGCATCGCCCAACCCTCCGTGACCGCGTTGTCGCCCAACCGCCGCTCCTCGGGCGAGAGCGACGCCGACGTGTGCGCGAAGTGCTCGGTGTGGCCGGCCTCGTGGAAGAGCGTGCGCCAGTCCGCAGGCCCTCCCTGCGGCTTCATGACGAGGACGATGCGCTCCGGCACCTCGATCGGCGAGCAGAAGGCGCGTGGGTCCTTGCTCGGGCGCTCGTCGAGATCGAGCTCGACGTTCTGCTGGCCGTACAGGTCGATGCCGAGATCGGCGAGCGTGACCTCGAGCGCCGGGAGCATGCGGTCCGGCGGGAACGCGTCGTCCCACTCGGCGCCGCGCCATGCTCTCCCGACGTCCCAGCGCGCGATCTCGTCCAGGCCCAGCCCGACGCGCGAGCGGAAGAAGCGGTCACCCGCTTCCTCCCAGAGGCCTTCCGTGTCGGCCAGAAGGCCGCGACACTGATCCGCCAGGTCGTCGAGGGGAAAGCCGAAGCTCCGGTAGAGGTCGGCGTAGTCGGCTGCCCCGAGCCGCCGCGTCTCGCGCTGGACGACCTCCGCCGCCTGCAGCTCGAGCGAGTTCAGGTGCTCCTCCGTGAGGTCGCCTCTCGCCGCCTCGATCCGCTCGCGGACGTCGCGGTCCTCCTCGTTCATGAGCCGTGGCCTGAGCATCCGGAACGGGATCTCCTCGCCGTCGACCGTCGTGGTCAGCGTCGCCTCGAGCTCGGCGACGCGCTCGGCCTCCTCGCTCACGAAGTTCCCGAGATAGCCCTCGCATGCGAACTTCCAGAGCTCGCGACGGCGACGATCTCCCTCGACCGACGCGCCGAGGGCGAGCGCCGTGTCGAGCTCCGTCAGGCGCTCGTGGCGCTCGTAGATCGGCCCGAGGTCGTACGTCTCCTTCAGCCCGGCGAAGTGGAGGTAGGCCTCCTCGTCGAGCTCCGCGAGGAACCGGTCCGCGTCCGCGCTGAGCGCGTCGATCTCCCCTTGCTGAAGCGGCTCTGCCATGCGGGTTCGTAGGATAGACCCGTGCACGAGATCTCCCTAAGGACCGAGCGCAAGACGCAACTGATCGAGATCACCGATAGCGTCCGCGAGGCGCTCGGCGGAACGAACGGTGCGACGGCCGCGCTCGTCTACGTTCCGCACACGACAGCCGGCGTCGCGATCAACGAACGGATCGATCCCGAGCTCGTCACCGACCTCGAGAACGCGTTCCAGCGTGTCGTGGGCGACGACTGGGAGTGGCGGCACGACGACGCCGATGGGCCGAACGCGCCGTCCCACGCCCGGGCCTCGCTCGCGTCGAGCCCGCAGGTGCTCATCCCGCTGCGCGACGGGAGCCTCGCCCTCGGGACGTATCAGGGCGTCTTCTTCTGCGAGTTCGACGGCCCGCGCGAGCGCAAGATCTACGTCACGGCACTCTGACGCTACGGTGGGCGCATGGCTGCGCCGGTGACGAAAGGGGAGGAGCTCGAGCTCGACGTCGACTCGCTCGCATTCGGCGGGAACGGCGTGGCGCGGCTCGACGGCTTCGTCGTCTTCGTTCGGCGCGGGCTGCCCGGCGATCGGGTCCGCGCGCGGGTGACGAAGGTCAAGCGGAGCCATGCCGAGGCGCTCGCGACCGAGGTGCTGCGGCCGGGGCCGGAACGGGTCGAGGCTCCGTGCGCCCACTTCCCCGCGTGCGGCGGCTGCCGCTTCCAGGATCTGGCGTACGAGGCGCAGCTCACGCAGAAGCAGCTCCAGGTGGGCGACGCGCTGCAGAGGCTTGCGGGCATCGCCGAGCCGCCGCTCGAGCAGATCGTCCCCTGCGAGCCGGAGATCTTCCACTACCGCAACAAGCTCGAGTACTCGTTCACGATGACGCCCGACGGCGCGGCGCTCGGCTTCCATCGCGCCGGCCGCTGGGACGAGGTGCTCGAGATCGAGCGTTGCTGGCTCACCGACGAGCTCGGCAACGGGATCCGCGACGCGGTGCGCACGTGGGCGCGCGAGGAGGGGCTCGAGGCGTACTCGCAGGCGGACGGCAGCGGCTACCTCCGCCACCTCGTCGTGCGGCAGGGACGCAACACCGGCCAGGCCCTCGTCCAGCTCGTCACCGCGCCGGGCGAGCGATTCGAGACCGGCTACCTCGTGGACGTTCTCCGCCGCTTCCCCGAGGTGCGCTCCGTCCACTGGTCGGTCAACGACACGCCGGCCGAGGTGACGAATCTCCCGACGCGGCTGCTGTGGGGCGAGGAGTGGATCGAGGAAGAGCTCTGGGGGCTGCGTTTCCGCGTCCGCCCGAACGCCTTCCTCCAGACGAACACGGCCATGGCAGAGCGGCTTTACGGGCTCGCGCGAGACGCAGCCGGGCTCACCGGCGGCGAGACAGTCTGGGATCTCTATTGCGGCATCGGCACGATCGGGCTGTCGCTCGCGCGCGACGCCTTGACGGTCTGGGGGATCGAGGTCTCGGAGGAGTCGGTCGCCTGCGCCCTCGAGAACGCGGAGCTCAACACGGTCACGAACGCGGCCTTCTTCGCCGGCAACGTCGGCGAGGTCGTCGAGGAGCTGCTCGAGCGCTCGGGTCCTCCGGACGTCGTCGTGGTCGATCCGCCGCGTGCCGGCCTCGCCGGCAAGGCGCTCCGGCGGCTCGGCCGAATCGGCGTGCCGCGGCTCGTCTACGTCTCGTGCAACCCGACCACCCTCGCCGGTGACGTGAAGACGCTACGCGAGGAGCACGGCTACGAGCTCCGGCGCGTGACGCCGGTGGACATGTTCCCGCACACGCCGCACGTCGAGTGCGTCGCGCTCCTCGAGCGCGTCACCGCGCCGGTCTGAGCCTCCGCCAGAGCAGGTCGCCGTTCGCGAGCAGGAAGCCCGCGGACAGGAACGGCAGCGCAGGGAGGCCGCCGACGTCGACGAGGTTCGCGACCACCAGCGTCAGGGAGTACATCCCGGTCATCCCGAGCCACGTCCAGCCGGGGCGCAGCTGCCAGCGCACCGTGGCAGCGAGGAAGAGCGCGTAGAAGACGATGTCGGGCGGGCCGAGAAACGCGGCGCCGCCGCCGGGGCCCAGGAAGCCGACCGCGACGGCCGAGTAGACCTGGAAGTGGTGATGGACGATGTGGTTCGTCGGCCCCGCCGCGACCGAGATCGCGTCGACGAACGGGATGATCAGAGCGACGATGATCACCCAGCCGAGCTCCTCGAAGAGCCAGAGGAACGCCCAGCCCACGCACGCGTAGGCGCCGAGCTTCGCGAAGTTGGAGGCGAGATGGAAGTCCGCCTCCCAGGTCACCACTGCCGCGACCGCGAGGACGACGGCGGCGGCGACGATCCAGCGGCGCGACCAGAGCGGGAGCGCAAGGAAGATGAGGGCCAGCGTCGCAGGCAGCACGCCGGTGGCGATGATCGCGATCGTCGGCCAGAGCGCGACCCGGCCCACGTGCGGCGCGACGGCGTCCCACGTCACGACCGCGGCCGCGAGGGCGACGAACGCGGCGGCGCGCAGCCGCGCCGGTGCACTCGCGATCAGTACGGGGGCGTCTGGCTCCACCACTCGCCGAGCACCTTGAAGGCGTTCCAGAACGCCGTCTTCGCGGGCTGCTCGTCGAGCGACTCGTCGATGTCCGGCGTGACGAGCGCCTGGATCGTCGGCGTGTATTCCTGGAGCTCGCCTTCGAGCAGCTCCAGCTCGCGTGCGAGCGGGAACTTCGCCTCGTTGAGGAAGACGACCGCCGGCTCGCCCATCACGACGACGAGCTTCGGCTGGACGATGTGCAGCTCTCGGAGGAGGAACGGCCGCGACTCCTCCTCGTCGCCGCCCGCGAACTTCAGGCAGTTCGTCCCGTAGATCGCCATCGGGTCGACGTGCAGGCGCTGCAGCGACTTGAGCAGCGCGTTGCCGGCGCGGCCGTAGAAGGCGACGCCCTCCTGCAGCTCCGCCGCCTTGGGCGAATGCTTGAGCAGGAAGACGTCGGCGAGCGGATGGCCCGAGCCGAGGACGGGTACGCGCGCGCCGCCCGCGGTCTGCGCCAGCTCGTCCCCGAGAGCGTTGCTCTCGGTGATCGCCTTCTGCAGGTACTTCTCGTAGATCTCGTCGTTCGCCACGGTCACAGGGTGCCCCGGAATGGAATTTCGGGCTCAGCGGACCCGTTCCTTGGGCCGTGGAGCGCATCGGCGTGCGAGGCGATGAACCGGTCGGCGGCGCCGCGTCGTACCTTCGGCCATGCATACCCGGGTCGTGAAGGCGAAGCGTGGGCCGGAGATCCTCGTCCGGCCGTTGCAGAACGGGGACGTCGGTACGGTGTCGGCGGTGTTTTCGCGCCTCGGTGAGGAGTCCCGGCGCACCCGCTTCCTCGGGCCGAAGCCGAACCTCGGGGAGATGGAACTGCGCTGGCTCGCGAACGTCGGCCCGGACCACCACGCGCTCGTCGCCTCCGTGGACGGCGACCCGGAGCCCGTGGCGATCGCGCGTCTCGTCCGCCTCGGCGGCGGCAGTGCGGAGATCGCGTTCGAGGTTGCGGATGCGTACCAGGGCCGGGGGATCGGATCCACGCTGGCCGCGCTGCTCGTCGCAGATGCGCGGGCGGCGGGAGTCTGCGAGGTCACGGCGCTCGTCCGGAGCGACAACCCGGCTGCGATCGCGCTCCTCCGCCGCGTGCTGGGCCGTCTCGAGCTGCGGTGGGAGGGGCCGGACATGTTCGTGCGGGCGCTCCTACCCGGCTGCGCCTAGCGCACGCGCTCCTTCGCCTGCGCGACCCACTTGAGGCCCTGCAGGTAGACGAGCGACTTCGGCCGGCGCAGCACCTCCGCGTCGTGGAGCGAGACGAGAAACTCCTCCGGGCCGCTGAAGCGCCGCATGCGGACGGCGCCGGTGCCGACCCCTGCGAGCACGTGCGCGTCGGAGCCGGCCCCCGGAGTCAGGTTGTACTTGCGCGCGAAGCGGAGCGCCTCCTCGTTGTACGCCTCGAAGAGAAGCCGCGCGTTGTAGATCTCGAGCACGTCGATCTCGGCGAGGTGCCGGTGCAGGATCTCGGGGCTCGGGATCGCGTGCAGCCGGTCGAACGGATGCGGCAGGTAGACGAGGCCGCCCTGGGCCCGGATCGCGCCGACCGTGTCGGCGAAGGACATCCCTCGGGGAATCTCCTCGCGCAGGAAGAGCCCGATCACCTCCCCCTGTTCCGCCGTCTTGACCTCTTCGCCGGGGATGACGACGAGGCGGCTGCCGCGCGCACGCTCTGCGGCTTCCAGCGCGCCGCCGAAGACGTTGTGGTCGGTGACCGCGATCGCGCCGAGCCCCTGCGCCTCGGCATGCTCGAGCAGCTCGTCGACGTCGATCGAGCAGTCGTGCGACCAGCCCGTGTGCAGGTGGAGGTCGGCGACGACCCAGTCGCGCTCCTCGAAGGGTGCGCGGGTCGCGTGGCTGCGGCGTCGCCCTGCGAGCCGGTCGTAGACCTCCTCGACGCGGTCGGCGAGTGCCGCGACCGTCTGTTCTTTCGCCGCGGCGAGGCTCTCGGCGCCGCGACGGACGCGGAAGGCTCCGTCGTCGATCATGCGCGCGGTCTCGGCGGCGGCGAGCTCCGGCTGCGCCGCGCGGCCCGGTGGTGCGGCGATCGCGACGCCCGCCGTCTGCGCCTCGGCGATAAGGCGCGGCAGCCCTTCCACGGCCGGCACGAAGATCGCGGCGGAACGAAGCAGCTCGGCGCGGGCGGCGCCCGTGCGGGCGGTGCGGACGCGCATCCTGCCGCGCAGCCGTGGCGAGACCGCCGGCCGGGAGGCGGGCGTGCGCGTCCGGAGGAGGACGAGCTCCCACTCGGGCTGCTGCGCCAGCTCGCGCACGAGCGCGCGCAGGAGCGGCCGCTCCGTCTGCCGCCACTCCAGCACGACGACGTTCCTTTTCTCGGCGGGCGCGAACAGCTCGGTATCGATCCCGTGCGGCACGAGCTCGTAGCGTCCCGGGAAGCGAATCGCGGCTGCGCCCTCGACCTCTTCGTTCGTCGCGAGGAGGGCGTCGACGCGCCCGAGGAGCCGCTCGCGCTGGGCGCGTCCGGGCGGATAGCCGAGGCGGTCGTCGGAGAAGAACGTCGCCGCCGTGAGCGCCGCTGCGTCCCGAAGCGCCAGGTAGGAGAGGCTCGGCAGTCCGGGCTCGAAGCCGTGCACGACATCGAACCGCCCTCGCGCGAGCGCGAGCGCGAGCCTCGCGCGGACTCCCACGGGCACGCCCATCCGGCTGCGCCGAGAGATCGGCACTGCCGGGCCGAGCGCGATGAGCTCGGGGTCGTCGAAGTCCCCCAGGAGCGCACGGCGGCCGGCCGCGAGGTCCCTGGCTCGGTTCGAGGGGGCGAGCACGGTGACCCCGTGGCCGCGGCGGCGCAACTCGCGCGCGAGCCCGTCCACGTGCTCGTTCACGTCGTGCGGCTGCGACCAGGCGAACGGCGTTACGAGCGCGATCCGCACGTCGATCGAGTCTAGTCTCGCCTAGAGCTCGAGGAGCATCTCGTGTTGGCGAACCACGACCTTCGCTCCGAGCTCGCCGAGCACCGATGCGGCGGCGTCGTCCTCCGGCAGGTTGAGGAGGCTCACCGAGCCCAGCGCGCGGAGCGCTCGCAGTAGCGGCTCCGGCTCGCCTGCGAACTGCACGAGCTGGACGTGCTCGCCGGCCTGCCGGTAGACCGCCACGCCGCCCTCGGTCGCGAGCCCGCGTGCGTCGGGGTAGTGGGCGAGCGTCCCGTCCGCGCGCTGCCAGGGGTCCCGTTCGCTTCGGAGCTCGCGGATGCGGGAGTGTGCCTCGTCCGCGGGGACCTCGCGTGCAGTCGAGCCGTTCTCCTCGGCGGCGGGAAGCGACCAGACCTCGACGTCGCGGACGGTCCGGTAGTCGAGCTTCTCGTAGAGCGCGAACGCGGCGGTGTTCTCGACGATCACCTCGAGCCAGACGCGGCGGATGCCACGCTCGCGCGCCTCGTCGTGCAGCGCGCGCATGAGCGCCTCGCCGAAGCCGGAGCGCCGCGCGGCGGTGACGACGCCGACTCCCCCGATCCACGCGTCCTCGCCGCGCACACCGAGGTTGCCGAGGCCGACGGCGGCTCCGTCCCGGAAGGCGACCCGTGACGCGTCGAGATCGAGGTCGAACGCGTCGTCCATGAACGCGAGCGTCGCCTCGTCCACGTGGAACGGGATGAGGTAGCCCTCGTAGGCCGCGTTGAACAGCTCGGCGCGCTCGGCCGGCGAGACCGAACGTGCCGGCCGAAGCTCGAGTTCCGTCCTGCTCATTCGATGCACCCCCCTGCGCCGCCCGGGATCACGTGGGCGACGATCGCGATCCAGATCGCTCCGAGAACCCAGCCGAGCGGGAGTCCCCAGAAGACACGGCCACCACGGTAGTGGACGGCCCAGGCTCCGAGGCCCAGTGCGATCGCGGCCGCCCCCGTCCACTCGACGACCGTGGCGGCAATGGAGCCCCCGCATGTGTCGGACACGACCACGACGAACCAGGCGATGGCTCCGAAGATGCCGCTGACGACTGCGGCCGCGAGCACGACGAGAGCCGACCAGAGTCGGATCGCCGCGACGACGAGCACCACCACACAGCCCGCGAGGAGGGCGACCCAGCGCCCTGCCGCTCCGGTGACGATCGACCCGATCGTCGCGTAGGGAACGACGTAGAGCGCGGCGGCGGTCAGCGCCGCCGCGCCCCACGTGACGAGTTCGCTACGCCTCGACGGAGGCAGGCTGGCCGGCCGGAGCATGGCGCCGGTTCTGCTCGATGAACTCCTCGGTCAGCTCGTACGCCTCGTCGTCGACGATCTGCTTCGGCGGCGACTTCATGAGGTACGAGCTCGGCCCGACGAGTGCGCCCGCGATGTTGTTGTTGAGCGCGAGCTTCGAGAGTCGCACGGCGTCGATGACGATCCCGGCCGAGTTCGGCGAGTCCCAGACCTCGAGCTTGAGCTCGACGTTGAGCGGCACGTCGCCAAACGACGAGCCCTCCATCCGGATGTACGCCCACTTGCGGTCGGTCAGCCACGGCACGTAGTCGGACGGGCCGACGTGGACGTTCCCCGCACCGAGGTCGTAGTCGAGCATCGACGTGACCGCGGTCGTCTTCGAGATCTTCTTGGACTCGAGCCGCTCCCGCTCGAGCATGTTGAGGAAGTCGGAGTTGCCGCCGACGTTGAGCTGCATCGTCTTGTCGAGATGGACGCCGCGCTCGCGGAACAGCGAGGTGAGGACGCGGTGGGTGATCGTCGCGCCGACCTGCGACTTGATGTCGTCGCCGATGATCGGCAGCCCCTTCTCCTCGAACCGCTTCCCCCAGTACTCCTCGCGGGCGATGAAGACCGGCATGCAGTTCACCATCGCGCAGCCCGCCTCGAGGACCTGCTCGGCGTACCACTTCGTCGCCGCCTCGGAGCCGACGGGGAGGTAGTTGACGACGACGTCGGTCTTGGTCTCCTTGAGGATCCCGACCACGTCGTCCGTCTTGCCGTGTGCTTTCTCGACGACCTGCGAGAGGTACTTGCCGATCCCGTCGTGCGTCATCCCGCGCGAGACCTTGATGCCGGTCTGCGGGACGTCCGCGAACTTGATGGTGTCGTTCGGGTGCGCCCACATCGCGTCGGCGAGATCCTCGCCGACCTTGCCCTTGACGACGTCGAACGCGGCGGTGAACTCCACGTCGCGGACGTGGTAGCCGCCGAGGTTGACGTGCATGAGGCCCGGGACGAACTGGTCGTCGGGCGCGTCCTTGTAGTACTCGACGCCCTGGAGCAGCGAGTTGGCGCAGTTGCCGACGCCGACGATCGCGACGCGGACCTTGCCGTCGTCGAGCCGTGCCCTACCGTTGGTTGTTGCCACTGGTTCCTCCGGAAAGTTGTTTGCGGACGTGCAGGATGCGCTGGACGACCGTGAGCCACGCCGTCGCGGCAAGCGCGACGATCGCCCACGGAAGGCCGCCCCACGGCGCGAAGACGAGCCCGGCGGTGATGAGCACGACGCGCTCGGCGCGGGAGCCGAGCCCGACGTCGCCCTTCAGGCCGAGCGCCTCGGCGCGGGCGCGCGTGTAGGAGACGAGGAACGAGCCGACGACCGCCGCGACGGCGAGCACGACCGCCCAGTCCCTCCCGTGACGCGAGAAGACGAGCGCGATCGCGGCGAGCATCGCACCCTCGCCCACGCGGTCCGTCGTCGAGTCGATGAAGGCGCCGAACGGCGTCGTCTTGCCGCCCATGCGGGCGAGCGCGCCGTCGAGGATGTCGAGCAGCGAGCCGACGACGAAGATGCCCGCCGCGAGCCAGAACACGAGAAGCTTGCCGTGCTGCTCGAACGGGACGAGGACGGCTGCCGCCAGACACAGCGAGACGCCCGTCGTGGTGAGGACGTTCGGCGTGATCCGGGTGCGGGCGAGCCTCGTGACCGAGCGGCTCGCGAGAGAGCGGGCTCCACTCGTGTAGCCATGCTTGACGCGGCTGAGCCGTGGGGTCGCGTTCATCTCCAACATAGCATTCCTGCTATGTCCGACTATAGCAGGTTTGCGATGGCCGGGCCAAGCCCGCGGATGCGCTCGAAGACGCGCGGAACCCACGCCGTGCCGAGCAGCGCCGCGAAGGCCACGCCGATCCCCGCGAGCACGTCGAGGAGGTAGTGGTTCGCGGTGGCGATGACGCAGAACCAGACCCACAGCGGCCAGAGCGCCCAGAGTGCCTTCGCCCAGATCGTCCTGGACGTGGAGACGAGGAACCACGCCACGATGAGCGCGTCCGCCGCATGCAGGCTCGGCATGGCGGCGTACGGATTCCCGAGGCTCTGCAGCAGCGCGCTCGAGTGGTTGACGCCGTCGACGAATCCCTCACCGGGGAACATCCACGGCGGCGCCGTCGGCATGACGGCGAAGCCGATGAGGCCGATGAGGTTCGCGAGCAGGATCGTGTTGCGGAAGCGCCTGAATCGCTCGTGCCGGCGGAGGTAGACCCAGAGCAGCGCGAGTCCGATGACGGTGAACTCCGAGTTCCAGTACGTCCACGCCGCGGCCGTCAGGAGAAGCGAGGACGAGTCGGCGATGTGCTCCACGGTCAGCTCGAAGAGGTGGTGGGTGAGCCGCTGCTCGAGCGAGATCACGCGCAGGCCGTTCCCGAACGCCCTGCTCGGGGTGCCGTTGGTCAGGTGCCGCACGGCGAGGTACGAGAAGTAGAAGCCGAACCAGATGAACAGCTGAATGCCGAAGTCCCGCCACCCGCGTGGCAGCACCCGCTGGCCGAGAGCGACAACCCGCTCCATGCCCTCAACTCTAAACAGTGGGGTTACAGGAGGGCGACGATGCGGCGGCCGCGCTCTGGCTAGCCGCCGATATACGACATCTCGACCTTCGGCAACGAAGCGGTTTCCGCCGTTCGCAGCTCCGAGTAGCGGTCGGTGCGGCGCGTCCAGATCCCCCTGAGCTGCTCGGTGAGCTCGTCGTCGGAGGCGCCGAGACGGAGCGGCGCGCGAAGATCGTGGCCACGCGCGGCGAAAAGGCACGTGTAGAGGCGCCCCTCGGCCGAGAGCCGTGCGCGAGAGCAGCCGCCGCAGAAGGGCTGCGTGACCGACGCCACGACGCCGACCTCTCCGCCGCCGTCGGCGTAGCGCCAGCGGCGCGCGGTCGCATCGGGTCGTTCCAGCTCCGCCGGCTCGAGCGGCCAGCGCTCCGAGATGCGCCGCACGATCTCGTCGGCGCTCACGACGTCCTCGAGCCGCCACCCGTTCGTCGAGCCGACGTCCATGTACTCGATGAAGCGGAGGACGTGGCGGCTGCCGCGGAAGTGCTCCGCGAGCGCGAGGATGTCGCCGTCGTTCGCGCCGCGCTTTACGACCGCGTTGATCTTGACCGGCAGGCCGGCGGCCGCGGCGGCATCGATCCCCTCGAGCACGCGCTGCACCGGGAAGTCGACGTCGTTCATGGCACGGAAGGCCTCGTCGTCGAGCGAGTCGAGGCTGACCGTGACCCGGGTCAGGCCGGCCGCGGCGAGCGCCTCAGCTTTCTGCGCGAGAACCGAGCCGTTGGTGGTGAGCGCGAGCTCGAGCGGCTCTCCTGTCGGCGTCTCGATCGCCGCGAGCAGCTCGACGAGGTGCTCGACGTTGCGCCGGACGAGCGGCTCGCCGCCGGTCAGGCGCACGGTGCGGGTGCCGAGGGCGGCGAAGAGGCCGACCACGCGCGCCAGCTCCTCGAGGGTCAACAGCTCGCGGCGCTCGAGGAACGCGTAGTCGCGGCCGAAGACCTCCTTCGGCATGCAGTAGACGCAGCGGAAGTTGCACCGGTCCGTGATCGAGACGCGAAGGGTCTCGAGGGGACGCCCTAACCGGTCGAGGAGCGGCTGCATTCCTCCAGTATGCGCGTTGTCACTCGGCCCACACCTGCGCGAGCTCGACGAGCGTCGCGGCGGCGAGGCCCATGTCCTCCACGCAGATCCACTCGCGCTGGCTGTGCGCGTCGTGGCCGCCGGTGAAGACGTTCGCGGTGGGGAGCCCCATCTCGGTGAGCGTCGAGCCGTCGGTGCCGCCGCGGATCGCCGTCTGCCTGGGCTCGAGGCCGACCCGGCGGATCGCCTCCTCGAGGTGCGCGACGATCTGCGGGTGCCGCTCGAGCCCGTCACGCGTGTTCAGGTACTGGATGCGGTCCTCGACCTCGATCGAGCACCGCGGCTCGTCGGCGGCGACCTCCTCTGCGATGCCCCGGAGGAAGGCGACGTGCCCCGCGAGGCTGTCGTTCTCGAAGTCGCGGGCGATGAAGCGCAGCTCGATCTCCGTTGAGTCCCCCTGGACGAAGACCGGATGAACGTAGCCCTCGCGCCCTTCCGTCGTCTCCGGCGAGAGACGGTCCTGCGGGAGGCGCCCGAGGATCTCGCCCGCGACCTTCACCGCGTTGACGAGCTCGCCCTTCGCCCAGCCGGGATGGATCGCGCGGCCGTGGATGTGCATCCGCACCTGCGCGCCGGAGAACGTCTCCGCCTGCAGCTCGCCGGCCGTCGAGCCGTCGACGGTGTAGGCCGCCGTGGCGCCGAACGTGTCGACCGGGAAGTGGACGACTCCGCGGCCGATCTCCTCGTCCGGGTTGAACGCGACCTTGACCGTTCCGTGGGGGACGCCGGGCTGGGAGACGAGATGGGCGACGGCGGCCATGATCTCCGCGACTCCCGCCTTGTCGTCGGCGCCGAGCAGGGTCGTGCCGTCGGTCGTGATCAGCTCGTGCCCCGCGTGGCTCGCGAGCTCGGGGGATTCCGAGGGCCGGATGACCTGGCCCGAGTCGCCGAGCGGGATCTCCCCGCCGTCGTACCTGATGCGCTGTGGCGAGACGCCGGCGCCGGTCACCTCACGCGCGGTGTCGACGTGGGCGAGCCACGCGATCGTCGGGACGTCGTGGTCGACCGTCGCGGGCAGGGTCGCCGTCACGTAGCCGTGCTCGTCGATCGCGGCGTCGGGGAGCCCGATCTGCTCGAGCTCGTCCCGCAGGAGGCGCAGCAGGTCGAGCTGCTTCTCGGTGCTCGGATAGGTGGCCGACTCCTCGTCGGACTGCGTGTCGATGCGGACGTAGCGGAGGAACCGCTCGGCCGCATCTTCCGCGAGCCGCGCGGCGAGCGTCGTCTCCGTGGGCATCGCGCGAGTGTACGTTCGGGGAATGAGCCTGCGCCTCGTCCAGCTCTACGGCGGTCTCGTCCTCTACGGCGTCAGCTCCTCGCTGCTCGTCCTGGCCGGTCTCGGGCTCGATCCGTGGGACGTCTTCCACCAGGGACTCGCGAAGCACACGCCGTTCGCCATCGGGACCTGGGCGATCATGGTCGGCGCCGCGGTGCTCCTGCTCTGGATCCCGCTCAGGCAGAAGCCCGGGATCGGGACCGTGAGCAACGTCGTGCTCATCGGGGTGACGATGAACGTCGTGCTCGGGCACGTCGACGCGCCGCACGATGTTGCCGTTCGGATCGCTCTCCTCGTCTGCGGCGTGTTCCTGAACGGCGTCGCCACGGGCGCCTACATCGGCGCGGGGTTCGGGCCCGGGCCGCGTGACGGGCTGATGACCGGGTTCGCGGCGCGCGGTCACTCGATCCGCCTCGTCCGCACGGGGATCGAGGTGGCGGTGCTCGTGACCGGTTGGTTCCTCGGCGGCACCGTCGGTGTCGGCACGGTGCTCTACGCGCTCTCGATCGGCCCACTCGCGCACGTGTTCGTCCCGCTCTTCGCGCGGGGCCGCCCGACGCCGGAGCAGGCGCTGGAGGCCGCATAGCCGCCGTCGGGCTCGCGCTCACGTCGGCGCTGCTGTTCGGCGCGATGAGCGTGGCCCTCCGGATGGCCCTCGAGCGCGATCCCGACGTCGCGCTGGGGACTATCGCCACCGCGGTCACCGCGCTCGCCGTCGGGGCCGTCGGGGCGCTGGCCGAGGCGCCCGCGCGCGGGCTTCACCTCTCGTCGGCCTGGCCGTTCCTGCTGGCTGGCCTGCTGTCGCCCGGGGCCGCGCAGATCCTCGTCACTGTGGCTATTCGCGATTCCGGGTCGTCGCGCGTCTCGATGGTCTTCGGGATCGCGCCGCTCGTCTCCGTGACGATCGCGCTCGTCGTCCTCGGCGAGCCTGCCCGCGTGCCGCTCATCGCCGGCGCCGTGCTCGTGGTCGCCGGAGGCGTGGAGCTCGCCCGTGAGCGCGACCGCCCCGCGCACCTCAACCGCCTCGGCCTTCTCTACGCGTTCGGCGGCGTGACGCTGTTCGCGATCCGGGACAACCTCGTCCGGCATCTCGCCGTGGGAAGCACGGCGGTGCCGCCTGCCGTGGCCGCGGTCGCGGCGCTGCTCGGAGGGACCGTGCTGATCGTGATCTGGGCGCGGGAGTGGATCGGGCGCCGGTGGCTCCGCTTCGTCCCGGCCGGCCTCCTGTTCGGCGGCTCGTACGTCTCACTCTTCGAGGCCTACTACCGCGGGCGAGTGACGATCGTGGCCCCGCTCGTCGCCGTCGAGTCGCTCGTCGGCGTCGGGCTCTCCGTGCTCCTGCTCCGCGATTCCGAGCTGGTGGGGAAGAGGCTCGTCTTCGGCGCCGGCCTCATCGTGGCCGGCGGCGCGCTGATCGGCGCCTTCCGCTGAGACCGGTAGCAGCTACCGTCACAGAAGCGTTACGAAGTCGCGGCCCCATCGCGTCGACCCGTACGGCACCGTCTCATAGATGCCGTACGTCCACCGCGATGCCTCCGCCGGGACATTCCACGTCTATGCGCACTGCGTGTGGGCTGTCCCGCGCCTCTACCGCGACGAGAGCGACCGGCTCGAGTTCCTCCGTCACCTCGGGCGCGTGACATCGCAGACGGGATGGATCTGTATCGCCTACTGCCTCATGACGAGCCATTACCACCTCATCGTGCGGGTCACCGACGGAGTGCTCCCGCGGGCGATGCACTCCCTGAACCTGTCCTATGCGTTGCGCCACAATCGGCGTCACGGTTTGCGGGGCCACGTCCAATTCCAGCGGTACGGATCGTCGCGTGTCGGCGACGAGGGCGACCTCCTCGAGCGGTTCCGCTACGTCGCGAAGAACCCCGTGGAAGGCGGATTGTGCTCGAGTCCGGCGGACTGGGCCTGGAGCAGTTACGCCGGCACGATCGGCATCGGCGAGCTGACGTCGTTCGTCGATCCCGCCCCGTTGTTCGCGGCCTGCGCGAGACCCTGGTCGGATCCGCGAGCGTTGTTGCGGGCTTGGGTCGAGAGGACGTGACGGTTCGGTATCGGTAGCTGCTACCGGCCTCCGCCGTTCGAGGCGTTTCTCGCGCACATCTGCTATAAACAGGCTTAGATTTTCTCACCACAGGAGGCAGAAGAAGACATGGCGAAGACCATCGGCATCGACCTCGGCACGACGAACTCGTGCATGGCCGTGCTCGAGGGTGGCGAGCCGACCGTCATCCCGAACGCCGAGGGCGGGCGGACGACCCCGTCCGTCGTCGCGTTCACGAAGGACGGCCAGCGGCTCGTCGGCGCTCCGGCGCGGCGGCAGCAGGTCACGAACCCGACCAACACCGTCT
>JAICSH010000039.1 GCA_025936995.1 Thermoleophilia bacterium | reverse complement strand
CGTCGGCGAAGACGTCGAGAACATCCTCTTGAAGCTGATCCAGGCCGCGGACTTCGACATCAAGAAGGCCGAGACCGGGATCATCTACATCGACGAGGTCGACAAGATCGCGCGCAAGGCGGACAACCCGTCGATCACGCGCGACGTGACGGGCGAGGGCGTCCAGCAGGCGCTGCTGAAGATCCTCGAGGGAACCGTCGCCTCGGTGCCGCCCCAGGGCGGGCGCAAGCACCCGCACCAGGAGTTCCTCTCGATCGACACGACGAACATCCTCTTCATCTGCGGCGGCGCGTTCGCCGGCCTCGACAAGATCATCGGCAAGCGGATCGGCAAGAACGCCGTCGGCTTCGGCGCCGACATCCGCTCGAAGCACGACGTCGAGTCGTCGGAGCTGCTCGCCGACGTGATGCCGGAGGACCTCCTCAACTTCGGGCTGATCCCCGAGTTCATCGGCCGGCTTCCGGTCGTGTCCGCGGTGCACCAGCTGCGGCGCGAGGATCTCGTGCAGATCCTCGAGGAGCCCAAGAACGCGCTCATCAAGCAGTACCAGCGCTTCTTCGGCTACGACGGGATCGAGCTCGTCTTCACCGAAGACGCGATGTGGGAGATCGCCGACCGCGCGCTCGAGCGCGAGACCGGCGCGCGCGGCCTCCGCTCGATCATCGAGGGTGCGCTGCTCGACGTCATGTTCGAGCTGCCCTCGCGCCGCGACGTCACGAAGTGCGTGATCACGAAGGAGTGCATCGCGCAGGGCATCCGCCCGACGCTCGTCACGAGCGCCGGCGCCGCCGGCGACGAGCCGGACGAGGCCGTCGAGAAGTCCGCCTGAGGAGCTTCGCTCCTCAGGCGATTTGACGGAACTCCGCGCGCCCAGACGCGGTCTCGGACGCGCTCCGTGCTGTTCTCGTCTTTGCATGTCTGGGCGAGGGGCCGCCTTTGTGCGCTCGCGCGCGGCCGAGGCCGGCGCGAGCGCAGTTCGGCCTCCGGCTAAGCCGGCTTCGCCTGGCTTAGCCTCCGGCCTCTTGTGCCGGCTCGGGTCGGGCGTTCAATCCACCTCCTCGTAGAGCTGCTCGCCGCGGTGGAGACGGCGCGCTATCTCGAACGTTTGCCGTTGCGAGCGGTTCGTCGTTGCGTGCGCGGCGAGGTAGCCGGCGGCAGCCATGAGCGGGAGCGCGGCCTCGGGTGTGCCGGTGAGCAGCTCGTGCTGGCGGGCCGCCGTCTCGACGCACTGGATCGTGTGGAAGTTTCGGTCCTCGCGCACGAGCGCGGCTCCGAGCGCCGCGACGAGGCGGGTCGGGTCGCCTCCGGTTCCGAGGAAGGACGCGGCGAGCTGCCGCGCCTCGTCGACCTGCTGCTGCCGGTCGAGCAGGCTCGGTAGCTCCGCCAGAAGCGCCTCGGGGTCGGCGCCCGGCTCCGGAGTCGGCAGGCGACGCGCCGGCACGTTGAGGAAGCGGTCGAGGTGGACGCTCATCGCCGCGTCGAAGACGCCTCGGACGAGGTCCGGCGACGGTGAGCGACGGAGGCCCTGCTCGACGGCGTTCGCGAAGGTGAACGTGTGGAGCGCGGTGTCCCAGTCGCCGAACTCGTTGGACGTCGGGAAGCGTGCGATCCGGATCGCTGCCGCGTACGTGACGGCCGACGCGAGCTCGACCTCGCTCGCCCCCTCGCGGAGCGCGCCGAGCAGCGCGCCGGCGATCGCGTCGGCCTCACCCTCGAGCACGGTCTCGACGAGGGCGTCGCGACCGGACCAGGAGCCGTCGCGGCTCCGCCCGAGGGCGTCCGGCAGCTCGGCGAACGCGCTCTCGAGCACGCGCACGAGGTCGACGGGATTGCGCCACGCATTCGACTCCTCCATCCGCTCGGCGCCGGCCAGCTGCGCCGGCAGCGAGCCGAGCACGGCTTCGGCGCGTTCCCAACCCGCAGAGTCGAGCGCTTCGAGTGCTTTGTTGACGAAGTCGAGCGTGTGGCCTCCGTCGAGGTAGCGGTGGTCGGTCGCCGCCGCGAACAGCATGTCGGCGAGCTGCTGCGGCGAGGCGCCGCCGCGGACCGCGGATACGAGTGCGCGCTCCGCGCCCTCGGCGTCGCGCACGTCGATGAAGTTGCGGAACCACGCCGCCAGGCGCGCCGGATCGGGCGCGCCCCCGGGCAGCGGCTCGAGCGGGAAGCGCGGCGCGTCGCCCGCGGAGTCGGAGGCGACGTCCGCAAGCCCGTGGTAGAAGGCGGCGGCGCGTTCGGGTGTCTCGAGGCGGGGCGCGAGGTTCGCGAAGCACGTGAGGGTCGTCAGGCCCCTGAACCAGCCCCCGCCGCGGCGCGCAACGCCGAAGTCGAGCCCTTCCCGGAACAGGCCGACCCCGGTCGGATCCGCCTCGAGCAGCGCGATCGCCGCCTTCGCGACCACGAGCGGGATGTCGCGCTCGAGCCCGTCGCGGAGACGCTTGCGCTGGTGCGCGGCCGGGTCCCGCGGCGGGCTGAGGTCGACGAGGACGTCGTCGCCGTCGAGCGAGACGGGGAAACGGCGGAGCTCGTCGGCGAACTGGTCGAACGTGCCGCCGGTCGCGAGGTCGAAGCGCGCGTGGTGCCAGTGGCAGGTGAGGATCCCGTCGCAGACGGTGCCGCGATGGAGCGGGAAGCCCATGTGCGGGCAGCGGTTGTCGACCGCGTATACCTCCTCGCCTTCGGCGAACAGGCACACGACGTGCCCGTCGAGGTGGACGACCTGCCGCCCGGCCACGCGCAGCTCGGCGAGCGAGGCGGCGCGGACGCGGCGGTCGGATGCGACAACGGTCATGAGTTCCTCCTTTGCCACCAGAAGCGCGGGTCGGCGCGCTCGGCCGCGGCGAGCTCCTCGAGCGAGACGTCGCGGTACTGCTCGAGCGTGAACGACGTCTGCGCGGCGAAGCCGACCGCCGAGAGCGAGAACGTGAGCGGATGCAGTGACAGCTGCCACCCCGCGAGTGGGCCCGTGTCGTCCAGCAACTCCTGTTCGTCGTCCGAGCGCACGTCGAGCACGACCGCGCCGCCGTGGACACCGACGAAGTGGTCGTGCCAGACGGCGAGCCCGCGGCGCCGGTCGGCGACGTACTCGTTCAGGAGGTCGTTCGCCTGCCGTGCGGTCGTTCCGTCCGGAGCGAGCGCGTGAACGAGGACGCAGCGACTGCTCATCTCGGGAGCGTAGAACCTCAAGTAAGGTTGAAGTCAAATGGCCGGCGACCTGACCATCGGCGAGCTCGCCGAACGGAGCGGAGTAGCGCCCTCGGCGCTCCGCTTCTACGAGGAACGCGGGCTGATCAGCGCCGACCGGACGAGCGGCAACCAGCGCCGCTACCCGCGCCGCACGCTCCGGCGAGTCGCGCTCGTCCAGGCGGGCCGCGCAGCGGGCATCCCGCTCGAGCGGATCAGGGCGGCGCTCGACACCCTCCCGACCGAGCGGCCTCCGACCCGGCGCGACTGGGAACGTCTCTCGCGCGCCTGGCGGGAGGACATCGACGAGCGCATCGCGACGCTCGAGGCCGTGCGCGACCGGCTGACGACGTGCATCGGGTGCGGCTGCCTCTCGATCGACCGCTGCAGCCTCCTCAACCCCGACGACGAGGCGGCGGCGTTCGGGGCGGGCGCGCACTACCTCCGGCGCGACAGCCGGCGCGCGGTCGCGTAGCGTTCGCGGCATGACCACTCCGATCGAGGTCGGTGCCGAGTTCGGCCCCTCGTCCTGGATCGACGTGCCGCAGGAGAAGATCCAGGACTTCGCGGACACGACCGGCGACCACAACTTCATCCACGTCGATCCCGAGATGGCTGCGCAGACGCCGTTCGGCGGCACGGTCGCGCACGGCTACCTGACGCTCTCGCTCCTCCCCGCCATGTCGTACGAGGTGCTGCCGCACGACGAGCCCGGCGCGGGGATGGCGCTCAACTACGGCCTCAACCGCGTCCGCTTTCCCGCACCCGTCCCGTCGGGCTCCCGGGTTCGCGGCATGTTCCGCGTCGACACGCTGAGGGAAGAGGACTGGGGCCGCGAGGTGACGATGACCGCGACGATCGAGCGGGACGGGGGCGAGAAGCCCGTGTGTGTCGCTGAGGTCGTCTACCGGTTCTACCGTCTGTAGCTTGGATCCCAAATAGCGGCTATTCGACGAGAGCTCGCGTAACTTCCGCGCGACCTGGTACGTTCTGGATCCGAAATGACTGCGGATCACCTCGAAAGCCAGTGGCGCACCGATCAACGCTGGAGCGGGATCGAGCGGACGTACTCGGGCGAGGACGTCGTCCGGCTCCGCGGCTCCGTCGTCGAGGAGCACACCCTCGCGCGGCTCGGAGCGGAGCGGCTCTGGCAGCTGCTCGAGCGCGACGAGCCGGTCCGCGCGCTCGGCGCGCTGACGGGCGGCCAGGCCGTCCAGATGGTGCGGGCCGGGCTCGACGCGATCTACCTCTCCGGCTGGCAGGTCGCGGCCGACGCGAACCTCGCCGGCGCGACGTATCCCGACC
The DNA here is from genome assembly GCA_025936995.1 of Thermoleophilia bacterium. Classification (GTDB taxonomy): domain Bacteria; phylum Actinomycetota; class Thermoleophilia; order Gaiellales; family Gaiellaceae; genus Palsa-739. The sequence continues at coordinate 13,483 of JAICSH010000039.1, read as the reverse complement.
AGAGCCTCTACCCCGCGAACAGCGCGCCCGCCCTCGTCCGCCGTCTGAACAACGCGCTCCTGCGCGCCGACCAGATCGACGTCGCGGAAGGGCGGAACGGGACGTACTGGCTCGCGCCGATCCTCGCCGACGCCGAGGCCGGCTTCGGCGGACCGCTCAACGCGTTCGAGCTCATGCGCGCGATGATCGAAGCGGGCGCGGCCGGCGTCCACTACGAGGACCAGCTCGCCTCGGAGAAGAAGTGCGGCCACCTGGGTGGCAAGGTGCTCGTGCCGACGCAGCAGTTCGTCCGCACGCTCAACGCCGCCCGCCTGGCGGCCGACGTCTGCGGCGTCCCGACCGTGCTCGTCGCGCGGACGGACGCCCTCTCGGCTGCGTTGCTCACGAGCGACGTCGACGAGTACGACCGCGACTTCGTCACCGGCGAGCGGACCGCGGAGGGCTTCTACCGCGTTCGCGACGGGATCGACGCCGCGATCTCGCGCGGTCTCGCCTACGCGCCGTACGCCGACCTCGTCTGGTTCGAGACCTCGACGCCGGATCTGGGCGAGGCGCGGGAGTTCGCCGCGGCGATCCACGAGCGCTTCCCGGGCAAGCCGCTCGCGTACAACTGCTCGCCGTCCTTCAACTGGCGGAAGCACCTCGACGACGACCAGATCGCCTCCTTCCAGGACACGCTCGGCGAGTGGGGCTATCGCTTCCTCTTCATCACGCTCGCGGGCTTCCACTCGCTCAACGCCTCGATGTTCGAGCTCGCCCGCGGCTACGCCGACGAGCAGATGCCGGCCTACGTGCGGCTCCAGCAGCGCGAGTTCGAGCTCGAGGAGGATGGGTACACCGCGACCCGGCACCAGCACGAGGTGGGCGCCGGCTACTTCGACCTCGTCACGCAGGCCGTCGCGCCCGACAGCGAGACGCTCGCGCTCAAGGGTTCGACCGAGGAGGCGCAGTTCACGAAGGAGACGGCGTGAGCACCGTCGCCGACGTCGAGATCCTCGCTCCAGCCGGAGAGGACGTCCTCACTCGCGACGCGCTCGATCTCGTCGCGCGGCTCCATCGCGAGCTGAACCCGCGCAGGCGCGAGCTGCTCGAGCGGCGACACGAGCGGCAGCTCGAGCTCGACGGCGGCGCGCTGCCGCGTTTCCTGCCCGAGAGGCGGGACGTCCGCGACGCGCAGTGGCGCGTGGCCGAGGCGCCGGTGGATCTGCGCGACCGCCGCTGCGAGATCACCGGCCCGGTCGACCGCAAGATGATGATCAACGCGCTCAACTCGGGCGCCCGCGTCTTCATGGCCGACTACGAGGACGCGTGCTCGCCGCGGTGGGAGAACATCGTCGAAGGGCAGCGCAACGTCACGGACGCCGTGCGCCGCGAGATCTCGCTCGAGACTCCCGACAAGACCTACCGGCTGAACGAGGAGATCGCGACGCTCCTCATCCGGCCGCGTGGCTGGCATCTGCCAGAGCGGCACGCCCTTGTCGACGGTGAGCCGGTCTCGGCCTCGCTGTTCGACTTCGGCCTCCACATGGCGCGAAACGCGAAGGAACAGCTCGAGCGCGGCAGCGGGCCGTACTTCTACCTCCCGAAGCTCGAGTCGCACCACGAGGCGCGCCTGTGGGCCGATGCGTTCGCGCTCGCTGAGGAGACCCTCGGCCTGCCGCACGGGACGATCCGCTGCACCGTCCTCGTGGAGACGATCCTCGCGGCGTTCGAGATGGAGGAGATCCTCTACGAGCTCCGTGACTGGGGCTGCGCGCTCAACGCGGGCCGCTGGGACTACATCTTCAGCGCGATCAAGAAGTTCCGGGCGCGCGACTGGGTGCTCCCCGATCGCGCGCAGGTGACGATGACGGTCCCGTTCATGCGCGGGTACACGGAGCTGCTCGTCCGCTCGTGCCACCGCCACGGCGCACACGCGATCGGCGGCATGGCCGCGTTCATCCCGTCGCGCAAGGACGCTGAGGCGAACGAGATCGCTCTCGCGAAGGTGCGGGAGGACAAGGAGCGCGAGTCGGGCGACGGCTTCGACGGCAGCTGGGTCGCGCATCCCGACCTCGTGCCCGTCTGCACCGAGGTCTTCGACGGCGTGCTCGGCGAGCAGCCGAACCAGCTCGGGCGGCTGCGCGAGGACGTTGTGCCGGACGAGGCGGCGCTCCTGTCCATCCCGGACACGCCGGGCCAGGTCACGGACGCGGGCGTGCGGACGAACGTCTCCGTCGGCGTCCGCTACCTCGACTCGTGGCTGCACGGCGTCGGAGCCGCGGCGATCGACAACCTGATGGAGGACGCCGCGACTGCCGAGATCTCCCGCTCGCAGATCTGGCAGTGGGTGCATCGCGGACGCGTCGACGAGATGCTCGTTCGCCATGAGATCGAGCTCGTGGACGCCGGCGACGAGGCGAAGGGGCTGTTCGCCGCGGTCGCGCTGGCCGACGAGCTCGAGGAGTTCCTGACCCTGCCCGCCTATGAACGACTCGACCGAGGAGAGTGAGATGAGCGAGACGCTGATCGGCACCGAGGAGGAGCAGGTGGAGCTGCCGGACGCCGACGCGCCCTGCACCGCCGAGCTCGCGGAGTGCACGTGCCCGGACTTCTGCGAAAGGGATCACGACAACGAGTAGGTGCGAGTTCGCGTCGCGCGCCCGTCCGGCGTATCGTCCCGGTGTCCATCCGGGTGGTGAGGGCGCGTTGACGCACAAGCGAACCGAGAGCTCGGCGGCGAAGATGGACGTCAACCGCAACCTGCGGGTGGCGGTTCGGCTTTCCGACTACGACGCATTGCGGGAAGCGCACGAGCCGCTCCTCGCCTCGGGGCATCCGTCCGGATCCGGCGCGCAGCTCTGGCAGCAGGGCGGACGCCTGGCGTGAGCCTCGACAGCACCAAGGCCGACGACATCGCGCTCGTCATCGAGGAGGCGATCGTCTCCGGTGAGCTCGAGCCGGGCACGGTCCTCCGCCAGGAGCAGCTCTCGGAGCAGTTCAAGGTCTCGCGCACGCCGATCCGCGAGGCGCTTCGGCGGCTCGCGGCGCTCGGGCTCGTCTCCTTCGTCCCGAACCGCGGCGTCCGCGTCCGCACGATCTCGCGGGAGGAGTTGCACGAGGCGTTCATGGTCCGCGCGGAGCTCGAGGCGCTCGCGACCGAGGTCGCCGCCGCCAACATCACGTCCGAGGATCTCGTGGAGCTCGAGGAGGCCGAGCAGCATTTCGCCGGGATCTCCAAGGACCTCCGTGCGCGTGAGCCCGGCGAGGCGCGCCGCTCGATCATGGGCGAGTGGGTGCGCGCGAACCACGCCTTCCACGACGTCATCTACCGCGTCGCCGGCCTCCCGCTCGTCGAGCAGCTCGCGAAGAGCGCGCGCAGGTCGTTCTCCGGCCCCGCCGTCTGGGCGCCCGGCGACCACTCGATCGACGGCCTCTACGCGAAGAACGCCGAGCAGCACCGCGCGATCCGGCAGGCGCTCACCGCGGGAAGCCGGGCGGGTGCGCGGGCACTCGCACGCGATCACGTCCTGTCCTCGTTCGAGCTCCTCGAGGCGATCCTCGAGCAGGTCGGCGGCTCCTGGCCGCAGCCGAAGCGCGAGACGGCTAAGCTCCGCTCATAGTCGCTGCCTGACGACATCCGCCCGATGGACACGCTTTACAAGCCGCAGGGCGTCGAGGAGTGCTGGCAGCAGATCTGGGAGGAGGAGGGTCTCTACGCGGCCGATCCCGACGCGAGCCGCGAGAGCTGGGTCTACGCCTTCCCGCCGCCGAACGTCACCGGCAATCTCCACCTCGGCCACGCGCTGCAGCTCTCGCTCGGCGACGCGCTGGCGCGCTGGAAGCGGATGCAAGGGCTCAACGTCCTCGTCCAGGCGGGCTACGACCACGCCGGGATCTCGACGCAGAACGCGGTCGAGAAGTTTCTCGAGAGCCAGCGCTCGAGCCGGCGTGAGCTCGGGCGTGATGCCTTCGTCGCCCGCGTGTGGGAGTGGCTACACGAGTACGGCGGCAACATCGTCCACCAGTTCCGGCGGATGGGCGCCTCGATGGACTACCGGCGGATCCGCTTCACGATGGACGACGCGTACGTCCGCGCGGTCATGCGCTGGTTCGTCCACCTCTACGAGCGCGGCTGGATCTACCGCGCCAACCGGATCATCAACTGGTGCCCGTATCACGAGACTTCGCTTTCCGACCTCGAGCTCGAGGACGTCGACGTCGACGACACGCTGACGACGATCCGCTACCCGCTCGCGGACGGTTCCGGCCACATCGCGATCGCGACCGTTCGTCCCGCCACGATCCTCGCGGACGTCGCCGTCGCGGTGCACCCGGACGACGACCGCTACCGCGACCTCGTCGGCAAGGAGGTCGTCGTCCCGTTCGTCGAGCGGCGTGTGCCCGTGATCGCGGACGAGCGCGTCGAGCGCGATTTCGGCACCGGCGCCCTCAAGGTGACGCCCGGGCACGACCCGCTCGACTTCGAGATCGGCCGCGACCACGACCTGCTCGAGCTGACGGTGATCGGCCCCGACGGGTTGATGAACGACGCCGCGGGCGAGCTCGCGGGGCTGACGCAGGACGAGGCGGCTCAACGGATCCTCGACTGGGCGCGCGAGCACGACCTGCTGGAGAAGCGCGAGCACCACCGCCACTCGGTGCCCACCTGCGAGCGCTGTCACAGCCGCATCGAGCCGCTCATCTCGCTGCAGTGGTGGTGCAGCATGGAGGAGCTCAAGCAGCCGGCGCTCGCCGCGCTTCGCGAGCGGCGCGTCGTCTTCCACCCGGAGTCCCAGCATCGCTTCGCGATCTCGTCGCTCGAGGACGCGCCCGACTGGAACATCTCCCGCCAGATCTGGTGGGGACACCAGCTTCCCGTCTGGTACTGCCCGGACGGCCATCTCACCGTCGCCGAGACCGAGCCCGGCGCGTGCGCCGAGTGTGGCTCGGCGGAGCTACGCCGGGAGACGGACGTGCTCGACACCTGGTTCTCGGCGGCACTCTGGCCGTTCGCCACTCTCGGCTGGCCCGACGAGACCCCCGACCTTGCCGCGTTCTATCCCGGCGATCTGCAGACGACCGCGCGCGAGATCATCCGCCTCTGGGAGAACCGGATGATCTTCTCCGGCCTCGAGCTCCTCGGCGAGGTGCCGTTCCGCGGCGTGATCATCCACTCGACGCTGCTGGCCGTCGACGGGCGGCGGATGTCGAAGTCGCTCGGCACGGGCATCGACCCGCTCGAGCTCATCGCGGAGCACGGCGCCGACGCGACGCGCTACGGGCTGCTGAAGATGTCCTCGACGCAGGACGTCCGCTTCAACGCGCAGCAGATCGAGGAAGGACGCAAGCTCGCGAACAAGCTTTGGAACGCGAGCCGGCTTCTGCTCCTGTCGGGTGTCGTCGAGCCGGAGACCCGGCCGTCGTCGGTCGAGGAGCGCTGGATCCTCGCCCGCATCGACGCCGCCCGCGCCGAGATCGAGTCCGACTTCGCCGCCTACGACTTCGCGCATGCCGTCGACCGTCTCTACCACCTCATCTTCGACGACTTCTGCGACTGGTACCTCGAGTCGATCAAGCCGCGGCTCGAGGAGGAGGGCGTGCGCGCGACGGCGTTCGCAGCGCTCGAGCGGCTGCTCAAGCTCCTCCATCCCGTGATGCCGCACGTCACGGAGGAGATCTGGACGAACCTGCCGGCGCGTGAGACCCGGCTGATCGTGGCGCCGTGGCTCGGGCCAGAGGTGCATGACGACGACTTCAGGCCACTCGAGGAGGCGCAGACGGCGGCGCGCATCTACCGGCGGAGCGGGGTTCGCATCAAGCTCGCCGGGGACGCGGAGCGGATCTTCGAGGCGGTCGTCCGTCCGGGCGCGGACGGCGCCGGCGACGTCGAGGCCGAGCGCAGCCGCGTCCGGCAGGAGATCGCCCGGGCGGAGAAGATGCTGGCGAACGAGAAGTTCGTCGCGAACGCCGCCCCCGAGGCGGTCGAAGCCGAGCGCGAGAAGCTCGCCCAATATCTTGCCGAGCGCGACGCGCTGGGTTGAGTCCCTCTCGCCGTGGCCGGCCGACGGCTTCGGCACCGGGCGGATGCGCGCGCTGCTGGGCGAGCTCGGCGACCCGCAGGAGCGGTTCCCGGCGGTCCACGTCGTCGGCACGAACGGCAAGTCGACGACGACCCGGCTGACGGAGACGCTCCTCGCCGACGCGGGGCTCTCGGTCGGCGCCTATCTGTCTCCGCACGTGCGCGGCTGGAGCGAGCGCATCCGCGTCGCCGGCGAGGAGGCGGCCTTCGAGGCGGCAGTCGGCGGCGTGCGACCGTCGGCGGAGCAGCTCGGCGCGACCCAGTTCGAGGTGCTCACGGCGGCGGCGCTCCTCGCGTTCGCCGAAGCCGGGGTCGACGTCGCGGTGGTCGAGGCCGGCCTCGGCGGCCGACACGACGCGACGAACGTCCTCCGCACGCGCGTCGTCGTTCTCACGAGCGTCGCGCTCGACCACACGGACGTGCTCGGCGACACGCGCGAGGCGATCGCCGCCGAGAAGCTCGCCGTCGTGCAGCCGGGCTGCACCGTCGTCCTGGGGGAGCCGGAGTGGCGCGGACTCGCGGAGGAGAACGGCGCCGCGGCGATCGTCGTCACCGGCCGCAGCAACCTTGCGCTCGCGGTGGCGGCTGCGGAGACGTTCCTCGGCCGCGCGGTCGACCCGCACGCCGCCGACGGCGTCGCCCTCGCGGGGCGTCTCGAGCGGCGCGGCGAGAGCCCCCTCGAGGTCTGGGACGGGGCGCACAACCTCGCCGGGCTCGGCTGGCTGCTGCCGCGGCTCCCGGCGCCGCCGTCCGGCGGGTGGACGGTCGTGTGCTCGATCCTGCGGGACAAGCGGCCCGGGATGATGCTCGAGGCGCTCTCGGTGCTCGGGCCGACGCTCGTCGCGACGGAGAGCAGGAACGGTCGCGCGCTACCCGCGGACGAGCTGGCGGCGCTCGCCTCCGCGCACTTCGAGCACGCGGAGGCGGTGCCGGAGCCGGCAGCGGCTCGAGCCCGCGCGCTGGCGCTCGCCGGCGGGGGAGGTGCGCTGCTCGTCACCGGCTCCCTGTACCTTCTGGCGGAGCTCAGTGGCGAGCACCGCGACCTATAACCCCCCAGCGAGCCGGCAGGAGAAGCTCTCGATGTTCGCCCTGGCGGCGTGCGTCCTGCTCTGCGCGGTCGGTTCGGCCTTTGCAGTCGGCTGGTTGATCGGCAGGATGCTGCTATGACGCTGGCCAGCTTCATCAGCTCGGGCACCTCGCATGCGATCCTCAACGGGCTGGCGTTCTTCGCCTTCGTGCTCTGGCTCTCGCTCGGCTACTGGACGTACAAGGACGCGCGGCGCCGGATCGAAGATCCGCTGCTGGTCGGCCTGTCGACCCTCGTGGCGCTCGTCCTCCCGTTCGTCGGGCCGTTCATCTACATGTTGTTCCGCCCGCCGGAGTACCTCGAGGACGTGCGCGAGCGGGAGCTCGAGATCAAGGCGATCGAGGAGCGCATCTCCGCGGTCGACATCCGTTGCCCGGTCTGTCACGCCGAGGTCGACGCGGGCTACCTGGTCTGTCCTGTCTGCACGACGAAGCTCAAGCAGGCCTGCGTGAGTTGCGGTGCGCCGCTCGAGCCGATCTGGCAGGTGTGTCCGTACTGCGAGACGCCGATCGAGCCCGCGGTCCCGGGAACGCCGCCCGCCCTCGGGACCCGCCGCGCACGCCGCGCGAGCAGGCGCTGACGTGGCCGTCGAGCGCAGCCTGATCCTGATCAAGCCGGACGCGGTGCAGCGACGCCTCGCGGGCGAGATCCTCGGGCGCATCGAGGCGCGCGGGTTCGAGATCCGCGAGGGGAAGCTCGTCACCGCAAGTCGCGAGCTCGGTGAGGAGCACTACGCCGAGCACCGCGAGAAGCCGTTCTTCGGCGAGCTCGTCGCCTTCATCACCTCCGGGCCGACCTGGGCGCTCGTCGTCGAGGGCGAAGGCGCGATCGCGACGCTGCGGACGACGATCGGGGCGACCGATCCCGCGAACGCCGCGCCGGGCACGATCCGCGGCGATCTCGCCTCTTCGATGCCCGACAACCTCGTGCACGGCTCCGACTCGCCCGGGTCGGCCGAGCGCGAGATCGCGCTCTGGTTCGGTGGTTGAGCCCGACTACGTCGCGCTCAACCGGGCGAGCTGGACGAAGGCGAACGCGGAGTACACCGACCGGGCTGCCCGCGAGGCGTGGTCGCGGGAGATCAGCTGGGGCCAGTGGCACATCCCGGAGACCGAGATGCACGTGCTTCCGGACGTCGTCGGCAAGGACGTGATCGAGCTCGGCTGTGGCACGGCGTACTTCGGCGCCTGGCTGAAGCGGGCAGGAGCCCGCCGCGTGGTCGGCGTCGACGTGACGCCCGCGCAGCTGGAGACGGCGAGGCGGATGGACGAGGAGTTCGGGCTCGGTCTCGAGCTGATCGAGGCCAACGCCGAGTCGGTTCCGCTGCCGGACGGGAGCTTCGACGTCGTCTTCTCGGAATACGGCGCCTCGATCTGGTGCGATCCGAAGCTGTGGATCGCGGAGGCGGCGCGGCTGCTCCGGCCCGGAGGCATCTTGCAGTTCCTCCGCGGCTCGACGCTTCGCATCCTCTGCGTTCCCGACGAGGGACCGGCGACCGACCGGCTGCTCATGCCGCAAAGGGGGCTCTACCGGATCGACTGGGAGGACGGCGACGACGCCGGTACCGAGTTCCATCCGCCGGCAGGCGAGATGCTCGCGATCCTGCGCGAGAACGGATTCGAGCTCCTCGACTTCCGCGAGCTGTACGCGCCGGACGGCGCGGCGTCGCACGAGTACTACAAGGAACCGTCCGCGGACTGGGCGCGCAAGTGGCCCGCGGAGGAGATATGGCGAGCCCGCCTGCGGCCCCGCTCCTCCTAGCCTCGACGTCGCCGCGGCGGCGCGAGATCCTCGAGCAGCTTCGCGTCCCGTTCGACGTCGTGGTGCCGCACTACGAGGAGACCGAGGAGGATCCGGTCGCGCATGCCGCCGGCAAGGCTCGCTCGGTGCTCGCCGAGGCGGACGGGCGGCCGGTGCTCGGCTGCGACACGGAGGTCGTCTGCAACGGGCGCGTCTACGGCAAGCCCGCCGGTCCGGAGGAGGCCGAGGAGATGCTCGAGAGCCTGGCGGGCCGGACGCACGAGGTCGTCTCCGGCCTCGCGCTGATCACGCCCGCGTGGGAGGAGGTTCACCGTGAGGTGACGCTTGTCTCGTTTCGCGAGCTGACGCCGCGCGACATCGGCCGGTACGTCGCGAGCGGCGAGTGGGAGGGACGCGCGGGCGGCTACGCGATCCAGGGCGAGGGAGCCGCGCTGGTCGAGCGGATCGAGGGCGACTATCTCAACGTCGTCGGCCTGCCGGTGGCGCTCCTCGTCCGGCTGCTCGCCCGGCGCTTCCCCGCCACCTACGGGTTCGGATGAGCGAGAGCGCGGTTCAGGCCGCCGTCGCGGTCGCGGCCGAGCATGGCTTGCACAGCGACGATCCGATCGTGCTGCGCGACGCGTGGCACGTCCTCGTCCACCTGAGGCCGCTCCCGCTCGTCGCTCGCGTCTCGAGCGGGCGTCCGCATCCGGAGGGACAGCACGAGGACGACGTCATCCGCGAGCTGAGCGTCGCGTCGCACGCTGCGCGCGCGGGAGCAGCGGTCGTGCCTCCGTCGGATCTGCTCGATCCCGGCCCGCACCGGCACGGCGGCCACGTCGTCGCGTTCTGGCAGTACGTCAGGCCGCGCCGCGAGGTGGAGCCGATCGCCGCCGGCGAGGCGCTCCGCGGCATCCACGAGGCGCTGGCCGACTACGAGGGCGAGCTGCCTGCGCTGCACACCGGCGACCTCGTCGGAATTACCGACCGCCTCGAGCCCTCCGCCGACGTCGAGCTCCTCCGCGAGCTCGGCTCCCGGCAGCCGGTTGGCCCGGCGCAGGCGCTCCACGGCGACGCGCACCTCGCCAACTGCCTGCCGGGGCCGCTCTGGCACGACTTCGAGACGGCGTGCCGCGGCCCGCGTGAGTTCGACCTGGCGGCGCTGGCCCTGTCCGCGCGAGTGCGGGAGGACGACGCGTCTCGCATCGCGCTGGAGGCCTACGGCGACCACGACGCGGATCTGCTCGAGCAGTGCCTCCCGGTCTACGCCGCCTGGATCTACGCGTCGTTCACGGTCGCGCTGCCGCGGCGGCCCGAGCTCGAGCCGCTGCTCGCCGAACGTCTCCGCTGGCTCCGCGAGACCTACGTCTGAAACGCGAGTGAAGGAGTACGCATGAAGTTTCTGCTCACGTCCGGCGGCATCGCCAACCAGAGCATCCACGACGCGCTCGTCGAGCTGCTGGGCAAGCCGGTAGCCGAGTCCAGTGCCCTGTTCGTCCCGACGGCGGTCTACCCGTTTCCCCAAGGGCCGGGCATGGCATGGAGCGCGATCAGCGGCAACGCCTCGAGTCGCATGTGCGAGCTGGGCTGGAAGTCGCTGGGGGTACTCGAGCTCACGGCGCTGCCGAGCATCCAGCGGGAGAGCTGGGTCCCGCTGCTCCGTGAGACCGACGCCCTGCTGGTCTGGGGCGGCGACGTCCTGTACCTGCACCACTGGATGCGGCAGTCCGGACTTGCCGACCTCCTGCCGTCGCTGAGCGAGACGGTCTACGTGGGGATGAGCGCCGGGAGCATCGTCGTGACGCCGTACAACTGCGACGCGGAGTTCGACCTCCAGTTCGTGCCCGAGGGGAGCGACATGGCGGAGGGAGCCGAGCGCGCGCTGGGACTGGTCGACTTCGCGCTGCGCGTGCACCTGGATCGCGAGGGCTTCGACGACTCGACTCTCCCCGAGGTCGAGAAGTGGGCCGCCGGGATTCCCGCCCCGACGTACGCGCTCGACGACGAAAGCGCGCTCAAGGTGATTGACGGCACGGTCGAGGCCGTCTCCGAGGGACACTGGAAGCTCATCGAGCCGACCGGCCCGTGACGCCTAGTTGACGAACCGCGCTGCGACTCGCAGGATCCGGGTATCAGACGCGCGGTCACAGCCCTTGCGCTCGCCGGGGGATTGAGCGCCCTTCTCGTCACGGCGTCGCAAACGCCGCATCGCGGGCCCGCCGTGCCGAGCACTGGTCCCGTGGGAATCCTCCCCGCGACCCAGCAGGTTCCCCTGGACTTCGCTCATACGCCCTGCACGGTCTCGTGGACGAACCTCGGCGGCATCGCGCTCTGCACGACCACGGGGAAGGGTTCACTCCCGCGCGACATGACTCCGACCTTTCGCCGGTGGCTTCTGGCGCGAACGGGCCGGGGGCCGCTGCAATGCCTGCGCCCGATGCCGCAACGCATGCTCGGGAGTGGCAGCTACATAGTCACGTGCATCAGGCCGGGGTCGAGGACGGCCTCGTTCTCCCTCCGATCGATCAAGTCGCCGAAGGGCGGGCCGGACGCGATAACCGTGAACACGTGGAGCGCGGCGACCACGCGTCGCTGACGGCGCGACTCGCCCCTCGTGTAGCTGGCCACAGTTCGCTCGGCGGGGTCAGTGTTCCGGAATGGCCCCTGACGGCTAGTGGGAGTGATTGGCGAATCGGTGCCTGGCGCGGAGGACGATCCACCCGAGGACGAAAGCGACCAGCACGCTGCCGATGATTTGTGCGGTGATATCGCCCTCCACGAGGAGGATGACCCCGATAACCCCTAGGAGGGCCCACATCCGGAGCCGGTCAAACCACTCCCACCACATGAGCACGAACTGAGTGTAGGCCCGCCTACGACCAAGGACTGTGGCTTGGCCAGTTTCCGGAATGACCCCCGAAGCTAGCGCTTGTAGACCGCAGGAACGCCGGATCCGGGCTGGTGGCCATCCCAGAGCACATCGACGTGGTGGTAGGGCAGGTGATGGAACTTCACGTCCCACGTCTCGGGGCGCACGATGTCGGCCTCGACGTACATCACGAACCCGTCGGCCTCGATCTGTTCGAACTGGATCGACTGATCATGCGGCGGTTCTGTCTTGACGTGCTTTAGCCCTGCCGAGTCGGCGTAGACGTACAGGCGGCCGCCATGTTCGGCGATGAACGAGACCGCTTTGGGATCAGCAACGACCGGCACCTTCGCAGAAGCTATACCGAGGCGAGAGGGCCGTAGGCTGGGCGAGCGTCCTCTCGCCCGGCTCGGTCGGGCGAGAGTGAGAGGAAATCGGGGTGCCCAGATTCGAACTGGGGACCTCTCCGACCCGAACGGAGCGCGCTACCAGGCTGCGCCACACCCCGAGACCGCGCCATAGGGTAGCGGGCGATGGGGGAGCTCAAGGCCGTCCTCTTCGACGTGGACTTCACACTCGCGCGGCCGGGGCCGGAGCTCGGGCCGGAGGGCTACGTCCGTGCGGGCGAGCGCCACGGCCTCAGGCTCGAGGCGGCTCGCTACGAAGCGGCGCGTGACGCTGCCCTCGTCGACCTCCGCCGCCATCCGGAGCTCGAGCACGACGACGAGATCTGGTTCCGCTTCACCGAGCGGATCGTCCGCGGCATGGGCGGGGACGCCGACGCTGCCTACGACTGCGCCGTCGAGATCACGCGCGGCTGGGAGCGGCACGAGAACTTCGAGCTCTACGACGACGTGCCGGACGTCCTCGCCGCGCTCCGAGCCGCCGGTCTTCGGATCGGCCTCGTCTCGAACTCCTCGCGCGACGTGAGCGAGTTCGCCCGCCATCACGATCTCGACGTCGACGCCGGGATCAGCTCCTTCCACCACGGCCGGACGAAGCCGCACGCGTCGATCTTCCGCGCCGTTCTCGATCTGCTCGAGGTGGAGGCGCCCGAGGCCGTGATGGTCGGCGACACGATCGCCGACGACGTCGAGGGTGCGCTCGCGCTCGGGATGCGCGCGATCCTCCTCGACCGCGAGGGGCTCCACCCGGACTTCGAGCCGCGGGTCGCGACGCTGAACGAGCTCCCGCCGCTGCTCGGGCGCTAGCTCTTGTCGGCCCGCTCGAGGAAGGGCCGGATGAGGTCGATCGGCGCCGGGAAGATGATCGTCGACGTGTTGCCGGCGCCCAGTTCGAGGAGCGTCTGCAGGTAGCGCAGCTGCAGCGCGATCGGGTGCTCCTCGATCACGACCGCCGCGTCCTTGAGCTTCTCCGCCGCCTGGAACTCGCCCTCGGCGTTGATGATCTTCGCGCGCCGCTCGCGCTCGGCCTCCGCCTGGCGCGCCATGGCGCGCTGCATGCCGCTCGGGATCTCGACGTCCTTGACCTCGACGATCGAGACCTTGATTCCCCACGGACCGGTCGCCTCGTCGATGATCCCCTGCAGGATCTCGTTGATCTTCTCCCGCTCCGAGAGCAGCTCGTCGAGGGAGTGCTGGCCGAGCACCGACCGCAGCGTCGTCTGCGCGATCTGGGAGGTCGCGACCATGTAGTTCTCGACCTGGACGATCGCGCTCTTCGGGTCGACGATCTTGAAGTACGCGACCGCGTTCACCCGCACCGG
>JAICSH010000060.1 GCA_025936995.1 Thermoleophilia bacterium | reverse complement strand
CGAATTTGCGCTCGAGATCCGGGAGCTGGAACGGCGGCCGGTAGACGTAGCGGCAGTTGAGCGTCACGTCGAGATCCTCCGGCAGGCCGGCGTTGTTCGCGTTGATGATGGCGCCGCACGCCATGAACGGGAGCGCGGCCTCCGGGTTGTCCTTGATCCGCACCATGCCCTCCGCGAGCTCGAGCGCCTCCTCCGGCACACCGCCGAGGACAACCGATCCGAGGCGCTTGATCTGCTCGACCAGCATGTCGGTCGCGCCCTTCACCGCGGAGAGGCCGGTGACCGCGAACTGCGACGCATACGTGCCGGAGAAGCCGGCATGCGAGTTCCAGTAGCTGTCGTGGCCGGCGCGCACGTGCACGTCGTCGATCGAGCAGCGGAGGATGTCCGCCACGACCTGTGCCGCGGTCGTCTCGTGTCCCTGGCCCTGCGGCGTCGTGCCGAGCGTGACGACGATCTCGCCGAAGATGTCGAGCTTGACCGTCGCGACCTCGTTGTTGCCGGAGAACTGAAGCTCGGGGTTGATGAGCCGCGACTGGCCGAAGTTGTTCGTGCCGGAGTCGAGGGTTGAGCCGATCCCGACGCCGAGCAGCTTTCCGCGCTCCTTCGCGTCGGCGCGCCTCCCGGGAATCGACGTGTAGTCGATGAGCTCGAGCGCGAGGTCGAGCATCCCGGCGTAGTCGCCGGAGTCGTAGACGCAGCCGTTCGGCGTCTCGTACGGCATGTCCTCGGCGCGGATGTAGTTCCGCTTCCGCACCTCGACGGGGTCGAGGTCGAGCTCGCGCGCGACGATGTCGATCACCCGCTCCGTGAACCAGAGGTGCTGCATACGCGAGTAGCCGCGGTTCGGCGAGACGGGCGCCTTGTTCGTCGCTACCTGCGTGAAGTCGAGCTCGATGTGGCGCCAGCGGTACATCCCGGGCGTGACCTGCGCCCAGATCACGCCGCCGAGCGGCTCGTAGCGGAGCCAGGCGCCGGCGTCGTCGAGCGCCTTCGTCCGGAAGCCGAGGAGCGTCCCGTCGTCCTTGACGGCGACCTCGGTGTCGTGGAACCAGCGCTCGTTGCCGTGCGACATCGAGAGGTGGAAGTCCGTGCGCCACTCCGTCCACTGCACCGGCCGGTTGAGCTTGCGCGCGAGTAGACAGCAGACGACGAGCTGCGGATGGGACGTGATCTTGTTGCCGAAGCCGCCGCCGATGTCCTGCGTGACGAAGCGGAGCTTGTCGAGCCCCACCTGCATCGCCGGCCCCATCATGATCGCGGCGAAGCCGGGGAACTGGTTGTTCGTGTGGATCGTCCACTGCCCGACGCCGCGGTTGTACTCGACGAGCGCGCCGTCGCATTCGAGCGGCGTCGAGTTGAAGCGGTGGAAGTGGAGCTCGGGGATCTTGACGACGCGGTCGGCCTCGGCGAAGGCGGCGTCGAGGTCGCCCCAGGAGTAGAGACCGCTCCACATGAGGTTCCCGCCGGCGTCGTCGTGGAGGACGGGCGTGTCGGAGTCCTGCGCGCGCCGCGCGTCGACCACCGCCGCAAGCGGCTCGTAGTCCACCTCGACGAGCTCGGAGGCGTCGCGCGCGAGCTCGCGCGTCTCTGCGACGACCGCCACGACGGGCTCGCCGACGTAGCGCACCTTCCCCACTGCTAGCGAGTAGTCCTTGATGTTCGCGCCGGGGACGCTCGAGATCTGGAAGAACGGCTCCGTGAGCGCCGCGACCTCCTCGCCGGTCAACGTCCCGTAGACGCCGTCGATCGCCTCGGCGGCCGAGACGTCGATGCGGGTGATGTGCGCGTGCGCGTACGGGCTGCGCACGAAGTGGAGGTAGCCCATCCCGTGCCGCTTGACGTCGTCGACGAAGACGCCCTCGCCCTGCAGGAGGCGCTTGTCCTCCTTGCGCGGGACACTCTGGCCGCCCCAGCCCTTCTGCACCTCGACGGGTGCGGGAGCGAGTGTCGTCTCGCTGGCTCTCGTCACTTGGCCACCGCCTTCACGGCCTCGAAGATGTTCCAGTAGCCGGTGCAGCGGCAGATGTTGCCCTGCAGCGCCTTCTTGATCGCGTCGTCGGACGGGCTCGGGTTCTCGCGCAGGAGCGCGGTCGCGCTCATCAGCATCCCGGGCGTGCAGTAGCCGCACTGGAGCGCATGGTGCTCGTTGAACGCCTGCTGCAGCGGGGTCAGCTCGCCGTCGTCCGCCAGCCCCTCGACCGTCTCGACGCTCGCGCCGTCGGCCTGGACGGCGAGGAGCATGCAGCTCTTCACGAGCACGCCGTCGAGGATCACCGAGCACGCCCCGCAGTTGCCGGTGTCGCAGCCGACGTGGCTGCCGGTGAGGTCGAGGTCGTCCCGGAGGAAGTGGATGAGGAGCTTGCGCGGCTCGACGTCGCGCTCGTAGCTCGTCCCGTTGACGGTGACCGTGACGTCCATCAGCGGGCCGCCGCCTGTTGCGCCGCGCGGGTCGCGAGCACCGCGGCGAGATGCGTGCGGTACTCGGTCGAGGCGTGGACGTCCGACGGGGGCATGAGGTTCGCCGCGCGGACGGCGTCCGCGACCGCCTCGGGCGCGTCCGCCGTGACGAGCACCGGCACGGCGTCGACACAGCCGAGCGCGACCCGCACGGAGCCGTTCACGCTGGCGGCGGCGTTGCAGATGCACGTTCCGTCGGCGCCGAGCGTGACCGCGGCGAAGCCGTCCTTCTTGCCCGCCGGGATCGTGATCCGGGTCAGCAGCTCGCCGGGCCCGACCGCCGTGAGATAGACGCCGAGGAAGAACTCCTCCGCCGGCACCTCGCGCTCGCCCGCCGAACTCGCGATCGTCATGCGCGCGCCCGTCGCGACCATGAGCGGAGGCAGGTGGTTCGTCGGGTCGTTCGAGCAGACGTTCCCGCCGATCGTGCCGCGGTTCCGCACCTGGACGTCCGCGATCGTCGCGCAGACCTCGCCGAGGATCGAGCGCGCCTTCGCCTCCGCCGAGCCCATCAGCTCGGTGTACGTCGTCATCGCGCCGATCGTGAGCGTCCCGTCGCCTGCGAGCTCGATCCCGCGCAGCTCCTCGAGCCCGTTCAGGTCGACGAGCATGTCCGGCGAGGCCGCCCGTGCCTTCATGACGT